>MGQQ01000126.1 GCA_001798855.1 Deltaproteobacteria bacterium RBG_16_49_23 | reverse complement strand
TCCATCTTGTCTCCGATGAAGAATCCCATGGCCATCAGGGCATGGGATTTCTCGCCCAAAAGGGACCGATCAAAGGGGATGCCGTCATTGTGGGAGAACCGACAGGCCTCGATCTGGTCATTGCCCAGAAAGGAGCTCTCTGGCTGAGGATCACTTCCTTTGGAAAATCGGCCCACGGTTCAAGACCCGAGCAGGGCGTCAATGCCATCGAAATGATGATGCATCTGATTGACCGTCTGAAAAATATCCCGCTTCTTAAAGAGCATCCCTTGCTTGGAAAACCCACGATCAATATCGGAAAGATTCAGGGCGGGACAAAGGTCAACGTTGTGCCGGATCGATGCGAGATCGAAGTGGACCGGAGATTGCTGCCCGATGAGAAAAAAAAGGAAGTCTTAAGAGAAATAAAGGAGGCCATCGAATTTGTTCAGGCACGAAATCCCCTTTTCAAATATCAAATCGAAGAGATCGATTATGCGGAACCTTCGGAGATTCATCCTGATGAGGAGATCGTCCGGATCGGCCTCGAAGCTGGCCTGGAGGTGAGAGGAGAAAGGCCGACGGTCAGAGGGTTTTCCGGATTCACGGATGGACGTTTCTATATCAATCAATTTCGCATCCCGACACTCATCTTCGGTCCGGGAGGAACGGAGCAATCCCATACCACGGATGAATCCGTGGAAGTGGATGCTCTGGTTCAGGCTGCTCGAATCTATGCGAGGATCATTCTCAAATATCTATCCGTTTAATCCAATCGAACTTATCCCCTCACCCCATCCCTCTATCCAATGGGGAGAGTGGAAGGAGGAAAAATGTTGATGAGACCCTTTCCGATGAATCTTGACTTTAAGACGGGAGAACTGACGCCTCATGACCGGACCAACATCCGGAAATTGAGCGACATGAAGGGAATGTTTCTCGACACCGAAGCAGAACGCAGGATTCTCGAAAAGGGGAATCCCCTCATCTATTCCTTCAGTGAGAAGGTCTTGCCCGAAGAGAATGGCCATCTCCAGATTGCCACGACCACGATCCACCCTGGAAAGGTCGGCGATGAATATCATATGACCAAGGGCCATTACCACAGGCGTCCTGACACTTCGGAGGTGTATCTCGGTCTGGAAGGAGAGGGCTGCCTTCTCATGCAGACCGTGGAAGGGGATTTCGAATCCATCGCCATCCGCCCCGGGACGGCTGCCTATATCCCTCCCTACTGGGGGCACCGGATGATCAATACGGGGAAGACACCTTTCATCTTCTTTGCCGTCTATCCCGGAGACGCAGGCCATAACTATGGCGACATAGAAAAAACCGGGTTTGTTAAGATCCTCGTTGAGAGGGATGGAAGGCCTCTGCTGGTTGATCATCCGAAGTGGAAAAAAGGATGAAACTCGATCTTGAAAAAATACTAAAGGAACTTAAGCCTTACCGGGAAAGGAAGGCGGTGGTCAATCCGGGGCGGGCTTGCCTCCTTGTCATCGATATGCAGAACTACTTCAAAAAGATTACCCCGCCTGTTTTGGGTAACATCCTGAAAGTCATCCGATCCTGTCATCAAAAAGAGATCCCTATTATTTTCACCCGGCATGGCCACAAAGATTCTGCTCAAGAGGAGGGTGGAGAGCTCAAAGAATGGTGGGGACAAGTGATCCTCCAGGGATCAGAGGACTGGAAATTTATCCCTGAGATTCCGATCGACTCAAAGGATACGATCCTTCCGAAAAAACATTACAGCGCCTTTCTGGAAACCGATCTCACAAGAATCCTCCAATCCAAGAAAGTCCGGGATGTGATCATCTCAGGGGTGATGACGAACCTCTGTTGCGAGACAACGGCACGGGATGCCTTTATGAGGGGTTATCGAATCTTCTTTCTGATTGACGGGACGGCCACCGGAAAAAGCGACCACCATCTCTCCACCCTTAAAAACCTCGGTTTTGGTTTTGCCTACCTCCTCACCACCGATGAATTGATTCAGATGTTGAAAAAAAGGGCAAGCTAAAACCTATGGCTGCATATTAACAGTCTCATAATAATGGCAACATTGTTTTACAAAATCCCTCCTCACCTCCCTTTGCCTGTCTTTGACAGGAAAAAGATTACCAAAGGGAGGAAATTACCCCTCTTTGGCCGCCGGCCCATAGGGCCTCTCTCCGAGCTGGAGGACTCTCCGAGCCGGAAGCTGGCCCGGAGGGCAAAGAGGGGTCAGGGGAGATTTTGTGATGAAGGTCAATCCAATTTTGAGACCTTTAATATATCTCAAGGAATCAGTCTTTCTCGACTTTCCTCAACACCTCCTCCAAGATGGTGAGGGCGGTGTCCGCTTCGTTTTGGGTGATGATCAAGGGAGGGATGAGGCGGATCACATTCTCCCCGCATCCCAGGATGAGCAACCCCTTTTCAAAGCAGGCCTGAATCATTCTATCTCTTTCCTCAAGGGCTTTCTTCTTTGTCTCTCGATCTTTGACCAATTCGATCCCGATCATCAATCCTTTGCCCCTCACATCGCCGATCAGTTCAAATTGCTTCTGGAGCTCTCTCAATTTTCCGAGGATGTAGTTCCCGATCCTCGCCGCATTTTCAATGAGCCCCCCTTCAAGGAGCTCGATCGTCGTTAATGCGGCCCGGCAACTGATCGGGTTTCCGCCAAAGGTGCTGGCATGAGAACCTGGAACCCAGTCCATGACTTCGCTCTGTGAGACCATGGCGCCCAACGGCATCCCGGAAGCGATTCCCTTGGCAAGGGCAATGATGTCAGGGATCACGCCCCAGTGTTCAATCGCCATCATCCTCCCCGTCCTTCCCATTCCTGATTGAACCTCATCCACAACAAAGAGGATTCCAAAATCCTTTGCCAGCTGATAAAGCCTCTGATGAAAATCCGGAGGAGGCACGATATACCCTCCTTCGCCCTGAATCGGTTCAACGAAGATGGCGGCCACCTCTTCCGGAGGGATGCTCCTTTTGAAAAGGTCCTCGCGAATCCATTCCACACAGGCAAGGCTACAGCCAGGATAAGCATGGTGGTGATAGGGACAGCGGTAGCAATAAGCAAAGGGAACATGGGTGATCCCGGGGACAAGGGGAGAGAATCCCTTCTCATGAATCACTTTGCTCGCTGTTAAAGAGAGCGCACCCATGGTCCTTCCATGGAAAGCGCCTAAAAAAGCGATGATTCGGGGGCGTTTGGTATGATACCTTGCCAGTTTCAGAGCGGCTTCGATGGCCTCTGCCCCGGAGTTTCCAAAGAAAACCCTCTTCTCTTTTGATCCGGGTGAGATTTCAGAAAGCTTCTGAGCCAGTCTCGATTGAGCGTCATAATAGAAATCCGTCCCGGACATATGAATGAACTGCTCTGCCTGACGATGGATGGCGTCAATCACGCGGGGATGGCAGTGGCCGGTATTGGTCACAGCAATGCCGGAGGTGAAGTCAAGGAAGCGATTCGAATCGACATCCTCCACAACAACCCCCTTTGCTCGTTTTACTACAAGAGGATAGACCCTTGTATAAGATTGAGAAACAAATCTCCGGTCCTTTTCCAGAACCTTCATAGCCTCTGGTCCGGGAAGCTCAGTGAGTATGGAAGGGGCCGTCCCTTCAAGAGATTGGCTTAACTTATGATTTCCCTGAGATGCCCCTCGCTTTTTCGGTTCCATCTCTTCCTCCCGGTGAATAGGGCAGAGTAGCCTGTCACAATGGCCCTCCTGCCCTTTTGTTCCATCATAAAGGATTTAGGAAATTTAGAAAAGGAAATTTTCCGGAGAGAGGGTTGCTTTCTTTAATTATTCGATAAAAGATAGGCCAGATTGTCAAGGATGGTGGTGAAAAAAACATCCTTGGCCACAAATCCTTCCGGCACAATAATCTGTGTAGGGGCGAAGTTGAGGATGCCTCTTACCTCTGCCTCAACCAGGAGGTCAGTCACGCCCTGAGCCTCTGAGGGAGGGGTGGTGATGACACCGATCTCAATCTTTCTCTCCTTTGCCACTTCTTTCATCCGGCTGATATGAAGGACCTCGACGGGTTTCCCCAACTTTTCAGAGACCCTCCCGATCACTTTCTGAGGATCGATATCGAAGGCCGCAACAATTTTATAGTTCTGCTTAAGAAAATCTTTATAAGAGAGCAGAGCGGAGCCTAAATTCCCGATGCCGACGACCGCCATTCTCCACTCCTTGTTCGATCCCAGAATCTTTTTGATATCGTTGTGCAGATCCTTTACATAATAGCCAACGCCACGAATGCCGAATTCACCGAAATAGGCCAGGTCCTTTCTCACCTGGGCGGCATTGACCATACACCGGCCAGCCAATTGGGCGGAAGAGACAACTTCCTCACCGGTTTGTTCCATCTCTTCGAGACACCTCGAATATCTCGATAATCTCCTGATCGTTGCTTCTGGTATTTTTTGATATTTCAATTTTGTGACTCCTTTCACAAAATATGTGAAGAATTTATTAAATTCTAATTTCTTTGTCAAGTTTTTCCTTTAGGGAATCTTCCATATTAAAAAAGGCCGGTCCTAATATATGATGAATCCATAGGGCCGGCCTTGTAACCCATTAAATTTAATATCTATTTACAATTTTATTTCTTCATTTCTTCCTGGCCAACTGTTTCATGGCCTCATCGAGGCGATAATTGGCAAACTCTATAAGATCTTCCGTATATTCAAGGTTATGAACCCCATTTCCTTTCAACGCCAGATTATAATTGAACTCCGCTTCTCCGAAGGGTTTTCGATAGACAAAGGTATGGCCGCCACGGATTTCCATTCTTCTGATCTCCTCTCTCACCTTCTCGATCTTCGGAGCCAATTTCGTTAAAAGCGCCTCGGAACTTTTCTTCCACTGGATGAGCATCTCTCCGTAACTCTGGTCATGGCATTCGATACAACGTTTCTTGATCGCATCGAGGCCATCCTTCTTCTTGGCAGGCACGCCACGGTGACAATCGATACATTCGACCACATCCAACTTATTGCTTGGCCTGTCTTTAACTCCGATGCCCCCTTTCCCCTGAATCAGCCTTTTGACCGAGATATGGCAGTCTTCGCATTTGACCCTCTTGCTCTCTTTGCCATGATGGCAATCTTTGCAATTCTTATAAAAAGTCTTCCCGTGATTGTCGCGGGGTGAGTGGCAATCCATGCATTTGAGCTTTTTTCTGAGCACATGGGTTTCATGGGAGAATTTGATGTCGTTGAAAGGAACGGCCCGTTTTTCGATCCCGATATGGCAGAGAGTCGTACAGGTCATCTCTGTCTTAAATTCTCTGGATTGATGATTCCTGTCGAGGGCGACCAGGGCCTGCTCCGTCTTATAGTTCGCCGCATTGAGGAGTTTAATCGCATACTCAATATTATGGGCGCCCTTCCCCAGGTGGACGAAGTTGTAATTGTGGCGCGCCTCGTTCAGGAAGTTCTCGGCCTTCTTAAACTCAGGGGATCTCGCCCTGTCCTTTTCCGCTTCCAGGAGAATTCCCTGGACATTGGAGAGGCGCTGACCGGTTTCGTTTTTCGCCTTGGAGAGGAGGAGCTGCCACTGTTTTAGGGTCTCATCAAAGCCCTCCCCGTGGCAACTGACACACGATTCCCCCATGGCCCTCTCCACATATTTCGTGGTGTGAAGGGCAGCCCGGCTTTCCTCTCCCTTCCGGTGGCAGGCTACACAATCGACATTGGTGGCATACATGAGGCTCGGAGAGTCCGGAACCCCGATCCCGCCACTGCCCTTGTAAAATTCCCTCGGCCCCAGGTGCATCTCCTTGCTGTGGCACTTATCACAGACGGTGGGAGAATGGACCATCGTAAGAATTGGCCCGATCTCATGTCGAATGTGAGAGTGGCAATCCGCACATTCGATCTTGTGGTCGGTGACATGCTTCTTATGCATGAATTGAGGAGTATATTTGGTCGTAAGGATCTCGGGTTCACTGTGGCACTGAACGCATTTCCCTTCCGGGACATGGCCATCCCCCTGAACCACATTCACATGGCACCTCTCGCATTCCACTCCTCTCGCAATATACTTTTGATGGTTGAAATTCCAGCCTTTGATTTTGATATCCCCCTTGGGCTCCACATGGCAGGAGACACAGCTTCCCACGGCGCATGAGATACAATCTTCCTCTCCTTTCGGGCCCGCCCGATAGTAATGGCAGATGAAACAGTTGATTTCATGGACGGTGAGATGGGCTCCCTGTACGAGTTGGGCATGGCAGCTGGTGCACCGAAGCTTCATCCCCCTTCTCAGCTCCTCGAGGTGTTTTCCGTGGGAGAAAGCCACATTCTTGTAGACCATATCCTTCTGAAGATCCTCTATCTTATGGCATCCCTTCTGAAGGCAACTCGCATCGCTGATCTCTGCATGAGGTTTGCTGGGCGTCTTGCCCGAGAGGAAGTAGGCGAGCGATACCTGACCGTCCACCCATTTTCCCTTCAGATGGTTTATAAGACCAGGCTCGTAATGGCATTGTGTGCAGGCCGCATGGCGGTGGCTGGAGGCCTGCCACGACTCTATATAAACATCCATCTGATGGCACAGGCCGCAGAACGTGGAGCTTTCGGTAAATCTCAAGAGGGCAAGGGAAAGAATAACGAATAAGACGACACAAACGACAAGCGAGGTCTTAATGGCCCGGCCGTGTTCTTGAGTCCCTCTTTTAAAACTTATAAAAACGTCGGTCCAGAAGGTTTTGATTAAATCATAAGCCTCTTGTAAGTTTTCAGTGCTAAAATAATTTTTAAACCTGTCGAAAGAAAAAGGTATCTTAAGTTTTTTCATTGGAGACCCCACCTCCTGGAATGGACTATTCTTTACCATTCTTTTAGAATTTTTTCAACAGTAAAAATGTGTTATTGATTTTAATGGCGGGGTTCTATAGAATGGGTAAACCCCGTTAGAAATTCTAGCGGGGCATTAAACCCCGCCCTCCGGGGTGGAACCCCCTACGGGGCGGAACCCGGAATTAATCTGAAATGTAACCCCGCCGCAGCCGCCGGCCCAGAGGGAGCAGCGGGGCATTATTTCTAACGGGGTAAATGTCAATCCAATCCATTCTGCCCCCGCATTCTTAATAAGGAAGGAGAATCCATGTCTAAATTAATCATCGGTCTACTCATCGTTGTCTTGCTTGTCCTTTTCTTTCTCGTGTTCTGGATCGTTGTATTGAGCGCCACCCTTCTTCTCTTCGGAAGAAAGGGGAAAAGAAAGAAGAGCTTTTTATCCCAAGAGCAAGGGACGGCTTAAATGGGCGGGTTTATGAATGGAGGGCGGACATGGGCCCTGGTTTTCATCTCCTGTCTCTCTCTCTTCCTTTTGGCCGGGAAAACCGGGTTTTCTCTGTCGAAGGAAGGAGAAGATCCCACGGAAAGGAGAGAAGAGAAGATAAGGATTTTTCGAGAAAAGAGAGCCCTTTTTTTTAAAGAAGACCCTCACTCCCCCATCAAAGAGAGTGCCCGAAAAAAATTCAAAGGCCTCATCTATTATCCGATCGACCTGAAATATGCAATGACCGGATCGATTGAAAAATATCCCACCGATCCAAAACCCATCTACGTTAACCTTCCAACGAATAAAGAGAGAGAAAAGAAATATGTCAAATACGGCCGTTTCAAATTTAAATTGGAAGGGAAAGAATATACCCTCCAAATTTACCGGCCCTTGGGAGGGGGTGACTTTTTCCTGCCCTTTAAAGACAAGACCTCAGGGGCAGAGACCTATCCGGAGGGACGTTATCTTCATATCGAACCCATCCCCGGAGGAAAGGTGCTGATCGATTTCAACCGGGCCCATAACCCTTTCTGTGAGTTCAATGAAAAATATACCTGCCCTTTTGCGCCGAAGGAGAACTGGCTGGAGATTGAGATTCGGGCAGGGGAGAAAAGGTTTCGATGAAAAATTCCCTTCACCCCATCCTTTCCATCCTCATCTTCCTTTTGATTCTCCACTGGACACCCATCAGTCATGGAGCGCCCAAAACCCATTTCTGTGTTGTCTATACCAATGATGTGATGGGGGAGGTTGAGCCCTGCGGCTGATTCAGAAGTCCTCTTGGCGGGGTTGCCAAGAAATCGACCCTTCTCTCCCGGATGAAAAAAGAGGGTCAAAAAATAGTCCTTCTCGATACTGGAAACCTCCTTTTTCGAAAGCCCTCAAATACAGAGACCAAACGCAAGGATGCCCTCCTCCGAGTCGATCTTCTCATCCAATCCTATAACGAGATGGGGTATGATGTCGTCAATGTGGGGGAGAAGGATTTGATGATGGGTTTGAGGTTTCTCTCCGAAGCAACACAAAAAGCCAAATTCCCTTTCATTTCAGCTAACCTGATTGAAAAAAAGACTCAGAAAGGTATCTTCAGCCCTTATGTGATCAAGGAGATTGCCGGGTTAAAGATCGGGGTTTTCGGCCTCCTGGATGACCAATTCAACCCAGCCCTTCAGGAGATAGACCCCGGTCTGACCCTCCTCGACCCCATCACAACATCAAAGGCTGTCATAAGGGGCTTGAGAGAAACTTGTGACCTGATCATCCTCCTTTCTCAGTTGGGCGAGTCAAAAGACAAGAGATTGGCTCGTGAACATCCACAGATCGACATCATCCTGGGAGGAGGGGGAGAGGCCCAAAAGGCGGTCATAGAGAGGGTGAATGAAATTCCCATCTTCCGGCTGGAACCAAGGGGCGGATATCTGGGGAGAGTCGACTTCTCTCTCATCGATACAAAAAAACCCATTAAGTTCTCTGTTTCCAGTGAGCGGGATGAGATAGAGAAGAAAATGGAAAGGCTGACCGGCCGATCATTGCAGATTAAGGCAGAGATGGCAAGATCCGGGAAAAAGGAAGAGATGAAGATCAAGGAACTGAAGTTTTTGGAATTGAAACAGAAGGAAGTGGAGAAGGCCCTCCTCGTCCTCGAAGATAAAAATTTTTACAAATATACCGCCATCCCTGTCCAGCTTGCCGTGGAGGATGATCCGAAGATCATGAAGGGGGTGGAGCATTATCGCGCCGAATCAGCGAAACTCTACAAACTGAAAGTCATCGGCCTTCCTGAAAAAGGACTGTCCGAAAAAGAGATGATTGCCCGGATTCCCAAAGAGAGTCCTTTTGTCGGAGCGATCACCTGCAAAAAATGTCATGAGGTGAATTACCGCAACTGGCTAAAGACCAAACATGCAAGGGCCTCACAGACCATCGTGGCTTCGCCCAAATATGCCCAGGAGGAATGCCTGATGTGCCACTCTACCGGTTATGGAAAGATGGCAGAATATGCTACAGTGGACGAGATCCCTTTCTATCTCAAAGGGGTCCAGTGTGAGTCCTGCCATGGAAAAGGAAAAGACCATCCCGGCAAGGGAAAGATGGATCGAAAGGTGACCCTCGGCGTCTGTCGAAACTGCCACACCAAAGATCAGAGTCCCACCTTTAATTACGTGGCCTACCTTGAGAAGATAGGCTGCAAAATCACGAAATAACGGCTTATGGCAAATAGCAGATAGCTAATGGTTATTGTTCATTTGCCATATGCTATTAGCCATCTGCTATTTGCCAATTTTCTATCCTAAAAATTCCCAGGCGATTAGAAAGACGCAGAAAAGCCCGAGGGCCAGCATGGCAAATCCCATTACGTTTGAGAAGAGATCTGTCAGGGCGCTGGGATATTTTTCTCGATAGATCTCCAGCCTCTTCTGGGCCACCAGCCTTTTATACTGTTCCAGCCGCTCTTCAACCAGTTCATATTTGGGTAATCTTCCTGTAAAGATCACCGGATCAAAGGGGAACTTCGACGGTCTGAAATGGGTGTTGAAGAAGTGGACCGTGAAGATGAAGCCGGAAGCAAGAAGCGCTTCGTCCGAATGGACGATCTGGGCGATATTGAGCACCCAGCCCGGCAGAAAGATGGAGAAGGCCTCCGGAAACCAGAGCATCAAACCGGAAAAGCCAATGGCAAACATTCCCCAGAACACCGCCAGGAAATCAAACTTCTCCCAGTAGGTCCAGCGGTCAAACTGGGGTTTGGGCCCCTGGTTAAAGAACCAGCGGATCATCCCCACGATATCCTCAACATCTTTCCACCTTGGACAGAGCGAGTCCGGACCAAAAAGTTTCTGGAGAGGGTTTGGATTACCGGGAAGCTTTTTGTAGAAGAGAAAGTAGATGATATAACCGATGGCCGCTCCAAAATAACCAAAGGTGATTCCAGCAGCGATCCGGTGGATCAATCCTGCTAACCCGGCTCCTCCTAAAAAGTGCATCAGACCTTTTGCCCAGGGAGCATGAGAGAATTTCAACGGCAGTCCGGTCAGGACAAGGGCAATGAATGTGACCATCATCGTGAAGTGAAGCACGATGTCAAAATAGCTGAAGCGGCGATACATGAAACCTGCCTCTTCTGGTTTGACATGTTGCGGGAAGAAGATCCCTTTCGCCCTCAATTCCCGTTTTTCCCAGAAGTCCCTTCTCCACCAGAGGATGGTATGGATCCAGAACATGCTGAACACGGAAACCAATAAGGCGGTCATAATGACAAAGGTCCAATAAAAAATGGGATCCCTCTTCGGGTCAGTATGCGTAGCATGGGCGACCCACATGACAAAGTTGGTGTTCGCCCCGGGATGGCACTTTCCACAGGTCTCTACGAGACGCGCATCTGAGATGAGAGATTTGGGATCTTTGGGAGGAAGGATACTGTGAAAACCATGGCAATCCGCACAGCCTGCTACCAGTTTGGGGTAACCCAAATGTTCAACCTTTCCATGGTAACTTTCATAATAGGTTTGAGTAGCGACAACGAAGACCTTATTTCGCTCCATCATCTCCTTATCCGCATGACACTTCTGACAGACCTCTGTATGGAACTCCTTCCGGGACTCGACCACCTTGGGTTCATCCCCTTTCAATAAGGGGATTTTGTGCATCCCATGACAGTCATGACAAGCAGCAGAATCCGGATTTCCCGCGAGGACAGATTTCCCGTGAACGCTTTCTGAATAACCGTCATCAGAGTGGCAGGTGGTGCATTTCTGTATCACCCTCGCCTTATCCCCTTTCCAGGGGCTTATTTCATGAATCTCTTTGTGACAGTCTTTACATTGAATATCGTTGATGAAGTGGGCGCTTGCATAATGTTCCGCCCCTTCCTTCTTATGGCATCGATGACAGGTGACAGGCTCAGCATGAATTCTTGCCCCTTTGGCTTTCTCATGTGTTTTAATATCTGTAATATCCCAGTGGCAGCTATTGCAGGAGTTAGCTCCATGCACAGACTGAGCAAATTTCCTCTCGTTGATCTTACTGCCATGGCAACCAAGGCAATCAGAATTGTCGATACACTCAAAACAGTATTCCCTTCCCTTGATGACGAACTTCTCTCCCTTTTTCGCAGATTCCGGAGGTTTGGTCACCGCAGCAGGTTTGGAGACTTCCTTTTTTTCCGGTGTGGGCGTGGCCGCCCACATCAATCCGGGGCCCAATAAGAGGGCAAGGGAAATGGCAAAAAGAATAATGATCGATCTTTTAAATTTTGTTTTCATACTCCCCCCATCCCAAAATGATATAGGTACTCCCTTAAATTTTAAGTGGATTTTTACCCCGTTAGAAATAATGCCCCGCCTGCGTGGTCGGAACCACTTCAGCGCGGCGAAGACCTGCTAGAATTTCTAACGGGGTAAATTTTTTGGAATTTTTGAGAAGGTAAAATGTGATTTTTTTAACATAACAATAAATTGAAGTCAACATATTTTTAGATTAGGCGCCTAGCGCAACAACATCGACAAAAGATTGTCGATATATTCTCGACCGAAATACCCCCCTTTAGAAAAGGGGGGCGAGGGGGGATTTGAGACCGTGGGAAATCCCCCTCGTTTTTCAAAGGGGGAGGTTAATAAGGTCATTTTGAGGCTGCCCCAAAAGGGGAGGGGATTTGGGAGAAATTTCAAATATTTTTAGTTAGGTTTTGGTTAAGGTTTGGGGCTTGACAATTTTTTGAAAGATATTATCTATTTAAGCGGAGGTAGTCCTCATGCCCACTTATGCCTACCGTGCTGTTGATCCAGGAAAGAGTTGTGATCGCTGTTGTCAGGGTTTTGAGATGATCCAGAAGATCACTGAGTCTGCCATGACCAAATGCCCTCATTGTAAAAATCCGGTCTCCCGGATTCTCTTCGCTCCCGCTGTGGTGATCAAGGGAGGTCCAATGACCGAAACGGACCGGAAAATTAAAGAGTACGAAAAAGAAGGGAAATGGAGCCATGCCGCTGAATTAGCAGACAAAGAAGCAGAGAAGACGAAGCGAAAAGATTTAAAGACTCGAGCCTTGGAGGATTATAAGAAAGCAGGCTATAATTTTGATAAGTACGATACCGACAAATAATTCTGGAATATTGGAATAATGGAATACTGGATTATTGAGAATACAATCAGATACAAAATAACAACGAATTTAGCATGAAAGCAGCAAAGTTTCCTCCGCCCAATTTTCCATTATTCCAGTCTTCCATTATTCCATTTTAATTGTATGATCACACTCAACCATATTCAGAAACAGTTCGGAAGCAGGGTCCTCTTCAAGGACTGTTCCCTTCAGATCGGGGCAAGGGACCGGATTGGCCTGATCGGTCCCAATGGCTCCGGGAAAACGACCCTCTTCAGAATGATCCTCGGAGAGGAATCGATTGATGGAGGAGAGATTCTCATCGCGAAGGGGGTCAAGATGGGCTACCTCCCCCAGGAGGTGATCTCTTTTAAAGGGGATACGGTTCTGGGAGAAGTCTTAAAAAGCGTGTCAACGATCACCTCCCTTCAGGATAAAATGAAGATTCTGGAGGAAGAACTCTCTTCGATCAATGATCCCAGAGCTCAGGAGAAACTGGCAAACGAGTATGGAAAGCTTCATGAGCGATATACCCTCCTCGGAGGATATGGCCTGGAGGCCGGGGCCAAGCAGATCCTCAACGGATTGGGTTTCAGGGAGAGGGATTTCAACCGGCTGACCGATGAACTGAGCGGTGGCTGGCTGATGCGAGTCGCCCTGTCGAAAATCCTTCTTCAGTCCCCTGATCTTCTTCTCCTCGACGAGCCGACCAACCACCTCGATCTCGAATCCCTCATCTGGCTTGAGAATTTCCTGGTCAGCTACCCGGGGGCTATCGTCATCGTCTCGCACGACAGGGTCTTTCTCAATTATCTCATCGACCGACTTGCGGAGATCGAGGGCGAAAAGATCGATCTCTATTATGGCGACTACAACCGCTACCTTGAGGAGAAAGAGAACCGCAGGGAGATCCTTGAGGCGACCTACAAAACCCAGCAGAAAAAGATCGAGCAGACTGAAAGGTTTATTGAGCGATTTCGAGCTAAAAACACAAAATCGAGTCAGGTTCAGAGCCGGATTAAGATGCTCGAAAAGATGGACAGGATCGAACTGCTTAAAGAGAGGAGAGAGATTCGATTCGAGTTCCCTGTCCCTAAAAGAAGCGGTCACAGGGTCCTGGAGGTGAAGAATCTTCATAAGAATTATGGAGAGACCGGGGTCTACCGGGGGATCGACCTCACCTTCTTCCGGGGAGATAAGGCGGCCCTGGTCGGGCCCAATGGGGCGGGTAAATCGACCCTGTTAAAGATATTGGCCGGCGTGCTCGCTTATGAGAAAGGGGAGATCGTTCTCGGAAAGGACGTGACTCGCGCCTACTTTTCCCAGCATCTGTGCGACCTCCTTCGTCCTGAAAATACCGTTTATGAAGAACTCCTCTCCATTGCCACGGATGAGAGCCAGACTCAACTTCGGACTCTCCTGGGAACCTTTCTCTTCAGCGGAGATGATATCGAGAAGAGGGTCTCTGTTCTGAGCGGCGGCGAAAAGAGCCGTCTGGTCCTTGCAAAGATGCTTCTCAAACCTGCCAACCTCCTGCTCCTCGATGAGCCCACGAGCCACCTCGATATTGCGTCGAGAAATGTGCTGGAGATGGCTTTGAAACAGTTTCAGGGAACGATCTGTCTGATCACCCACGACCGCCATCTCATCAACCAGATTGCCGGCAAGGTGATCGAGATCGATCAGGGAACTCCCAATGTCTACCTCGGAAATTATGATGATTACCTCTATAAAAAGCAACGGATTCATATAATAGATGTAGGGGCGGTTTATAAACCGCCCGTCCCAACAAAGCAAAGACCCTCATCCAGGGTTAAGGAGGAGAGGCGAAAGAGGGCGCAGGAGATGGACCGGTTCCGCAAGCAGCTCTCCGGCCTCGAAAAGAGAGTTCAGGAAGCGGAGAAATCCCTTCAGGAGGCCACGCAGAAACTGGATCATCTCAACCAGAAACTTTCCGATCCCAACCTCTACCTCAATCAGAAGGAGACTTACGAGACAGTCCAGGCCCACAAGCAGATCAGGGAGCAGGTTAAAGAGCTCACCCATCTCTGGGAAATCCTCGCCCTTGAACTGGAAGAGATGAAGATGACGAATGTCATGTCAAACGCCAAAGAGTAGTAATCCAAAATTCAAAACAGTCCAAAACTCAGAAATCTGGTTTTCATCTTAAAGGGTTCCCTTTTCTTCCTGTAATTTTCTCTTTACTAACTCTTCAAAAAGGTGTACACTACAAGCGGAAATAAACAACCAGGTGACAGGAATCTCTCGCCCCGTTTCATCTCTCTGGTTCTCCTATTTACCATGTTCGCTGTATCTTCGGACCGGGGATTTTTCGACGCGGGGCGCAAGCTCACAATCAAGGCAGTTAGCGGCGTCTATTTCGAAAGAGGCATGAACAGCCTTTTCACCCCATTTGAGTACTGGTCCCTAAAACATTTCGGAAGAAGAATTTTGTGATATGCTGCCAATATTTAGATGGCAACGAATGTCGATTTCACAGGGCACTGTCGTGTCCCATTGGGACAGGTTAGATTTAGGGGCAGGGACCAACGGCTGACAAGTCAATCAAGGCGACGGGAAATAGCTCTCTGCCATTTCAAGGAAGTGAGTGCCCCGCACTCTATTTTGGTTGTTATGCGGCAATGATGAACGAAGAAGCACATGAACATTCTCGATCTCATCGATGACCCACAGGTTCTCATCGGCCTTGCGCCTGAGGAACTCGCCTACCAACTGCTTCAGGTGGGGCAAAGTAACTTGCAGAATGGTATCGTCCATCGGAACGTGATCATTTCCACTGACTCGCCGGTGGGTCAACCACAACGATTGCAGCGAAATCAACAGCAAGAAGTTGAAGTGGCTCTAATAGAGGCGTTGCATTGGTTAGAGGTCAACGCATTCTTGCTGCCAGCCCCAGGCATAAACGGCCAAAACGGCTTCCGCATGTTTGGGCGCCGTGGACGTGAATTGCTGGATCGCAATCGCTTTGATCAGTTTCGCCGTGCTGCCTCCCTGCCAAAGGCGATGCTTCACCCGTCCATTTCAGATCGTGTTTGGATTGCCCTCGCGAGAGGAGATCTGTCCGACGCGGTGTTTATTGCCTTTCGTGCTGTGGAAGAAGCTGTAAGGGCTAAGGGTGGCTTCGCGGAAACCGATATTGGCGTGGATCTAATGCGCCGCGCATTCAACCCAGACAACGGACCATTAACAAATCAGCAGCAGAATCGACCAGAGAGGGAAGCTCTGTCACATCTTTTTGCTGGTGCAATCGGTTCCTACAAGAATCCGCATTCTCATAGAACCATTACTATCAGCGACAGTTCCGAGGCGCAAGAGATGGTGCTGCTTGCCTCTCATCTGCTCCGGATCGTGGATAGTCGCTGATGAGGGCGCGAATCGCATAGCAAATGCTTCCAGGCGACGCCTTCAAAGCAACGCGCGCCTGAAAAGCATGTCGTTAGGCATAAAATGAAATTAGCGCATCTTAGAACTGCATGTTACTTATACAATCAGTTTTCTGATTACGACGCCAAATATTTATCTTTATCAACAAAATATCCAAACCTCCAATTAAACGACAAGGATCAAGTCATTGCTCTAATTGAGTGGCTTCGTTCATGGGGCTGCCGTCAGTTTAAGAAAACCGCTGAAAAAGCATCAATGAACAGTATCATGAAATGGTATGAAATAAACGAATCGAAACTCCCGAGCTCAAATGACTGCCTGATAGACTATGATTTATCTGCAAATAAAAAAACAATTATTGACCTTTTCAATGATTTGTCAAATCGACGAGCAGCAACAAAAGAACGGGGTGATCAGGGCATTGATGTCCGTATTGGACCAGTCGGGGCTGCTAAAACGCTATTTGTTCTGCGGTCAAATCTCTTTTCTCCGTGGGACACACCTATCTACAAAAAATTAAATTTGGAAGGTGACGGCTCCGGCTATATCGGCTATCTTTCAATAATTCAAAAGGAATTGAAAGAAGTCAGAGCTGAATTATCAAAATCTGGAATTGAGTGGAATGCTTTGTTAGAGATTCTCGATAAAAGGCATAAAGCGTATCCCAAAGTGATTGATGAATATTTCTGGATTACTATAACTCGCAGGTGTGATCCAGCGGTGATTGAAAACTTCTTTAAATTGAATGGACGATGATGGAAATGAACATGATATTTTATGGTCAGTTTCCATTAATGGATTTTCGTACCCTGTTCTCAAGCTGAACTATCATAGTTCACGAAAAATGCATGTGGGAGGTGACAGGTATGAAAAAATTTGTTTTCATTTTTATTATGTTCGTGGTTTTAATCGGATGCTCAACACCAATGGCGAAACACAGGAAACATATCAGAGAGGGGATTTTTATTTCAGGACTGAACCAATTTGCTTTTTTGGAAGAATGGGGAAAACCAGATGAGCAAGCCACATGGACAGTAGAGGGAGGACAATACCAGATAACCTACGGATTGCGAGGCGTAGAGGTTGGGGGAAGGCATAAAGCCTTTAATGATGTCTGGATTTATTATAAACAGAACAGAATTCTATTTTTCGCCAACCACAGATTAGTTGCCAATTACAAGTGGGATGATTACCAAAAGGGTGACAGAGAAAAGAAAGAGCTCCCGGCAATTATGAAGTAGTTAACTAACTACGACTTATTCAATCATTATACTCTCATTCTCATGGATATTGAAAAGTGCTTCGAAATTCTAAGGGTTCTCCCCGATTCGTCTCTGAATGAAGTGAAACAAGCCTATCGAGATTTGGTCAATGTTTGGCACCCCGACCGGTTCTCTCATAATGATCGCCTGAGAAAAAAGGCAGAAGAAGAACTTAAGAGAATCAACTTTGCCTATCAAGAAATTTTGAAATATTTATCATTTGAACAGGAACGTTTGAGGCTTCGGTCTGAGAAAGAAGAGAGAATGAAGCGAGAAGCCGAGATTAGAGAAAAACAACAGGCTGAATATAAGACGGAAACTGACTTTTGGCAAAAGAAAAGGGAAAAAATTATTGAGTTAGATCCAAAGAAATTCACCTGGTGCAAAACATGTAAAAATTTCAGAAAAGTCAAAAGATGGAGTCTTACTTTCTCTGAACCGAAAGAATTGCTCGATACTTCAAAAGTTCCGTGTAAAATTTACATTCAAACCCAAGAAGTCTGGGAAAAGTATTTTAACTTACCTTTAAGTGACAGAAGATTATATCCACATAATTGTAGCCATTGGGTAAAAAAGAATACTTGGACTTGATCTCCGTGTTTCCACCCGGTTTGATGATTTCTACCAGAAATTATTAACGTTTGCTGTGGATTTACCTTCCCTCTTTGTGAAATCTGATAACCGAAGGGGCCTTGGAGGAACTCTCTTGCCCAGAAGACTCTCTATCTGTAATAGAGCTGCTGTAATGTTTGGATATGATTTTCGTATATGGATCTGGCCTGACGATTTCAGAAATCCTCGACTCCTGAAGCATGGCGAAATCTAAATTCCAAAAAAGACTGGGAATGGAATGGCGACCATTTGGGGGGCGATGGGAACGATCTCAGTCCCTGAATAAATAATCACAGAGAAGAGAAGTTTATCTTTAAGATCCTCAGCACATTGTTTCAAACTCGTGATATCCGACTCATCAATTCAGTGTGACAAACATCTTGTAAATATCGCCGTATCATGGTCAATAATTAGCCATGAAATGGTTAATTTGTCGATAATAAATTTCTTTCATTTTTCAAGAGATTTTTGAAAAAGTCCAGAAATCTCCGATTACACCGATTATGCAACGATTACGCGATTTAAAATACATCGAAAACTATAGAGAAATCTGTGGAATCAATTTTTTGAAATCTGCGTAATCAGAGAGCGAAAAGTAGTTTTGCAGAGCTCTTTTCAATTTTCGATAGTTTGAGTTGACACGCTCATCTTATCGCGATAAAATGAGCCTATGAACTCAAAAGATTATATCCCAAGATGGGTGGAGGATTATGCCTTTGACGAGAGTCTGATCGGCAGGCATATGGTCTTTCTGGCAGGCCCAAGGCAGGTTGGAAAGACAAGGCTTGCCAAACACTGGCTGGAGAAAAAGGGATGCTCCCCCCTCTATTTCAACTGGGATGATGTCTCGACGCGAAAGGCTTATCTTACCAGTAACCGCTTTTTTGAATCCCCTGCAAGATCTCTTGGCATTCGGGACCCATGGATTGTATTTGACGAGATTCATAAACGAAACCGCTGGAGGGACATTTTAAAGGCGGTTTACGATGTTTTTGGAGATGAGTTCCGATTTCTGATTACAGGAAGTGCACGTCTGGATATTTTCCGCCGTTCTGGCGATTCCCTTGTAGGAAGATACAATCTCTTCCATATGATGCCTTTTAACATTGGCGAAATTACCGACCTTCCGAAAGGAGTTTCTTTTTTAGCAGAGAGATCGCCCCATAAACTTTCGAAAACTTTTGAAGAGCAGGTTTCGAGAAAGATTTCCGCTTCGGTAGAGGAGGCCTATCAACATCTCTGGCGGTATGGGCCCTTTCCCGAACCTTTTCTAAAGCAAAATGAGCGGTTCAGCCGGAAGTGGCACCAGGATTATTTGAGTCTGGTCATTCATGAAGAACTCAAAGACGTCACCAAAATCGTTGAACTTGATAAGGTGGAGAATCTTCTCTTTCTGATGCCCTCAAGGATCATGGCGCCCCTTTCCATGGCCAATCTGGCAGGAGAGCTTGAAGTCGCGCACACAACCGTCAAGGTCTGGCTGGAGCAGTTGAAGAGGCTCTATCTGTTATTTCCAGTGGCACCCTGGGCTAAAAAGGTTTCGAGAGGTCTTCGGCGAGAGAAAAAATGGTATTTTCTCGACTGGTATTATGTCCCCGAGGAGCTAGGAAGACTTGAGAATATGGTAGCTACCTATCTCTACAGGGCATGTTTGACTTTGACAGATATGGGTCTGGGAAATTACCAATTATATTATCTCCGAACCCTCGATAAGCAGGAAATTGATTTCATCGTTGAGGCCGATAGAAAGCCCATCTTGGCTGTGGAAGTTAAATTAAACGACACTCAACTATCCAGGACTCTTCAGAACCGTCATAAATGGTTTCCTGACAGCCCCACGCTTGGGGTTCAAGTTGTTAATCAGCGGGAAATACTTCAGAAGCACCCTAACAATACCTGGGCCATGAGTGTTGAGAGGTTTCTGGCCCTTTTAACCTGATGAATGAAATCATTTTTAAAGGATACACCCCAGGAGCGATTGGTCGAATAGTGGAGCTTCATGGAACTTATTACCACCAACACTGGGGGTTCGGGCTTTTCTTCGAAGCCAAGGTAGCGACCAAATTGTCTGAGTTTCTCAGACGATTGGATGAGTCACGCGACGGCTTCTGGACCCTCTGCCAAGACGGCCGGGTGGAGGGAGGGATTGCCATCGATGGAATAAAAGCTACAACGGAAGGCGCTCACCTCAGATGGTTCATTCTCTCCTCAAAGGTGCAGGGGCGCGGTTTCGGGAATCGATTGATGGAGGAAGCCGTCTCCTTCTGCAGAAAAAACGGCTATGGACGGGTCTATCTCTGGACCTTTGAAGGGCTTCATCCAGCACGCCATCTCTATGAAAAGTTCGGGTTCAAGCTGGTCTTTCAAAACGAAGGGACGCAATGGGGAACAAAAGTCATCGAGCAGAAGTTCGAACTCGATCTTTGATCCAGGCACGGTTCCAATGTCTCAAAAAAAACGACTCTCCTTATGACGGGAAACAGCGGGCAAAGGATTTCATCAAGCGGGGCGACCCTTTAATGCGAATCTTCCTCCGGAGCATGGCCCAAAAGAGGTTTTCTTCCTTCGCTAAAAAATTTAACCACGTTTTGCTATCAGCGATGAGATGAAGGTCAGGAGCTTCCATGTGGCCGTCTTGAACTTCAATCTTTTTATCCCGGATGACAACTGTTTTCTTAAACGCCTCTTCGCCTGAAAATGTAAACCAATAGGTGGCATTGATTCCTTCGGATTGATTGCGCTGGAATATCAGAGGAAGGGCGTTAAAGAAACCTTTTACAGAATGAGCACGAAGACCATGACCGATTCTTCTGATTTCCTTATGAGGAAAATGGTTGGCGACATAAGCTTCACCATCTGAACCTGGAACAACATAGATGGGCTCTACCTTGTCCTGCAAGGGTCTAACCACTGTCTCCAAGAAAGTTTTCCGGTTATCCAGAAACGGACCGATCATCTCCTCTCCAGCCGGGCAGACAGCCATGCAGTAGGATGATTTATTGCAGATCCCATAACTCAGAGTCTGCCACATCGAGACAGTCTCTGAATCACTAAATTTACTCCGGTAAGACCGGAAATCTTTGCTCGATACCATCCTCTTCACCCAATCCAAAAAACCTCCCATCCGGTCCCGGTAATTGTGGGTTATACAATTGACAAAGCTGAAAT
Source organism: Deltaproteobacteria bacterium RBG_16_49_23 (assembly GCA_001798855.1). Lineage (GTDB taxonomy): Bacteria > Desulfobacterota > BSN033 > BSN033 > UBA1163 > RBG-16-49-23. The sequence continues at coordinate 39,440 of MGQQ01000126.1, read as the reverse complement.
GGCCATCTGGATCGATCGCTCCTACAGGACAAACAGAGACACATAGTTTGCACTGGAGACAGGGATTAAAATCGAGGGGCCGGTCATAAGCCGTTGCTTCCTTACCGATGAGGATGGTTCCCAGGATGATAAAGTTCCCGAATCGGGGGTGAATCACGAGACGATGATGACCCATGGCTCCCAAACCCGCTTCCATTGCGACGACTTTATGGGGAACAGGCCACATCTTGCCTGGCCACTTGGCCATCTCCATCGGGAATCCGCTGGGTGGGTTCAGAACACGGACTCCTTTCTTTCTGAGTACTTCAACGATTCTGCTGGCCGTAGCATCCACCTTTCGCATCCCGTGAAGGAACTCCAGGTCTGAGATCGCCCTTGAGACACATCGAATATTCTCCGGGTTCAATCGGCAAGCAAGGCTCATCAAGGTTTTAGTCGGAGGAAAAACCTCCAGAACGTCTCTCCGGTGAATCTCCATTCCTGATCGATCAATATTTACCAGCCCGACATCATCCGCTCCGGAATCTAAAGCCAATTTCTTAAGCCACTCTGAATCGAGTTTTTCTCCGGGACTTTGAGTGAAACCCTGTCTCGCGATTTCACGATGCCGCTTTACGGTGGGGTGTTCATCAAATTTCACTTGAGAACCTCCTTGTATTTTATGTTTAATTTTTCTTCTAAATAACTTCAGGCCAGTCTATTCAGACAGGCCTGAAATGGAAGTCTAAAAACTACTTGGCTTCCCAGACCTCTGGCGGGACCGGAGCCATCTTCTGAAATTCGATCCGGTAAGGGGTGATCTTACAGACTGCGTAGTTAGGATCGTCAGGGCCGGAGTATATGTTTTTCAATTGATCAAACCATACAGCCCGTTTTGTCTCTTTGTCAGTTAGTATCTCAGCCCGGCCTTGGATCTGAAGATACGACTCCCCTGACTCAAAGTCAGTGACGCCTACGGTCAAATGGACTTCGGGGTTCTTGCGGATCTGGGCAACCTTTCTTGAGTTGATAAAGGTGGCCATCCATACAGTCAGGTTCTCATCGGCTACGGGGGTCACATATCGCACCCATGGTCTCCCGTCTTCAGTAAGGGTGGCTAATGCTGATAAAGTGGGTTTATTAATTTTTGCTAAGATTTTTTTCTTAAGCTCAGTCATGGTTTCCTCCTTCTAATCATTTCGCATTTGAACAAGTAAGTATTCCGATTCTTGCCATTTTTTTTTCCTTTCTTTGATAAAATCGGTTTTATTCAGGAAGCTTCAACTATATTTTCATCCCTCCTTTCCTTCACATCATGTATGGCAGAATAAAAACTGGCAACCAAATACCAACCAGCCGGTATGATAGATTTTAAATTAAACCTTGAAGCTCCTTAAATGAAAGGCTCATCCATTTGACTATTCTGTCCTAGGACGTAGGGTATCAAGATAATTCAAGAGGCTTTCGGTACATGCGAGCATGATACTCTGACTTTGCGAATTTTTTGCCACGCTTCGACATCCCGCCAAGGAAGCAACGATGAAGGTTGCAGTTTTTAAAGGATCAATATTTCGATTCACTTTTCCATTAACCTGCCCTTTAGAAAAGGCATCAGCCAATCCTTCGCACCAGAGATCATAAACCTGACTAATTCGCTTTCGAAAGACTTCATCGGTTGGGGACATCTCAAGGGCAAGGTTATTGAGGGGGCAGCCAAGCAAAATGTCCTGATCCTTTAATTGGGTGGGAATCAATCTTAACATTCCCTGAAGGCATTCGATAGGATCCTCGCTTGTCTCAAGCGGACGGAGCCACATCTCCGTCACCATGTTCTGAATCAGTTCATCTACAATCGCATAACCCAAAGCCATTTTGTTTGGGAAATGATGATACAGGGCCCCTTTTGTTACACCTGTTTTTGCTAAGATATTGGATAAACTTGCGGCTTGAAATCCGTTCCGGTGTATTTCATGGAAAGCGGCCTCAAGAATAGTCTGCCGAGTTTGGTCAGGGTTTCTCAGTCCTTTCATACCGACCAGTATGCATGTTATTTAGTCAGAAGTCAAGGGAAAAAAATGGAGGGTTCATTTGTTTAGAGGTTGATAAATAAGAAGTCCTTTCACAAACCGGGGATCGATCTCCTCCCCGGGAGGAACCTTTCCAAATTCCTCCTCAAAGAGATCGAGGCAGAAATCCTGGAAGGCAACGAGATGCCCCCGCCCCTGAGGGTCATTTTCCATTGAACTCAACCATTCTCTCAATCCATTTCGGAGCTCCATTCTGATAACTCCTTTCCCCTGGCCCTCTCTCTCAAAAAGATGTGAAAAAAGGTCATTCAATCGGGCCTTCTCAATGGCTTCGAACTGAAATTTCCCTAGAAGAATCCGGTTTGCCAGGGCCGTGAGAAAGATGGTGGAGAGGGTGATCTCCTGCCACTTTTCAGGATGGCAACCACTCCAATCCATCTCCTTTAAAGACCGGGGAGAGACGTTCAGGGAATCTCCTAAAAAATAGACGACCCCTTCGATCGATTCCAAAAACCTCTCCATCTCTTTTAAATCCTGAAGGTCTTTGAAATCATCGGGCACCCCGTCCCGATAGAGGGCTGGCCTTTTCCTCAGGACCCCCTCAAGGCTTTCAAAATGGGGAGGGTCCAGAAGAAGAAGGTTTTCCCGATCCCCTCCAAACCACGGCCCCTTCAATATCGTCTCGGCCTTTCTCCTTAAAAGAATCGTCAAACTCACGCCGCATTGAAAGATCTTCTGGATGGGAAGAGACCGGAGCATTTCAACCGCTTTTTTCTTATCTTCACCGCTCAAATATTGAAGGCCAACATTCAAATAATGGTAGACCTTCTTGATCGCCCTCTCCATGCCGGAGAGGTTGGAGAGGGCGATCGCCTCCGCCACGATGGCCTTGTTGCAGAGAGCTGTGAGCTCTTGCTTCAATCGGTCCTGCTCCTGTGGATCGTCTATCTGGGAGAGGAGAGCGGAGAAAAAAGGGCCTTCGCCGTAAAAGGTGAGGTAGTAGGCGGGGCTTTCTCTCTTCAACGCCTCCGGAGCCTCCGCTGCCGGGAGTCCCTCTCCTTTCATGAGAGTGTCAGGGTTGATAAAATGATAAATCTCCAGGGCCTCCTCAAAATCGGGAAATCCGTAATCATTCAACCGGCTGTTCCTTAAACGGTATCCTGTCTCCTCAAGCTCTGTCTCCAGTTCACAGATGAGCGCCTCCATCAGACTCCGGTAGCCTTCGCTATCGATCCAGTAGAAGGTCTTTAAGAAAGGCTCAAAGACCTCCCTTGTCTTCACCCCTTTAAAATCGATGAAGTAGTATTGGTCCAGGGTGAAGAGGGGAATTCTGTCCATACTCTCGGTCTGTTCTCCCTCCAGCGTGGTGACGAGGAGGAATCTTTTTAGAATGAGGGCGATGAATTCAGGATCCGCCGTCCGAATAAACTGAACCGCCTTCTTCTCGTCTGATTCAAGAAGGATTTCGATCCAGTGAAGGACCTTCTCCGAGTCGAGCTGATCCCTTTTCCAGAACTCGATGTCGAGGAGATATTGAAACTGTTCCGGAGTAGTGAGAGAGATGAGGTCAAGACAATCCTTCTCGCCGACCTCCTTGATGGTTAAAAAGAGTTCCTGTTCCGGAAGGGCTTGAACCAGCTCTTCCGGATGTTCGGAAAGGAAGAGCGTATCAAGCCGCTCTTTTCCGCGGCTCCGGAGAACCAGTTCTAATTGACTCTGAACAGGAAGGGATTGGAAGGCCTTTCGGGCTTCCTTCGGGTCTTCGGGCAGAAGAAGGGAGGGGTAATCAATCATTACATACCCCATCAATCCCCTCACCCTTACCCTCTCCCCAACGGGGAGAGGGAGGGTAGACTGGGAGATGATTAATAAGCTGGTGGCATGGGTGGACCACCACCCTGATCTTTTTTGGGTTTCTCTGCAATGGCTACCTCTGTGGTGATCAAGAGGGAAGCCACACTGGCCGCATTCTGAAGGGCCAGACGGACCACTTTCGTCGGATCGATGATCCCCGCCTCGATCATATCGGTATATTCTTCCTTGTCGGCATCGAACCCGAAATTTCCCCTTTCCTCTTTCACCTTCTGTGCTACCACAGAGCCTTCCAGGCCGGCATTCTCAACGATCTGCCGGATCGGCTCCTCGAGGGCCTTCTGAATGATATCAACGCCGGTCTGCCGGTCCGGTTCAAGTTTGATCTTCTTCAAAACAGACAGACACCTCAGATAAGCGACTCCGCCGCCGGGAACGATGCCCTCTTCCACAGCGGCCCGGGTCGCATTCAGGGCATCCTCAACCCGTGCCTTCTTCTCTTTCATTTCGGTCTCAGTGGCTGCTCCCACCTTGATCACAGCCACGCCTCCTGCCAGTTTCGCAAGCCGCTCCTGAAGTTTCTCCCGATCATAATCGGATGTGGTCTCTTCGATCTGAACACGAATCTGTTTGATCCGGCCTTCGATCGCAGAAGCTTTACCCCCTCCTTCCACAATCGTGGTATTGTCCTTATCGATAACCACTTTCTTTGCTCTACCCAGGTCCTCCAATTTCATCTTTTCCAGCTTGACCCCGACATCTTCCATGATGGCTTGCCCGCCGGTTAAGACAGCGATATCTTCAAGCATCGCCTTTCTTCTGTCACCAAAGCCCGGGGCCTTGACTGCCGCACACTTCAATGTCCCACGGAGTTTGTTAACAACGAGAGTGGCAAGGGCTTCACCTTCCACATCCTCTGCGAGGATAAGGATGGGTTTTCCAGTCTTTGCCATCTGCTCCAGAATGGGAAGAAGTTCTTTCATGCCTGAGATCTTCTTTTCAAAAAGGAGGATATATGGGTCTTCAAGAACCGCCTCCATCTTTTCCGGATCAGTCACGAAATAGGGAGAGATATATCCCCGATCGAACTGCATGCCCTCGACCACTTCAAGGGTGGTCTCCATACTCTTGGCTTCCTCAACCGTAATGACTCCCTCTTTCCCAACCTTGTTCATTGCCTCGGCAATGATATCGCCAATGGTCTTATCATTATTGGCGGAGATAGTTCCTACCTGGGCGATCTCCTTCTGCTCTTTCACGGGCTTGGAAAGCTTCTTCAATTCCTTGACGATCTCCTCCACGGCATGATCAATCCCTCTCTTCACATCCATGGGATTGGTGCCGGCGGCTACCACCTTATTCCCCTCACGGTAAATCGCCTGAGCCAAAAGGGTTGCTGTCGTCGTCCCGTCCCCGGCCGTATCCGAAGTCTTACTCGCCACCTCTTTGACCATCTTAGCGCCCATATTCTGAAAATGATCTTCCAGATCGATCTCCTTTGCCACGGTCACCCCATCCTTTGTAACCAACGGCGGACCGAAAGACTTCTCCAGAACGACATTTCGACCTTTGGGGCCCAGTGTCACTTTCACCACATTGGCCAGAATATTGACCCCCTCTAAAATCGAATTTCTTGCTTCCTGATCAAACCTCAATTCCTTTGCCATGAGACTCCTCCTTTCTCAATCTGTTCACTTTTTTCCATTTACTTCTCCCCAATTTGATGTTCTCGTAAAAAGTCGCCCCCCCCTTCGACAGGCTCAGGGTGAACGGTGTAACCTATTGATATTACGTTCGTGCTGAGCTTGTCGAAGCATGAATGATATCCGGCAATTGACTTTTTACGAGACTATCAAATTTACCCCTTTGGAAATAATGGACCGCAAAAATTTCTAAAGGGGTTCACTTCTCAATGACTGCAAGAGCTTCGTCCTCTCGCATCATCAGATGCTCTTCTCCGTCGATCTTCACCTCTGTCCCCGCATATTTCGCAAAGAGGATCCGGTCGCCTTTCTTCACCCCTAATGGAATCTTCTTCCCGTCCTTATTCAACTTTCCTTCTCCGACAGCGATCACTTTACCTTCGATCGGTTTTTCTTTGGCCGAATCAGGGATAATGATTCCTCCCTTCGTTTTCTCCTCCTCCTCCAACCTTTTGACGATGAGCCTGTCATGAAGCGGCCTGATTTGCATAGAGATTGATCTCCTTTCTCATAAAATTCCGCAAAATGTATAATCATCAAATCCTGATTTGTCAACCCTTCTGCTTTTTCAAACCAAAGGTCCTGGGCCATTTGAAAATCTACTTTTTTAAGTATAATCAGTGAGTTACGATTCTAAAGAGGGGAGTGTATCTATAGAATCCTATTGATTTTTTCAAAAAAAAAGTTTATGAAAACCCCATGGAATTTAAATATCCTTTCATTGCCACCGGGATCGGTTCTTTTCCCCATAAGGAGGAGAAAGAAGTATTTTCCCTTATCCTCCGGGATTTTCCCCACATCCCTTTCTGGCCACAGTTGCCCAAACGCTCCTTCCTCGAAGGGATGGTCGCTCAGTACTCCGAGGGTTTTCCATCCCTCAAACTGGACGAAAAGAACCAGAAGCTATGGGTCGAAACCTCTTCAGGTTTTGAGAAGGAAGTGGAGAGATTTTATCTATCGGTTGAGAAAGGGGAGACCGACCCTTTTCGTATATCCGAGGATTACGCCGGCGGTCTCCGTCTCCTGAAGGACCTTTCCCGGGAGGAGGTGCGAAAAAAGATTAAATATATCAAGGGCCAGATCACAGGGCCCATTACCTTCGGGCTTGCCTTAACCGATCAGGAAAAGAAACCGATCTTCTATGATCCGACATGGAAGGAGATTCTCATCCATCATCTCTCATTTAAAGCCCGATGGCTGGAGAAGAGATTCCACGACCTTTTCCCCGGGATTCCGACGATCCTTTTTTTCGATGAACCCGGCCTCTCCGCCTTTGGCTCCGCTTTTTCAGGCTTGAACCGGGAGGAGGTGATCCTCTCCCTCAACGAATGCTTTAACGCTGTCGAAGGATTAAAAGGGGTCCACTGTTGCGGAAATACGGACTGGAGCCTTCTTCTCTCAACCAGACTCGATATTCTCAGTTTCGATGCTTATGGATACATTAAAACCCTCTCTCTCTATCCGAAGGAGTTGAAAGCTTTTCTGGAGCGAGGAGGGATTTTGGCCTGGGGCATCGTCCCCACAAGCGAAGAGATTCTAAAAGAGGATGCTCAGAGTCTGGTGAAGCGCTTCAGGAAAGGGGTTGAGATACTTTCAAAAGAAGGAATCGACCCGGCGCTCCTCCAGAGGGCGATCCTCACCCCAAGCTGCGGCACCGCCTCCCTCCCCATCCCTCTGGCTGAAAGAGTCTGTGAGTTGACCGCAGAAGTCTCAAATCTGTTAAGAGAAAGATCAAGTTCTTCGGTCTCTTCTTGAGGTATTCAGAGAATGTTCTGAAGAGGGATGGGATGGATAGGCGCATCTCATGTAATGGAGAGAGGTTTGAAAATACTTACGAGCGAACCGCCTGAAAGGCATGCAAATATTGGCGGATGGGCGGGAGAAGAATCAAAACAAAGGCTGATTGCTCTTGAATCGGCAGCAGAAGCAAAATTCCATAAGAAAGTTGGCGCCTCGATTCTGCCTTCGATATTAAAATTTTTGACATACCCTTGCAATAATATCAAAAAGCCTTTCAACTTAAGTGATAGATAAGAATCTTAAGAAAGGAATTTTAAAGTGACTGATTCCATATTTGAGGTTTTCAGAGAGGTGAATCGGGAGCATTTTCATCTCATCTGGCGGAGGGCTCAAGAGGGAAAGTTGGAGGGCCTGGCGGAAGAAGAAGAGCGGCTGGGGAAAATCATGCTCGACCACTCCGAAGAATTTTTTAATCAGTTTGAGTTTTCTGATGTTTTAGCCGGTCGTGAGTTCGATCCGGAAAGCGAAGTTAATCCGTTCTTGCATGTTGTGCTCCACGCCGCGGCGGAAAAACAGGTGCAGGACCGTGACCCCATCGAAGCCTTTCAATTCTATAATGCCATGCTCAGGAATAAATGCAGTCGCCATGAAGTCATCCACCTTCTGATGACCCTATTATTGAAATTTCTATATCCCATCTTGAAACAGAAAAAAGGTCAGTTTCATCTTGACGGTTACCGCAACCTTCTGAAGAAATACAAGTCCCGGAAACCGGAGAAGATCTTTGAACTTTTGGAAAGTGAACCCGATCCCCTCCTGGAAAGGGAGGTAAACTCAAAGAGCGCACAGATCTTCGATGAGATTGGCGCCGCTTTAAAAGGTCAGAACTTCAAATCGATCGGGGAGGCTCAAACCTTCTTGGATGATTTGACGGCAAAGAGGAATGCTGAGTCAATCCCTGAGTTTCTGGGGTTATCGTCAAATCAGATGAACCGCTTGCTTTATCGGCCATTTGCAGAAACGTCAGATATCGTGGCGCTCAAAAGAAATCTTTCTAAGGAAGACCTCCTCGATATTCCATTGGTGAAGGAGGCAATGTATTTTATGAAGCGGCTCGGCGAACTCCAGCCTCTCAGGGCCACGGCTAAGGGGAATCTTCCCCAGGCCTTCGCCCGTGAATTGCACGATAAATTTCCTGAACATCCTCAGTTCCATTATTCTATCAGGTCTGAGGAAGAAGACTCGAAACTTTCAGCGTTGCGTCATATTCTGGATTTGGCAGGTTGGATTAAGAAGCGGGATCAAAAGTTCTCCCTGACTCAAAAGGGACAGGATGTGGCGGACAAAGGATTTGGAATAGACGACTTCTATCATCTCTTTGAGACATATGTCCGAAGGTTCAACTGGGCCTTTAGAGATTTATATCCCGGTTTGAATATCATTCAGCAAGGGTTTCTATTTTCATGCTACCTTCTTCATCAGAAAGCAAAGACTTCCATTACGGTTAAAGAACTATCTAACTGCTTTATTCAAGCCTTTCCTGCAGTGTTGAAGAAAGAGGAAAGGCATCACTCCATGGAGCTGGAAGAACTTGTACACCACGCTTTTTCCATCCGGTTTATTGAACGCTTTTGCGAGTATTTCGGCCTGGTGACAATCCAGAGAAAGAAGGGACAGTCTAATCTCGAATACTTTTTAAAGATCACCCCGCTTTTTGAAAAAATTTTTCAATGGAAATTAGGCGCCGCCTAAGAAACCTAAGCCTTTAAAATTAGCAAACATGATGAAAAGATACGTCCTTTTTCTTCTATTTTTTGCTATCTTCGTCACCGGGTGTGCTTCCATAACAGCCCAACGGATTCCTCAATCCTTTGAGAGGCCTAAACCCTGCGAGGAATTTTTTGAACGGCTGGATGGAAAAGTAAAAGAGGCGGGAGTCAGGGATGGTTCAAGCGCTCCTGTCTCCGGTTTTCCCTATCTCCGGACCAACCGTTTTCTTTCGGCGCTAAAAGAAAGATTGAAGGATGACCGGGAGAGAGAAGAAGGGGTTCGATGGATGCTTGACCTCAATCTTCAAGCGAGGGAAAAGGAGATCAGAAATCTTCATGAAGGAGCCATCTCGTCTTTCTCTTTGGATCGGGAACGGCTCCTCTCTCAGATGAAGACCTGCTCTAAAGAGCTATTTGACCATGATAAGACCAAAGCCCATTTTTATTCCATTCTGGAACCGGAGGCGGTCGTTAAGGACGAATATTCTTTTCTTCTGAGGACGGCCGGCCTTTATCCCCTTTTTGCCCTTCCTGTGTCGGCGGTCGTTGAGAATGCACGGAGAAAGATGAGAAACAGATTCGAGATCGATCTCAAGGACCTTCCTATAAATGGAACCCTCCGCAATTATACCCCTGAAAAGAGAATCCCGCTTTCCGAGAAAGAGATCGAAGGAATCATGAAGGCCTCCCAAAGTAACTCATTAAAAACCCCCCGGTTGGATGAGGGTCAAGCCAAAAAATTGGTGGAATACTTTGCCCCAGTTTTCATCCAGGACGTTGCTGCCTCCTATGACCGTTTTGGGCAGATGGTCTGGAAGAATCATCGCGCGGAGGTCGATCCGGACAAGCCGGCGGTCTATTACTATTTTTCCAATGGTTTCCTGAAGGGCGAGCCGATCCTTCAGATCAATTATGTGATCTGGTATTCCGAGAGAGCCGGGGAGAACCCGCCCTGGATCGAAAAGGGCCATCTGGATGGATTGACGATACGCCTTTCTCTCGATCCTGGGGGAACCCCTTTCATGGTGGATGTGCAGAACAATTGCGGATGCTATCATTTTTTCATTCCGGGAAAAGAACGGGTGGATCAGGTTCTCTCCAGGCCCTTCATGTTCGATGCGCTGATCCTCCAGTTTCTCCCCGGGGTTTCAACCGATAACCGTTTTGGCATCTTGATTAACTCCGGCTGGCATCAACCCGAACGGTTACTGGCCATGGGAGAAATTCCTGATCTCATCCCTTATCAGTTGATGCCCTATGACCTGCTGGAATCCCTCCCGCATCCGGATGGTCGAAGGGAAAGCCTCTTCGATGAAAAAGGAATTGCCAAAGGCTCGGAGCGGGTGGAACGGTTTATCCTCTTCTCCATGGGAATCCCGTCCATAGGAAGCATGCGGCAACGAGGGCATCATGCCGTCGAACTCATCGGTCGAGTCCATTTTGATGATCCCTATCTCTTCGACAAAAATTTCATTTTCAGATAAGCGGGTCAGGGGCCTCCTGATTATTTTAGGCTTTGCCCTGGTCCAGCCTCTGATCATAGACGCGCGATTGTCGCCTGCATGGGCGGAGGAGAGCCGGATCCTTCCTGTCGTCCGGACAATGGAATCCTCTTTCGATTCTGTGGAAGATTATTCCTGCGAGGTAGAGCAGATCTTCTATCAGGATGGAAAGGAGGATCAGCGCTATCAGTTCAAATTCTATTATAAGAGGAACAAAAGGATCCGGGTTGATTTCATCTCTCCCTATTCCGGGATGTCCATCTATTATCAGGGGGGGAATAGGGATGCAACGGTCAAGCCCTTTCGGGGGTTACCCTCCTTGAAGTTTAAATTCTCAATCCACAACCCCCTGATTAAGACTGCGGCGGGCCAAACCATCGATCAGACGGACATGGGGTATTTCATCAATTTCTTAATGAAGAATCTTAAAAAGGTGAAGCAGGGAGAAGATGAAGTTTATGAGAACAGGGAGCAGATGAAGTTTTTGCTCCTGGCCATGGATTACATTGAAGAGAAGAACCTTGAACGATACCGGATCATCATCTCCAAAAGGAACTGGCTTCCTATCCGGATCGAGCGATACCATCTGGAGGGGCAGGCCCTTGAAGTGACCATGATCAAAGATTATGTGATCAATGGGCGTCTGGGGGAGAAGTTTTTTACTCCATGACCACTTTTAGTTGAGCTGAGGGCCGTCGATATGAAACCGGATTATGATGTCGTCATTGTGGGGGCCGGACCTGGGGGATCAACGGCTGCACGGTTCTGTGCCAGATCGGGATTGAAGACGCTCCTGATCGAGAAGGAGAGGTTCCCCAGGTACAAGCCCTGCGGAGGTTGTCTTTCCCTCAAGACCGTCCATCTTCTCAATCTCAATCTCGGGCCGGTCATCGAGAACACCATCTTCGGAGCAAAATTCAGTTACCGCCTTAAAGATCCTTTCCACATCGAATTAAAAGATCCGATCGCCTTTCTGGTCATGAGGGACCGGTTAGATCAGTTCATGAAGGAGAAGGCCCTGGAGGAAGGGGCCGAGATACTGGAGGGAGAAAGGGTTGTAAGAGTCCAGGAGAAGGAGAAAGGAGTCGAGGCTGAGCTGGCCGGCGGAGAGAAATTTTATTCAAAATTTCTCATTGGCGCGGATGGTCCGGAGAGCGCCGTTGCAAAGTCACTCTCCCTGCCTCCACAGGGAATCGATGGAGACGGAATAGCCATCCAGAGCGAGATTCCCTTCGACTCCTCCATCCCTTTCCCTGAAAAGGAACTTCATTTTATCCATCTGGATTTCGGCGGAACCCCCAATGGCTATAGCTGGGTCTTTCCTAAAAAGGAGTGGCTCTCCATCGGAATCGGCGGGATGTTCAGAGAGACGAAGAAGATGAATCCCCGCCAGTACCTGAGAGGTTTTCTTAAGGGTTTAACCTATGTCCCGGAGGGTAAGATGGAAAGGATGAGGGGCCACCTTCTCCCCTCTTTCTATGATGAATGGCAGAAGGTTTCACAGGGGAAGGTCCTTCTTGTGGGAGATGCCGCCCATCTGATGGACCCTCTGCAAGGAGAGGGAATCTACTATGCGGTCCGAAGCGGGATGCTGGCCGCCGAGGCAATCATCGAATCGAAGGAGAAAGGAACTCCCCCATCCGATCTCTATCAGAAAACGGTCCATCTTCACATCTCTGAAAATCTGAAATGGGCTCTCTCTTTTTCCCGATTCGTTTTCAGGTTTCCGAAGCTTGCCTACCAGACCCTGAGACACTATCCGGAATTGAGCGACCTCTACCTTCAGGTCCTCGATGGAAGGGAGACCTATCAGGGATTTGTGTCGGGGGTCAAGGGACGAATAAAGGATTTCATGAAGGGGAGGCTGAGTGAGAAGATCAGAAGGGCCATGGCAAAGGCATGAAAAGATAAAAGCGAAAGTAAACCCCGTTAGAAATTCCAGCGGGGCATTGAACCCCGCCCTCCGGGGTGGAACCCCCTACGGGGCGGAACCCGGAATTAATCTGAAATGTAACCCCGCTGCAGCCGCCGGCCCACGAGGGCCTCTGGCCCGGAGGGAGCAACGGGGCATTATTTCTAACGGGGTAAAGAGGATCGCCCTTCTTCTGGAAAGAGAATATGGCGTTCCTCAGGGGGAGAAGGGAGCGGACCCTCTTGACATACTCATCCAGACCATCCTATCCCAGAATACCCATGACCTAAATCGGGATAGAGCCTACCAAAGGTTAAAAAGCCGGTTCCCCCGCTGGGGAGATGTCCTCAATGCAAAGACAGAAGCGATCATTTCAGCCATACGGCCCGGCGGCCTTGCCGGACAAAAGGCCAAACGCATTCGGGATCTCCTCCGCTGGATTAAAAAGAGGGAAGGGAAATTAAGCCTTGCCTTTTTGATGCAGATGAATTCAGAGGAGATCAAAAGAGTGATCGGGGAACAGAAAGGAATCGGACCTAAAACAATCGATTGCCTTCTTCTCTTCGGTCTGGGAAGGGATGCCTTTCCGGTGGATACTCATATCCTCAGAATCGGGAAGCGAATGGGGTTCATTCCGGAGAAAATGGATGCCGTGAGGGCCCATCCCTGGATGGTTCCGCTCATCCCCAAAGGAAAATCCCTATCCCTTCACCTCAACCTCATCCGGCTCGGTAGAACGATCTGCAGGGCAAGGATTCCTCAATGCGAGGATTGTTTCCTTGCTAAAGAATGCCTCCATCGTTCACAATATTCCGGGTAATGAATCAGAGTATCAGTTTAGATTTTTGAAAAAATTTCATCAAATGGAATAAAAATCCCCCTTAATCCCCCTTTTTCAAAGGGGGAGACCCTAATTCCCCTCCCTTTTATAAAGGGAGGTAGGGAGGGATTCTAACGAAACGAGATGAACCAAGAATCTTATTCTTTCCGGTCGTGGTTTGAATCCGGATTCTATAAAAAATCAAAACGGATAGGCCTGACCGGATTGAAAGGATCGTCCAGGGCCTATCTTTTATCCCTGTGGCGAGAGAAGGTGAGTGGCCCTTTTCTGGTCATTGCGCCTCACCTCCGCGACGCTGAATTCCTCCTGGAAGATTTCCGCTTTTTTCAAAGGGAAGGAGATGGGCCGGCCTGCCTCTTTCCTCAATGGGAGACGCTTCCCTACGACGAGATTCCTCCCCATCCGGAGATCATCCGGGAGAGGGTGAATTGCCTCTTCTCCCTCATGAGGGACGAAGGTGCGGTCATCTTCTCCTCTGTCAAGGCCCTGTTGCAAAGGGTTCTCCTCTCTTCGGACTTGAGGGGATCGACCTACACCCTTGCGGCGGGAGAAGAGATCGACCGTAACCGCCTCGTCGAATTTCTCCATGAAGGCGGATATGCTTCCGCAAGGGTCGTTGAAGAAAGGGGCGATTTCAGCCTCCGGGGAGCCATCATCGATATCTTCAGCCCGCTCTATGAGGAACCCCTCCGGTTCGAATTCGACGGAGACCGGCTGGAATCGATCCGGAGGTTCGATGTTGAAAGCCAGCGGTCGATCAGAGGGGCTGATCTGGAGAAGGCCACTCTTCTGCCTGCCAGAGATATTTCGAGAGATCCCTCCGCCCGGACCATGGCTACCCTCTTCGACTATCTTAAGAAAGGGGGATGGGTTTTTATTATTGAAGGAGAAGAGGTGGAGAGGGAAGCAGAGGCCTTCTCCCGTATGGCCGAAGCTCATTATGAGAAGGCCAGGATTAAGAAAAGCTCTGTTCCTGCGCCCGACTCCCTTTACCTCCGTTCCGAAGATCTATTCCGCCATCTCGGAAGATTTCAGACGGTCTTTCTCCAGGAAGGCCCCCTTGCTCCTCCCCGGTGTGAGCGCATCTATCCTTTGGATGTGGAGAGCAATGAAGATCTTCAGAGGGAGATCAAATCGATCTTTCAAACGGTAGAGGGTTCGACCGAAGCTTCGCCCCTGTCCATTCTCCTGAAACACCTTCGCCATTGGCTGATGAAGGGAATGGGCGTCTTCATCGTCTCCCATACCCCGGGTCAGGCCGAAAGGATGAGGGAACTTCTCTCCCACTACGAGATCGCTTCCCGGTTGGAACAGGCAAAGAGGTTCATTGAGGCAGCGGAAGAGAGAGGGATAATCATCCTTCTCATCGGGCTCCTCTCCTCCGGGTTTCGGGCCCTTGAAGAGGGCTGGGTCCTTTTGACAGAAGAGGAGATCTTCGGTGAGAGAAGAAGGCTGAAAGAGGAGAAAGCAGGAAAACATCTGCCAAAAGGCGAAGGCGCTCCTCTTTTCTCCTACGGCGAACTTGGCGAGAACGATTTTATTGTCCACACAGACTATGGCATAGGTCTCTACAGGGGGCTGAGGCACCTGAAGATCGGAACCGTCTCAAACGACTACCTTCTCCTGGAGTATCTCGATGCGGATAAGCTCTATCTTCCCGTGGACCGGCTCAATCTGATTCAGCGTTACATCGGGGGAGACGGAAGATCTCCACGGCTCGATAAATTAGGAGGCCGCTCCTGGCAGAGGGCAAAGAAGAGGGCAAAGGCGGCCATCGAGGAGATGGTCAAAGAGATCCTCAACCTCTATGCCGCAAGAGAGGCTTTCAAAGGAATGACCTTTGCTCCGGTCGATCAATTCTACAGGGAGTTTGAGGCGACGTTTCAATATGAGGAGACACCCGATCAGATCAAGGCGATCGAAGAGGTGATGAACGATATGGGAAACCCAAAGCCCATGGACCGGCTGGTCTGCGGGGATGTCGGGTTTGGAAAAACGGAAGTGGCCATCCGGGCAGCCTACCGCGCGGTCATGGACGGAAGACAGGTGGCCTTCCTGGTTCCCACCACGGTTCTGGCTCAGCAGCACCACCAGACCTTTCTTGACCGGTTCAAGAATTACCCGGTCGTCATTGAGATGTTGAGCCGTTTTAAAAGCCCACGGGATCAGAAGCGGATTCTTCAGCGGCTCAGAGACGGGAAGGTGGACATCATCATCGGGACACACCGGCTCCTCCAGAAGGATGTCTCCTTTCAAGATCTGGGCCTGGCGGTCATCGATGAGGAGCACCGATTCGGCGTGAACCACAAAGAGAAATTGAAGCAGATGAGGAGCATGGTCGATGTGATCACCCTGACGGCCACGCCCATCCCGAGAACGCTCCAGATGGCCGTTTCCGGGATCCGTGACCTCAGCCTCATCCAGACCCCTCCTGAGAACCGCCTTTCGATTCGCACCTTCGTGACCCGCTACGATGATGAGATCGTCCGGGAGGCGATTCTGAGAGAGCTTGACCGCGGAGGACAGGTCTTCTTTGTCCACCATCGCGTTCAGAACATCTATTCGATGGCCGGACATCTCAGGAAGCTTGTTCCGGAGGCGCGGCTGGCCATTGCCCATGGTCAGATGAAAGAGAGGGAGCTGGAGAAGGTGATGCTCCAGTTTGTCAGAGGCGAACATAACCTTCTGGTCTGCACGAGTATCATCGAGTCCGGCCTGGACATTCCGGCGGCCAATACGATCCTAATCAACCACGCCGAGCACTTCGGCCTTGCGGATCTCTACCAGCTTCGGGGCCGGGTGGGACGGGGAAGGCATCAAGCTTATGCCTATCTTCTCATCCCCTCGGAGCTCTCCCTTTCGAGGGATGCGGCAAGGAGGTTCCGGGCGATTCAGGAGTTGAGCGAGCTTGGGTCCGGATTCAGACTGGCCCTCCAGGATATGGAGATCAGGGGGGCGGGAAATCTTCTCGGCCGTTCCCAATCCGGACATATTTCTGCCGTTGGGCTCGAATACTTCACCCAGTTGATGGAGAGGGCGGTCAGGGAATTGAGAGGAGAAGAGGTGATCGAAGAGATCACACCGGAGATCCATTTCCATCTTCCCGCCTTCATTCCCGAGAAATATGTGGAGGACCCGGAAGAACGGCTGCGCCTCTACCGGAGGCTTTCACATTCCCGCACGGATGAAGCGGTCGAGATGATCCGGGGAGAACTGGCGGATCGCTTCGGTAAGATTCCGGAGGAAGTCGCCCATCTTTTTGAAGTGATCAAGGTGAAGATCCTTCTGACCAAGCTCTCCATCCGGAAGTTTGAAGAGACCCCCTCGCAGATGGTTTTGACCTTCGACGAAACGACGCGGATCTCCCCTCAAAGGGTGGTCGAATTGGTCCAGCAGGGAGAGGGGAGGTTTCGACTTACCCCCGACTCCAGACTGGTCGTTGAGGGGTGGCCGGGAATGAAGAAGGGACCCTTTGAAGCGGCGAGAAAGCTATTGCAAGCGATAGCTTGATGTGGTAGATTTGCGTAGAAAATAAGGATTCCGTCTAAAAGCATAGGTTAAGGTTACGGTTACGAAGCCCGTTTCGGTTACTGGTTACGGTGACGTGCAAAGAATTGAGAGACGGAAAACGTAACCTATTATTAACGATACGGGCATCGTTACCGTTACCGTTGAACGAACCTCTTATTTTCTACCTAATGCATCGCACTTTCTGGGAGGGAGGATGATGAAAAAGGGAATCGTTCTCATCTTCGGACTCTTTCTCTTATGGGGAGCCCTGGGTTGCGGGAAGTCCGGGAAGGAAGAATTGGGCAGAAAGGAGATGGTAAGGATCAACGATCTCTCCATCTCTCTTGAAGAGTTTCGCCAGATGTCGGAGAAGCAGCCCCTTGAGGGGAAGGTGAGGCTCCTCGATGAGAAGGGAATGAGGGATTTTCTTGAGAATTATATCATTACCCGGGAGGCGCTTTATCAGGAGGCCAAGAAGAAGGGTTTCGACAAGAACAAGGAGATCCTGGCCAAAGTGGAAGATTTCAGAAGGGCGATGATCATCGATGGGCTCATTGAAGAGGCGTTGAGGGGAAAGAGTGAAGCCACCGAAGAGGAGATCCAGCGGTACTACAGGGAGAATAAATCGCTTTTTACCGAACCCCTTGAGGTGAAGATCCGTCACATTGTGATTAACTCCGAACCCGTGCTCAAGGAGGTGTTGGCGAAACTCTCCAAGGGAGAGAGTTTTGAGAAATTAGCCGCCGCTTACAATATTGATCGAACACGGGAGGACGGCGGAAACCTCGGCTATATTCGAAGGGGACAGCTGGCTCCCTCTTTTTCTCAATTTGAGGAGGCCGCTTTTTCTCTGGTGAAGAAAGGGGATATCAGTGAGGTTCTGAGAACGCCCTATGGATACCATATTATCCAGATGGAAGAGATGCGAGGAGCCAATCTGAGGCCCTTTGAACGGGTGAAGGAGAAGATCCGCCTCTTCCTTCAAGCAAAGAAGAGGCAGGAGGCCTACCTCGAATACGTGAAAGAGGTGAAATCGAAGGCTCATATTCTCATCAATGAAAAATTATGGGCCGAAGAAGAAAAGAAGGGAGAAAAAACAAAAGAAGAAAAAAAATGAGAAGACCTCTTTTTCACCTCTGTTTGCCGCTCGTTCTATTTTTATTGCCGGGATGCGGGTTGTGGGAGGGAGGCCTTTCGGAGCATGTTCTTGCACGAATTGATCGTGAAGAGATCACAGTCGATGAATTCAACCGGGAATTTAAAGAGCTCGTCACCGATCAGAACAAGGAGGGGGGCCGGTCAGAATTAAGAGAACTTAAAGAAGCCTATCTCGATCAAATGATCGAGCGGAAGATCCTGGCACAGGAGGCCAGGCGAATGGGGATACAGGTCTTCTCAGAGGAGTTGGACCAGGCCATTGCGGAGATCAAGAAAGACTACCCTGGAGAGGGATTCGGGGAGAGATTGGGCCTCAAGGGGATGAACCTGGAGGAGTGGAAAGCGCGTCTGGAGGAAAAATTGCTTGCAGAGAAGATGGTCCGGAGCGGTCACCAGTATCAGGCCAGGATCGAGGAAAAGGCGGTCCGGGAGTTCTACGAGACCCATCGCTCCTTATTCCAGCTTCCACGGAGGGTGAGGGCGCGTCAGATCGTTGTGATGGACGGAAATGAGGCGATTCAAATCCAGAAGCGGCTCAAGAAGGGGGAGGATTTTGAGAAACTGGCAAAGGAAAAGTCGCTGGGGCCTGAAAAGGTCCGGGGAGGCGATCTGGGCTATTTCAGCCAGGGAGAGAAGCCTGCGGAATTTGATCATGTCTTCTCCATGGAGGTGGGCGCCATCAGTGAAGTGATCAAGAGCCCTTATGGATACCACCTCTTCAAATTGGAGGAGAAGATGGAGCCCCGCGAGATCTCCTTTGAAGAAGCAGAGAAAGGCATTCTTCAGAGGCTTGAGCGGGAGAAGAAAGAGGAGGAATATCAGAAGTGGCTCAAAAGTCTAAGAGAGAAAGCAAAGGTGAAGGTCAACAGGAAATGGCTCAGATCATGAGGATTGGGAGGAGAACATTATTCATTTTTTTGGCGCTCTTCCTCTTATTAGGAATCTTCTCTTCGAGCGAGGCGGTGGTCGATCGAATCGTTGCCGTTGTCAATAAGGAGATCATCACCCTCTCGGAGGTCGAGAAAATGATCGGTCAACTCAAAGGAGAGATCGAGGGAGGAAACCGTCTGGAGAGGCGCGGGCGTATCCATGAGCTCTCCCGAATGGCGCTCGAAAGACTCATCGAGGAAAAGCTGATCGATCAGGAGGCCAGGAAATCCGGGGTCAAAGTGGCTGCCAAAGAGATCGATGGAGCCATTGAAGAGATCAAACGGAGAAATACGGCCACCCAGGAGGAACTGGAAAAGGCCCTGGCAAACGACGGGTTGACCTTCGAAACGTTTAAGAAAGAGATCGAGAAGAAAATTCTCCGTACCAAGCTGGTTCAATGGGCAGTGAGGGTTGAGCCCAATGTGGGAGAGAAGGAATTGAGGGATTTCTATCTGAAGGATGCGGATCGGTACAGAACCGAGGAATCCTATCGCCCCGGCCATATCCTCTTCAAGGTTCCCAGAGAGGCCACACCCGAAGAGGTTCGCCAAATCAGGGTGAAATGTCAGAAGGTCCTGACAAGGATTAAGGCAGGAGAAGATTTCGGAGAGATGGCTATCTTCTACTCGGAGGATATCTCGAGTAAGGATCGGGGGGATCTGGGGGTTTTCAAAAAAGGCGAGCTCCTTCCCGCCTTTGAAAAGGAGGCGCTGCGACTCAAGGTTGGAGAGGTGAGCGGGATTGTTCGAACCGATTTCGGATTTCACATCATCAAACTTATCGATCTAAAAGGAGGGGATCCCCTGCCCTTTGAAGAGGTGAAGGAGAAGGTCCGGCTGGATTACCTGGATAGAGAATTTGAAAAAGGGCTCAAACTGTTTCTCGCCACGCTCAAAGAGAAATCGATCATCGAAATCAAACTCTAAATAGTTCGGAGTAATGAGTTCGGAGTTCGGAGTTATTAGTCTCATAGTTTCATAGTCCGATAGCCTTTGACTGTATAACCATTTGACTTTCATTTTATTCCGCATTCCGAAATCCGCAATCCGCAATCAAGGATAGCTCACATGTCCCTTCCCATCATCGGCATCACCATGGGTGATCCCACCGGGATCGGGCCGGAGATCATCATCAAGGCCTTCTCCGTGGAGGAGCCCTTTCAATCCTGCAGACCCATTGTCTTCGGAGACCGTGAAGTTCTACTAAACAGAATCGAAAGGGAAAGCCTTTCGGTCCGGATAAAAGAGATCGGGGAAATTCCTGAAGAGGGATATCAACCGGGGAAAATCTTTCTCCTCCCTTCGAGCCGATTGGAGGCCGGCTCCCTCTCTTTTGGAAAGCCCGACAGAAAGTGCGGCGAGGCCATGGTGGGATATGTTGAAGAGGCAGTGAGGTGGCTGCAAAGAGGAAAGATCGATGGTCTCACCACCTGCCCCATCAATAAACAGGCGATAAATAAAGCCGGACACCTCTTCTCGGGCCATACGGAGCTCTTAGCTCATCTTACTCAGACTTCCCATGTGGCCATGATGTTTCTGGGATCGAAGTGGAAGGTTGTTCTGGTGACAACCCATCTTCCCCTTAAAGAGGTGTCGAAATGGATCACCCGGGATCGCATCCTTACGATCCTCGGACTAACAGAGGAGGGACTGAGAAGATATTTCGGGGTTTCTCAACCCCGGCTTGCTGTTCTCGGCCTGAATCCCCATTGCGGAGAGGAAGGGCTTTTGGGAGAGGAGGAAAAGGACGAGATCATCCCGGCCATTGAGGAGGCAAAATCCCTTGGAATGAAGGTCCAGGGTCCTTTTCCTGCGGATTCCTTTTTTGGCCTTTCAGCCTTTCATCCCTTCGATGCTGTCATCGCCATGTATCACGACCAGGGTCTCATCCCCATCAAGATCTTCGACTTTAAAGAATCAGTCAATTTCACGCTCGGTCTGCCATTTATCAGAACCTCTGTTGCCCACGGAACCGCATACGATATTGCCGGGAAGGGATTGGCCGATCCAGCCAATCTGATCAAAGCAATCGTCACTGCCGCTAACCTATCAAAACTTAAGAGAGAATTATAATATAAGGGTTTTATAAAAAATTGTTGACAAAAAAAATGATTTAGGCTAAAAAATAACTTGTGAAAAATATCATTTGACAGGAGAGCGATATGAGAGAAGTTGTTGTTGTGAGTGGGGTGAGGACAGCCATCGGTAACTTTGGGGGCTCCCTGAAGGATGTTCAGGTGGTGAAACTGGGCGCCACCGTGATCAGAGAGGTCTTAAAGAAAGCGGGCATTAAACCCGTCCCGAAAAAGGAATATTCGGATATTGGCCCGGATCTGCTGAAAGGGACGGGGATGACAGAGCTGGAGAAGACTCATTATAAATGGGACGGGTCTTCCAAAGAAGTGGAAATCGATGAGGTCATCATGGGCAATGTGCTTCAGGCCGGACAGGGACAGAATCCGGCCCGGCAGGCCGTGATTTTCGGAGGCGTTCCAAAGGAGACCCAAGCTTTTACGATCAATAAAGTCTGCGCTTCGGGTCTCAAGGCAGTTGCCCTGGGAGCCCAGGCCATTCAGGCAGGGGAGGCGGAGGTGATCATCGCAGGCGGGATGGAGAATATGAGCCAGGTCCCCTATGCCTTTCCCCAGGGTCGCTGGGGCGCCAGAATGTTCAATCAGGAGATGGTGGACCTCATGGTCTTCGACGGCCTCTTTGAGATCTTTTATGGATATCATATGGGGCTCACCGCTGAAAATATTGCAGAAATGTACGGGATCTCAAGAAAAGATCAGGATGAGATCGGACTGCTCAGCCACCAGAGGGCAAGGGCCGCCATTCAGAAAGGAATCTTGAAAGAGGAGATCATTCCCATTGCCATCCCGCAAAAGAAGGGGGAACCCATTCTCTTCGATACGGACGAGAGGCCGATGGACACCTCGCTGGAGAAGATGGGCAAACTTCCCACGGCCTTCAAGTCAGGTGGAACGGTCACGGCCGGGAACGCCTCCGGGATCAATGATGCGGCGGCAGCGGTTCTTCTAATGTCAAAAGAGAAGGCCAGGGAGCTTGGCCTGGAGCCTCTGGGAAAGATCAGAGCCTACTCCTCCGCAGGGATCGATCCGGCCTATATGGGCCTGGGCCCCATTCCTGCGGTGAGAAAAGTCCTTAAAAAAGCGGGTCTCTCCCTGGGAGACATCGGACTGATCGAACTCAACGAGGCTTTTGCCTCTCAGGCGGTCGCTTGCATCCGGGAACTAAAATTCGATCTCGAGAGAACCAATGTCAATGGCAGCGGGATCTCCCTGGGCCATCCCATCGGCTGCACAGGAGCCAGATTGATCGTTTCGCTTCTCCACGAGATGAAAAGGAGGAAGGTGAATCTCGGGTTGGCCACGCTCTGCATCGGCGGCGGCCAGGGCATGGCCATGATCGTGGAAAAGAGTTAGGAGGAAAAGAAGCTTCGAGTTACAAGTTGCAAGTTTCAAGTTAAAAAACCTGAAACCTAACCTAATACAAAGTTAGGATTTTACTTTAGTCACTTATAATTTTAGTTCACTTTAGTTCACTTCATTGATGTAACGCAGAGAGACCGCAGGAGGTAAGATGGAATATAAAAATATCATAGTTTCTTTTGAGGGAGAGATCGGGATCTTGACGATTAACCGTCCGAAGGCCCTCAATGCCTTAAACCTCGATACGCTTCAGGAGATCCAGATGGGACTCGAGGAGGCGAAGGATCAACCGGGACTGAAGGCTCTCATCGTCACCGGAGCCGGCGAGAAAGCCTTTGTGGCCGGCGCCGATATCCTGCAGATGATGGAGATGAATTCAATCGAAGCCCTCAACTTTTCAAAGACGGGCCACCACACATTGAAGATGTTGCAGGACTTCCATTGTCCGGTTATTGCGGCGGTCAATGGTTTCGCCCTGGGAGGGGGAACGGAGATCGCCCTTTCCTGTGACTTCGTCTATGCTTCTGAGAATGCGAAGTTCGGCCTCCCCGAGGTGACCCTCGGCATCTTTCCCGGTTTCGGAGGAACCCAGAGGCTTCCCCGCCTGATCGGAAAAGGGAAGGCGAAGGAATTGATCTTCACGGGCAAGATGATCGGCGCTCAGGAGGCATTTCAGATGGGGATCGTCAACAAGATCTTTCCCCAGGCCACCCTGATAGAGGAGACGAAGAAGGTGGCCCTTCAGATAGCGGGAAACGGAGCGGTGGGTGTGAGGCTGGCGAAGATGGCGGTGAATGCCGGCTTCAATATGGATCTTACAGAAGCCTGTAACCTGGAATCCTATGCCTTTGGCATCGGGTTTGCGTCAGAGGATCAGAAAGAAGGGATGCGGGCTTTTATCGAGAAGAGGAAAGCCGATTTTAAAGGGAGATAAGGAGGAGCAAGGTGAAGATCGTTGTCTGTATCAAGCAGGTTCCCGATACAACGGATGTGAAGATCAACCCCGAGACCAATACCCTGGTCCGTGAAGGCGTGGCCAGCATTACCAATCCTTTTGATGAGTTTGCGATTGAAGAGGGGCTCCGCACCAAGGAGAAGTATGGCGGCGAGGTTCATGTGATCACGATGGGGCCTCCCCAGGCCATCGAAGTTCTGAAGAATGCGCTGGCTGTGGGTTGCGATAAAGTCTATCTCGTTTCGGACAGGGCTTTTGCAGGAGCCGATACGCTGGCGACCGCCTATGCCGTGTCCAAGACGATCGAGCATATCGGAGGCGCCGACCTCATCTTCTGCGGGAAACAGGCGATTGACGGCGATACGGCCCAGGTTGGTCCGGGCGTCGCCACCCGTCTGGGGCTCCCGCAACTGACCTATGTCTGCAAGGTGAGGGAGATCAATGTCGAAAAGAAGAAGATCGTAGTGGAACGACTGATGGAGAATGGAAAAGAAGTGGTTGAATCGTCGCTCCCCGCTCTCATCACCGTTGTCAAGGATATCAACGAACCCAGACTTCCTTCCCTCCTGGGGATCAAGAAGGCGGCCAAGGCCCAGATTCCGACTCTTTCGGCAAAGGATATTCAGGCCGACGAGAACCGGCTCGGACTGAAGGGATCACCCACCTGGGTGACGAAAGTCTTCTCACCCGAGTCCAGAGGAGGGGGAGAGGTCTTGAAAGGGGAGTTGACGGAGGTGGTTCCACTCCTTGTCAATAAATTGATGGATTCGAAAGTGATTAAATAATCAAAATTCTTTTGGAGTGATGGAATATTGTATTTCAAATCGCAAATTGCAAATTTCAAATTGAATTTTCAATCTGAAATCTGAAATTTGAAATCTGAAATTTCTAATCCATTATTCCAGGTTTCCAGTCTATATAGGAGGAGACGAGATTGGCCAGATTATCGATCGATAAAGAGACCTGCACAGGATGCGAAGCCTGTGTTTCTGCCTGTCCCTTCGGGGCATTGAGCATGAAGGAGGGGATTGCCGTTGTTGATGAGAAGTGCACTTTCTGCGGGGCCTGTGTGGATGTCTGTCCGGTTAGCGCCATTACCCTGGAGAAGGATGAGAAGGCTGTGACGATTGACCTCGGCGCCTACAAGGATGTCTGGGTCTTCATCGAGCACGAGCAGGGAAAGGTCTCCGGCGTCTCTTTCGAACTTCTCGGGGAGGGAAGGAAACTGGCCGATGCCATCGGATGCAAATTATGCGGGTTCATCTTCGGGAAAGAGGTTGAGGGATTCATTAAAGAGGCGATCGCTTTCGGGGCGGAAAAGGTTTATGTCACCGAAAGCCCACTGCTTGAACCCTACCGGACCGACCCCTTTGCATGCGCGGCGGTCAATCTCATCCGGAAGCATAAGCCTGAAATCGTCCTCTTCGGAGCCACGGTTCAGGGACGGGATTTCGCCGGAACGGTTGCCACCACCCTGGAAGCAGGGTTGACTGCCGACTGCACGGGCCTCGACATCGATCCCGAGACGAAATATCTCAAACAGACACGGCCTGCCTTTGGCGGAAATATCATGGCGACCATTCTCGACTACCCCAATTACCGGCCCCAGATGTCCACGGTCCGGCCCAGGGTCTTTCCCATGCCTGAAAGGGATGACTCGAGAAAAGGGGAGGTGATCCGGGAGTCCCTGCCGATGACCGAAGACCAGATCCGGACAAAGGTTCTGGAATTCATCAAAGGGGCGGAGGCTGTCAATCTGGCCGATGCGGAGATCATTGTCTCGGGAGGAAGAGGCATGGGCAGCCCTGAGAACTTCAAGGTGATCCGCGAGCTGGCAAATGTTCTTGGGGCAGCCGTAGGAGCTTCCCGTGCCGCCGTGGATGCGGGCTGGATCCCTTATGAGCATCAGGTCGGACAGACCGGCCGGACAGTCAGGCCGAAGATCTACATTGCCTGCGGAATTTCAGGTTCTATTCAACACCAGGCCGGGATGAAGACCTCAGACATCATCGTGGCCATTAATAAGGATCCGGAAGCGCCCATCTTTAAGATTGCCACCTATGGCGTGGTCGGCGACCTTTTTACCGTCGTCCCCATGCTCAAGGAGGAATTCAGGAAGCGACTGGGACGGTAAAACTACAGTAGGCAGTAAGCAGAATGCAGTAGGCAGTTATCACAGTTAATACTGCTTTCTGCCTGCTGCTTACTAAAGTTACCAGCTCAAGGATCAAGCCTCTGATCCTCCATTTTTTTTATTCTTGCTTTTTCCTTTCCCTTTCATCATAATTGGAAAAAAGGTTTCTGAAAAAGTTCAGAAATCTCTGATTACATCGATTAGGGACCGATTGCACAGATTAGAAATGTATTGATAAATAAAGAAAAATCTGTGGAATCATTTTTTGAAATCTTTGTAATCAGAGAGCGAAAAGTAGTTTTTCAGAGCTCTCGAACAAATAATTTGAAGGGGGTTTCCAACCATGATCGTCACCTGCGCCTCCTGCTTAACAAAATATCAACTCGATGACTCGAGAATCTCAGAAAAGGGGGCAAAGGTTCGATGTTCCCGGTGCAAGCATGTATTCTATGTGGTCCCGCCTCCGGAGACGAAAGAGGAAGTGGCCGAGGATTTCGAGTCTTTTGCCAAATACCATGAGGAGTTGATCGGACAAGATCGTAAGGGAATCGAAAGGACTCCTCCTAAGGAGGAAGAAGAGGGAGAGGTAAAGAGGAAAGGGGCGGCGCCCACGGAGGCAGAAGAGGAAGAAGAGAAATTTCTCTTTTCCGACCAGACTCCTCAGGAGAAGGTGGAATCCTTTTCTCTTCCGGAATTTGAAGAAGAGAAAGCACCGGAAGCCAGGGAGCCCAGGCCGAAGAAGGCCGGCGTCGAGGAGAGAAGAATAAGAGGAAAGAGAAGAAGCTCCTCCCGCCCTTTCGCTCTTGTCATCGTCATTGTCATTCTGGTACTCGGTCTTTTCTACTTATGGACAGAGATGAAAGCCGGTGGAAAGCTCTCCTCCTATTTAGAAGATCCCATCAAGAGAGGGGCGCAGTTGTGGGAGGGGATCTGGGGAACGGAGAAAGAGGGCCTGGTCGTTAAAAGCCTGACCGGATATGAAGAGAAGATGGAAGAGTCTCTCCTTTATATCATCGAGGGAAAGGTGGATAACCAATCCCAGAAAACAAAGAAGTATATCAGGGTGAAAGTGGCGATCTTTGATCAAAACAGAATGAAAGTGGCTGAGAAAGAGACCCTCTGTGGCCAGACCATCGGTCGCGGAGAGTTGAGAAATCTCCCCCCTGCCTTCTTTTCCGGAGAGATGACCCTTCAGCCTAAAACGGAGAAGGAGATGATCACCCCTTCGGGCAAAGACGCCCCTTTTATGATCATCTTTAAAGACTTACCCGCTCAGGCGAAAGAGTTCAAAGTCGAGATCGTGGAAGCGCCCAGCCTTTAAATTGCGGAATGTTGAATGCGGAATGCGGAATTTAAATCCGCAATCCGCATTCTAAAATTCTTTGATTCCCTGGACATAGATTTCAATGAGGGTAAGAGAGAGGGTCATAATCAGCGGACCAGCCACCACCCCGATCATCCCGAAGGCCTGAATACCACCCAGAACAGAGAAGAAGAGAAGAAGAGGATGGATGTTCGTTCGAGTGCTGACGAACAGGGGCCTCAGAAGATTGTCGATCATACCGATGAGTAAAATTCCCAAACCCAGAAGAATGATCCCTTTCAGAAAAGCTCCCTGAATGAATAAGAAGAGGGCCGCCGGACCCCAGATGAGGGCTGTTCCGCCCATCGGGATGAAGGAGAGAAAAGCC
This sequence comes from Deltaproteobacteria bacterium RBG_16_49_23, assembly GCA_001798855.1. Taxonomy (GTDB): domain Bacteria; phylum Desulfobacterota; class BSN033; order BSN033; family UBA1163; genus RBG-16-49-23. Next base: position 12,326 of record MGQQ01000126.1, on the reverse strand, counting down.
ATGACCGTCCCCCAGAAGATCGGAGAGGCAATACCCAATACCCAGAATGACAACCCGCCCAGGATCCCCTGAATGATTGCAATCAATATTCCTCCATAGATAGTGGCAGAGACCATATCTTTGAATCGCTGAATAATCAGTTTACTCTCTCTTGCAGGAAGAGGGACTATCTCTTTAAGCCTGTTCAGGAGATGATCCCCGTCTTTGAAAAGGTAGTAAAGGGAGAGAAGGGTGAAAAAGAAGCCGACGATAAAGGTGGAGATGGACTTCAGGAGATTGGAGGTCTGGTTGAAGAGAAAGGCGCTGATCTGTTGAACATTCTTCAACAGAAGATTGAATGGGTCTGCCTGGGATAGATCCACATATTGCTTCAGCTTTTCCAGAGCCCCTTTGAGCAGGGGGAGTTCCCCGATCCGGTTCAAATAGGATTGCAAGCGACCCGTTTTGATCATCTCGTCCAAGTGATGGTAAAAATCGATCACTTCATTGGCCAGGGAGACCATCAGGAGACCTGCTGGAAGGACGATCACCAGGACCACGAAGAGTGTCATCGCAAGAGCGGAGAGAACCCTCTTTTTCTTCAAAAGGCGTTGGAGTTTCAGAAAGAGAGGGTTGAAGACGATGGCCAGAAGAATCGCCCAGAGGATGGGCGCCAAAAAAGGAGAGAGGACCTGGTAAAGGTAGTAAAACGAGAGAGAGGCAAGAAGAAGAATAAAGATCAGAAAGATGTGCTCTTTTTTCATAATTTCTCTAACCCTTAGATCATATTTTTAATCTGCTATCTGCTATCCGCCATCTGCCTTCTTTTTCTGGCTTCTCACCAGGTAGATCAGGGGGAGGCTTCCAATGGTGATGGCCATCTTGACCATGTACTGGCCTTTGATCAAAGGCCAGACCGGCATGAGGCCAGAGAAGGCCAGGGTGATGAAGACCACACTGTCCACCCAGGTTGAAAGGGAATTGCTCACCAGAACCCTTGCCCACTTCGGTCCACGGACATGGGTTCTCCATAGGGCAAAAACTTCAGCATCGATGAGCGAACTGATGAGGTAAGCGGTAAGACTCGCAAAGACGATCCTTGGGGTGTTCCCCAGAACGCCGGCAAACCCCTCCTGTCCTTTATAGAAAGGGGCAGGAGGAAGGGCAACGGCAAATTGGACATAGGCGGCCAGAAGGAGGTTGGCAATGAAAGCGGCCAGGATCACTCTTCGGGCGCCCTGTTTGCCAATCGATTCGTTGATCAGATCGATGAGGGTGAAGGTGAGGGCATAGATGAAGATGGCCGCGGGAACGACGATGCCGCCTATCTGAACGGGTTTGGCGGCGGTCACATTGGCGATCAATTCACAGGCGACGTAGAGCCCGATAAGAATCGTATCCATTTCGCAGGGATTATTCCTTTGCACGTAGAAGAAGGATAGGAGTCTCCGCCCGTGTTAAGACTTTGAGGGCGATGCTTCCCAGGACCCACCGGGTAATTCCGGACCGGCCATGGGTGCACATGATGATCAGATCCGCCCCAATCTCTTTTGCAAAGTCGATAATCTCCACAGCCACCTGCTGACCTGTCTTCACCGTAGCCGAGACCTTGAGGCCCTTCTGTTTCAACTCCTCTGCCAGGCTCAGGAGATACCGCTCCGCCCCCTCCTTCTGTTTCTCGTCGACGATGAGGGGCGTGACCAGTTCAGGCGATCCGTAGAAGGGCATAAAGTGAACAACCTGAAAGAGAATGATTTCAGAGCCCAAAATATTGGCCAGTTTCTCAGCGTGAGGCAGTGCTTTCTTGGCCAATTCCGAACCGTCCAAAGGGATTAAAATCTTCTTGTACATATCAGCCTCCTTCAAAAAGATGATTGCCTTTTATCCCCCATCCTTCCAGTATTCCAACATTCCATTTTCCCAGTGTTTAAATTTATACCAATTTTGCTTTCTTTAGGCAACAGAAAAGAGATATTGGATCTCTTTAGACCTTGCCAGAGGAGCAATTTTCCGATATAATGGAATTGAAAAAAAAAGAGTCGGGATCATGTCTTCCATAATAGATTTTTGATGCAGGAGGCTGGGAACGAATTTCGATGGAAATTGAAGTGAAACTCTTTGCTACATTGCGGGATTATCTCCCGAAGGGGAGTGGCCGGTTTTCATGCCGGATGGAGATCGATGAACATACGAGGGTTCAGGAAATCCTGGTCAAGCTTAACATCCCTGAAGAGATCCCCAAGATCATTCTCATCAATGGTGTCCATGGGAAAAAAGATCAGGTCTTACAAGAGGGAGATGTCCTCTCCATCTTCCCTCCCGTAGCAGGAGGATAAAAAATGATCAATGGTCAGTTCTCAATGGTCATTGATCATTTCTCAACTTCAATTCTGAACCATCAATGACCTGTTCCCAATCCCAACCTCAAAGATGGCGTGTCTTTTTTATGTTCATTGACCATTGAGAACTGAAGACTGATCATTGAAAATTGATTAGTTCTTCTTTCCCCTCAACTCCTCAATCTTTTTCTTCAGTCTCTCCATCTGATCAGGTTTTGGATTCAAGGTGAGGGCCTTCTCATAAAGCTCTCTCGCTTTATCCATCCGGCTCAGTTTGGAATAGCCATCCCCCAGATGTTCCGTGACGACGGGATCATTCGGGGTCAATTGGTTTGCCTTCTCGAGTTCTTCCACCGCCCGCGCATAGTCTCCAAGCTTAAAATAGGCCCATCCCAGGCTGTCGGTGATATAGCCCATATGGGGCTTTAACGCCATCGCCTTCTGAATCATCCGGAGAGCCTCTTCGAGATGAATCTCTTTTTCTGCATAGGAGTAACCCAGATAGTTCAGGGCATCGGCGTGATCCGGATCGAGCCGCAGGACCTCCTTCATCCCGGAGACCATCTTCTCAAAGTCTCCCATTTTATCGTAGAGGGCGCTGAGCTGATAATGGAGGTCGACATTCTCACTGTTTTGTGCCAATCCTTTCTTGAGGGTTTCAAGAGCCCTCGGCAACTGCTCCTCTTGTTCGAAGAGGGCCGCGAGAATGAGATAGAGATCCGGTTCCTTCGGTTTGGCCTGAATCGATTCCTCCATAAGTCGGAATGCGTCCTGGGTCCGGTTCTGTTTCTTGAAGATGAGGACGATGCTTCTCCGGGAGTCCGCAAATAGATTCGATTCAACGGGGATCTTTTTGAATTCCGCAATAGCCAGATCGAGCGCCCCTTTCTCCACATAGGCGGCTCCCAGATAATACCTTACCCGGTCGTCTCCCGGACTGGCGCCAAGGACAAAGTTGAATTCGAGGATGGCCTGGTCCAGTTTCCCCTGTTCGAGATAGATGAGGCCGATCTTTGTCCGGATGTTGAGATCACCTGAACCTGATTTCTGGAGTTCCTGAAACTGGGTTAGCGCCTCATCCAGTTTTTTCTCTTTGATATAGGTCTGTCCCAGCCGGTTTCTCGCCTGTTTGTGGTCAGGATAGAGGGTGAGAATCCTCTGATAAACCTCTTCGGCCTTCTGGGTCTCGTTCTGGATCTCATAGACGATCCCCAGATCCATCAGGGCATGGACCTGATTCGGTTCGATGGCCAGGACCTTTAAAAAATATTCCTCTGCCTTGTCATAAGATTTTGTCTCGGCGTAGATCCTCCCGAGGGAATAGAGGCCCATGGCGGAGTTGGGTTCCATTTGGAGAAACTGCTGGAGGAGATGGATCGCCTTCTCATACTCCCGGCCCTCTGCATAGAGGGAGCTCAGGTAGAGATGACTTTCCCGATGCTGGGGCGAAATCTCAATAGCCTTCTTATAGGAGTCGATGGCAAGCTGGTTCTTTTTCAGGGAGGAATAGATCCCCCCCAGCAGGAGGTGGGCGGTCAGGTGAAGGGGGTCCACACGAATAGCCGCCTGACACTCCTCAATGGCCTCGTTCATCAGTCCCTTATAGATATAGAGGGAGGCCAGATCGACGCGCAGGGAGGGCTCTTTTTGGTCATGGGTGATTGCCTCTCTGAGCTCTTCGATGGCTTCATCGAGTTTCCCCTCTCTCAAGTTAAGTTGGGAGAGGAGGAAGTGATAATAGGCGCGGGGTTTGGGAGGAGGCAGTTTTTTCGGAGGCGATTCTTTAACCGGGGAAGAAGGGACTGCTTGAGGTGTTGATGGATCAACCTTCTGGGCGCTTGCACACGAAGCGAGAAGGACGATGGAGAGCAAGACGGATAACGATCTGCCGATAAGCGGTTTCATAAATATTTAATAACACTGTTTCTTGATGTAGTCAACGAAAGCACGGCGGGATGCCATTTAAAATTCAAAAGTGCAACCCCCAAATGTTTAAAAAGGGCCATGACAGGAACCATTCATTATAATAATGACAATTGGACGATAGAAATCAATAGCCCAATAGTTCCCTCTCCCGCTGGCGGGAGAGGGTTAGGGTGAGGGTGGAGCTCCTCAAAACACCCCCTCACCTTTATCCTCTCCCCTTGGGGAGAGGATAATAGAAGGAGTGCACTTTTAACTTTCGTTAACATGAAGACACGGCGGGACCGGACGGTTAAGATTCCAATTTCTGGGGATCCCCGGAGGGGGCCTTCTTTTCGAACCGGTAGAGCGTTCTGGGGTTAACCTTTAGGATTTCGGCGGCTGTCTTTTTATTTCCATCGGTCTCCTTCAATATCTGGGTGATGTATTCGGCCTTGATTTCATCCAGGGATCTACGGGCCTTTGTGCCTCTTCTGATCAGGAAGGAAAACCCTTCCGTTAAGTCTCCGGGAAGATCCTGAGGGGTTAAAAATTCTCCTTCCGCCAGGATGACCGCCCTTTCGATAGCATTCTCCAATTCCCTGACATTTCCAGGCCAGTGATATTCCAGAAGAAGATTCACCGCCTCTTTCGAGATCCCTTTAATCTCCTTTTTAGCTTCCTTCGAGAAGAAATCGAGGAAATGGTAGGCTAGGAGGGAGATATCCTCCTTTCTCTCCTTCAGGTCCGGGAGGAAGATGGGAAAGACATGGAGCCGGTAGAAGAGGTCTTCCCGGAATTTCCCCTGCTTCATATTCGTTTCAAGGTCCTCATTGGTCGCCGCAATCATCCGGACATCGATCTTCGTTCTCTCGGTGCTCCCTATTTTCATGACCTCCCTTTCCTGGAGAACCCTTAACAGTTTCACCTGAACGGAGGGGAGGACCGTGGAGATTTCATCGAGAAAAAGGGTTCCGCCATTGGCTTCCTCAAACAACCCTTTCTTGGTCTGGACTGCTCCCGTGAAGGCGCCCCGGGTGTGACCGAAAAGCTCGCTTTCCACCAGCGTCTCAGGGATGGCGCTGCAATTGAAAGGGATGAAGGGCTGATCCGCCCTCGGGCTGTTGTAATGAATGGCTTTAGCGACGAGTTCTTTTCCGGTTCCGCTTCCTCCGTAGATGATGACCGAGCTGTTGCTCGGAGCCACTTTTTCGATCAGGGAGAAGACCTTCTGCATCTTCCGGCTCTTTCCGATGATGTTGGAAAACTCAAATTTTTTCTTCACCTCCATCCTCAGCAGTCGATTCTCCTGCAAGAGGAGATTTTCCTGATGCACCTTTGAGATTCGGAGAAGAAGATCTTTGAGATCAACAGGCTTGGTGATATAGTCATTCGCTCCGATCTTTAACGCTTCTACGGCGGTATCGATCGATCCGTAGGCGGTCATCATGATGACCGGCATCTCAGGCCTTGTTCCCTTGATGATCTTGAGAAACTCCATGCCGTCCATCTCCGGCATCATCAGGTCGGTTAAGACGAGGTCGAAGATCTCCTTTTCGATCTTTTCGATCGCCTCTTTCCCATTCGAGGCCACCTCAACTGAAAACCCACCCATCTGGGACAGACCCTTCTGAAAGATATCCCGGAGATGGGCTTCATCATCCACCACCATTATTTTCTTTGGTTCCATTGACAAGCTCCTGTAACCTATGTTTATCAAAAAACCTCCCTAAAATCAAATCCAAATAATTGGGTTGACTGTTTTTTGATTTCTTTTAAAATAGAACTAACGAAAAGGTAAGGGGAGGGATCACCTATGGAAGACCGGATACTGATCGTGGATGATGAAGTGGTTATCTGCAACATTTTGGTCCGGCGGTTGACAAAGGAAGGTTATGCTTGTACTGCAGCCCATAACGGGAAAGAGGCTCTCAACCATTTTTATAAAAATGCCTTCTCCCTCATCATCTCCGATATCAAAATGCCCGAGATGACAGGAATCGAGCTTTTACAGAGGGTCAAGGCGATCGATCCCAAGATGAAGATGATCATGGTGACCGCTTACCCGGAGATCGACATGGCTGTGAATGCTATGAGGCTTGGAGCTTATGATTTCATCATCAAGCCGGCCGATCTCGACCTGATCGTCATGAGCGTGAAGAAAGCCCTTGAGAGCAAGCGACTTGAAGAGGAGATCGAGGCCTATCACAATCGTATGGAAGAACTGGTGGAAGAACGAACCGGCAAACTCAAACAGGCTTATCGATTCTTGAAAAAGAGTTACCTGGATTCGGTTAAGGTTCTGGCCGAGGCGATCGATGCAAAAGACCCATATACCCGGGGACATTCCGATCGGGTGAAACGAATGAGCCTGGCGATCGCCAAGCAGATGGGTTTCTCGGAAGAGAGGCTGGAGAATCTGGAATATGGAGCGCTTCTTCACGATATCGGTAAGATCGGCATCAAGGATGAGATCCTTCAGAAGCAGGGCCCCCTGAGCTCTGAAGAATATCAATCTATCCAGGAGCACCCGATGATCGGGGTAAAGATTGTGGAGGGGGTGGAATTTTTCAAGGATAAGATTCCAATGATCCGGAACCACCACGAATTTTATGACGGCAGCGGTTATCCCGATGGGCTGGCAGGCGAGGCCATTTCCTTAGAAGCCCGGATCATCAGCCTTCCCGACGCGTTTGATGCCATGACGAGCGCAAGGCCCCATCGAGGAGTCATGCCCCTTCAGGATGTCCTCGCGGAACTGGGGAAGTGCAGTGGGAAACAGTTTGACCCAAAGGTGTTGGAGATCTTTATAAGAGAGAAGGTCTATAAGTTGTAACGGCGAGATAAATACATGGAATAATGGAAGATTGGAATACTGGAAGGTTGGGTCCATATTCCAGTTCTTTAAAGCAATAAAATTTTTTCCAGTATTCCATTATTCCAACATTCCATGCAAACCGGAACGATACGGGCACTCATGAGTTTTAGAAATTCCCAGTAGGTATAGCGTCAGGATTATGCCAGCCAATCTCACGCCCCAATATTTAGAAGCAGAGGCCAAATTTAAACAGGCCAAATCCGTTCCCGAAAAGATCAGCGCCCTTGAGGTGATGATGGCCGTCATCCCAAAGCACAAAGGGACGGAGAAACTCCGGGGGCAACTAAAGTCCCGGATGGCCAAGTTGAAAGAGGAGCTTCAAAAGAGGCCTGCGGTTAGCCGGGCGGAGCAGGCCTATAACATCAAAAGAGAGGGGGCGGCACAGGTCGTGCTTCTGGGCTTGCCCAATTCCGGGAAGTCGAGTCTCTTCACTCGCCTCACCCATGCTCCTTCCGAGGTTGCGGACTACCCCTTCACCACCCAGAAACCTATCCCGGGGATGATGAAGTTTGAGAACTTCCAGATTCAACTGGTGGATACACCGCCCATCCAGATTGACCGGATCGAGCCTGGATTTCCCAATCTCATCCGGAATGCCAATGCCGTTCTCATCGTACTGGACCTGACGGAGGATCCGGTCTTCCAGATGGAGGTTCTTCTCGAAGAGTTGAACAGGATGAAGATAGGGATAGGCAATAGAGAACAGGCCCATCCCCTCGAGGAAGGATGGGTCTTTAAAAAGGCGTTCCTCCTTGGAAACAAAGCGGATCTCAGAAATGCGATGGAAGGGTTCCGGGCGCTTGAGAGCCGGTTCAAGGGTCAATTGATGGTTCTTCCTGTCTCTGCAAAGGGGGAAATGAATTTTGAAGAGATGAAGAAAGAAGTCTACCACCGTTTGGACATCCTCCGGGTCTACACCAAAATCCCGGGGAAAGAGCCTGACCTGACAGAGCCTGTCATTCTCAGGAAGGGAAGCACGATCGATGATGTGGCCCTTTCGGTTCATAAGGATTTTGCCGCAAAACTGAAGTATGCCAGGATCTGGGGGTCGGGGAAATTTGACGGCCAGATGGTGAAACGCGACTACCGGGTAAGTGAAGGCGATGTGATTGAGCTGCATATCTAACGATGGACAATGTAACACCCCCAAACCCCCTCTTAAGTTAAGAGGGGGCGATAACTCCCCCCCCCTCTTAGCCTAAGAGGGGGGGGGAGTTATGGAGTTGAAAGATTTAAGATACACAATGGACAATAAAGGATAGATAAAAATGGCTTCCATTAAGAGAAGAGATTTTTTCCGGTGGATTTTGGGGTTTTTATTCCTTCCTGTTTTTCCTTTCCATGTTCGGGAAACAGGAGCAAATTCTCTTTCTGCAGGGAGATGGGATAAAAAATCTATTGCTGAATTCTTTAAAGGAGAGGAGCTCTCTTATGAAATCGGATTCTGGCTTTTTAAAAGGGCGGCCCTGGGGAAATTGAGCTTTCGAGAAGCGGGGAAGAAAGGCCGTTACCTCGCCGTCCTGGAGACGGAGACCCTGGGCGTTCTTGGATTTGTTGCCCGTTACCGGGTGGACACGTACCGTTCGGTGATGGAAGAGGTGGATGGCGGGAGACGTCTCCGGTCGCTTTCATTCGAAGAAGATGTAAAGATAGGGGAGAAACTGAGAAGCAGAACCCATCTTTTCGATTATCAGAAGATGAAGTGGGTTCAGATAAGGCGGAAAAAGGATGGAACCTCCGTGAAAAAGGAAGAGGAGATTCCTTCCGGGAAAAACTATGACGACTTTCTCACCGCCTCTTACAATTTCCGGTACGGTGTTTACGGAGAAGTGGAGAGGGGGAAGAAATATTCCGTCCCCACCTTTCCGAAAAAAGGTCCTACAAGTTACGAGGTGAAGGTGGCAACGAAAGAGGAAGAGGAGAAGAGGAAAAAATCGGAAAAAGTAAAAGACGAAAAAGATTACTTTGTCAAACTATCTCTGGATACAGAGATTACTCATTCGAAAGAGGGTCTCATCGAGGGATGGCTATCCAAAGACCTCTATCCCGTAGAAGGAATGATCAGAGATGTCATCCTCTTCGGGAATGTTACCGGAAAGCTCATCCATAAGGTTAGGAGTTAATCCAAATTCGGAATTCGGAATTCGGCCCCCTCACCCCACCCTCTCCCCTCTGGGGAGAGGGAAAGGGTGAGGGGGTATTCCGCAATCCACAATCTGCAATGAAAAATGGACACTCAATCACACTATTTCAGGATTCGCCGGGAGGATATCGCCTATTTTAAATTCATCATCGAATCACATGAGGGGATGGCTGTGGTGAGAACGAAAGACCCTCGTGAGGCGGTCGTGGAGTTGATGATTGCACCGGGCTGGGAAAGGGATGTGGAGGAAGTGCTGGAGGGGCTCCGGAAAGAGATAACCCTTGAAGCTTTAGAACCGGAATATTTTTCTTACAAAAATGGGCGTTCTTAATAGTCACCTCAAATCAGGAGAATAGGATGATAGAACATCTTTCGCTTGAGAAGATTTTAAAGGAGGCTCTGAAGGAGGGCGGGGAGTTTGCGGATCTCTTCTTCGAACAGACCTATTCGGTCGTTGTCGTCTGTGAAGAGGACCGCATCGAAAAGATGATTTCGGGCCAGGACACGGGAGTGGGACTTCGGGTTCTCTTCGATGGAAGAACCTTTTACAGTTTTACCAACCGGCTGGAAGAAGAGGACCTTCTTGATTTGGCCAGGGTGGTCAGCCGTGCGGTTAAAGAAGATCGCGGGGAGAGGGTCTTTAACCTCCTCTATCAGAACAGGGCCGCTCGTTCATCCCCTTCGATTCATTCTCCCTTCGGGCCGATTGAGAAACATCCCCGGGGGATTCCGGTTGGAGAGAAGGTTTCGATGGTGAATCGGGCCAATGAGGTCGCCCGGAAATTGGATCCCTCTATCCGTCAGGTAAAGGTCCTCTACCGCGATACAAGCCAGTCCCTTTCCATTGCCAATTCGGAAGGTTTGTGGATTGAAGGGGAGAGGGTGGGGACGGTTTTTTCGGTCCAGGTCGTCGCCTCTAAAGAGGATATCATCCAGACCGGATACGAACCGATCGGAGGGACGATGGGGTTCGAGCTTTTCGACGTCTGCCCTCCGGAAAGGGTGGCGGAGATTGCGGCAAAGAGATCGCTCCTCATGCTCTCGGCAAGGAAGGCTCCCATGGGGAGTATGGGGGTTGTCCTCTCGAGCGATGCAGGAGGGACGATGATCCATGAAGCCATTGGACATGGACTGGAGGCCGATCTGGCCCAGCAGGGTCTCTCTGTCTATTCGGGAAAGATCGGAGAGAAGGTGGCCTCTCCCCTGATCACGGTCGAGGATGATTCTACGCTTCCGCAAAAGAGGGGCGCCTATGCTTTTGATGATGAGGGGGTTGTCTCGCAAAAGACGGTTTTAGTGGAGAAAGGGATTTTGAAAAAGTATCTTTACGATCGTCTTACCGCCTTCAAAGACGGTGTTTCGTCAACCGGAAATGGAAGGAGAGAATCCTATCGGTTGAAGCCCATCCCGAGGATGAGCAATACCCTCATCCTTCCGGGGGAGACAAGCCCCGAGGAGATCATCCGTTCCGTCGAGAAGGGTCTATTCGTGAAGAAGATGGGCGGCGGACAGGTCAATACGGTAAATGGCGATTTTGTCTTTGAGGTGAGCGAGGGATATCTGATCGAAAAAGGGAGCATCGGGGAAGCGGTCCGGGGAGCCATTCTCATTGGCAATGGCCCCCAGGTTCTCAAAGAGATCGACATGGTCGGCAATGATTTAGGTTTCGGGATCGGAACCTGTGGAAAGGATGGTCAGGGCGTTCCAGTTGCGGATGCACAGCCCACACTAAGGATTCCGGAGATCGTCGTGGGAGGACGGGAAGAAACAAAGAGTTAAGTGGGTAGAGAGATAGGGAGATGGGGTAATCAGGCGTAAAAGTTGATCCTTCACCAGACAGACAACGTCAAATATAGCATCAAGTCCTTCCTGGAAGTTTCAGTTGACCAATTCTCATAAAATATGTATATTCCAATCAGTAATCCACAGGGTGGGGACGAAGATATTTCTTCGTTTTCATCAATGAAAAATATTAAGCAGTGCTTCCACACAGCAATATAAAAATAAATATTAGCAATAACAACTAATTTACATGCACACCTGATTGAAGCTACAATAAATTACAAAAATGAAAACCATACACAAAATAGTTCATGGTGATTCCAGGCAAATGAACCTGGTGACCGATGAATCGGTCCATTTGATCATTACCTCACCTCCATACTGGCAGCTTAAAGATTACGGGACAAACGATCAAATCGGATACCATGAGACTTACGAGAGTTATATAAATAACCTGAGTCTTGTCTGGAGGGAATGCCATCGGGTTTTATACCCGGGCTGCCGGCTTTGCATAAACATTGGGGACCAATTCGCCCGCTCGGTCTATTATGGGCGGTACAAGGTTATCCCGATTCGAACCGAAATCATAAAATTCTGCGAGACAATCGGGTTTGACTACATGGGGGCGATCATTTGGCAAAAGGTGACGACGACCAATACAACAGGGGGAGCAACCATAATGGGAAGTTTTCCTTATCCCCGCAACGGAATTCTGAAACTCGATTATGAGTTTATTCTGTTATTCAAAAAACAAGGCAACGCGCCAAAACCCACCCGAGAGCAGAAAGAACTGTCGGTAATATCAAAGGAAGATTGGAATACTTATTTTTCAGGCCACTGGTATTTTGCAGGCGCTAAACAGGAAGGGCATATCGCAATGTTCCCCGAAGAACTGCCTGCCCGGCTTATCAAAATGTTTTCTTTTGCAGGGGATACAGTTCTTGATCCCTTCCTCGGTAGCGGTACGACTTCAATGGCTGCCCGTAATCTGGGACGGGATTCAATCGGTTATGAAATTAACGAGAATTTTACTCCAACCATCAGAAAAAAGCTGCAAATCGAACAAGCCGATCTTTTCGGAACAGAATACATTTTTTTAAAAGACAATATAAAAGCCGACTTGAACGAAGAAATTGCAAGGCTGCCCTATATCTTCAAAGACCCCCATAAACTTGATAAAAAAATTGATCCCAAAAAGCTTCAATTCGGCTCCAGAATCGACGAAAACAGCGGGCAGCGTGAAGAGTATTACTCGGTTAAGGAAGTGATCAGCCCTGAGTTGATTAGACTCAGCAACGGATTG
>MGQQ01000125.1 GCA_001798855.1 Deltaproteobacteria bacterium RBG_16_49_23 | reverse complement strand
AAGTAGTGGTACAAAGAGTCCGCTTCTAGGTCAACCCCGATGATTTTGGCCTGACCCAGAATCCGGGCAACCCCTTCCAGGTGTGGAAGGGTCTCGATCCATTCATAGGAAAATTTATTTCCATCCATCCTTTTTGCCGATTCCTTTCCAATTATTCAAGCTGCCAGAATACCTTACTTTGCGAGTTAACCCAAGGATTTATTGAAAATGGCCAACTTTTTTCTAGAGGATGCCAGAGAACAGTATTTAAAAAACTAACTTGTTGAATGTTGAGACCCTTCTGGCTTCTTTCTGCACTATTTTAGGGATTCCTTACACAGCGTTTCGTTTGGATATTTTCACACCCTGTGCTGTTTTGATGTGGGTTTTGGCGCCGTGAGGTACATGACTATTGCGGAGAGCAAGGCAAGGACCGAACCGAGCCCGAGGGCGGCCGTCCAGCCAAACCACATGGCCACATAGCCGGTCACACCCGGCGCCACGATGGAGGCAAACGCGCTTCCCGTATTCATCATCCCAGTGATAAACCCTGCCTTTCGCACGTTCATGTCCATGGGCAGACTCCAGAAGGCCGGGAAGTTCATGCCTGCCAGGGAGATGGTTATGGTGATGAGCCCCACGGCCACCTCGGCATTCCCCGCCTGGGTCACAAACCACAAACACACAGCCATTGCCGGCGCCCCAGCATAGATCAGGGTTCGCCTGGCACTGCCGGTTGAAAAACCCCTCTTCACAAGTGCATCCGATAGCCAACCCGCTCCATTCGTGCTGATCAATGCCGCCAGCCAAGGCAGGGATGCAAAGAACCCCATTTTGATAGTGGTGTAACCGCGTGCCTGGACAAGATAGGTCGGCAGCCAGTTCAAGAACAACCACCAGGTATAGGTGAAACAAAAATAGGCGATGGCAAGCCCCCACACAGCTTTCGAGCGAATCGGGGCATCACCAACGGATACGCCTGTCTCCCCCGCCTGACCTGCTTCAATCTCTCTCAGGTTTTCTCTGCTCATGCCCTTGTGCTCGGAAGGATATTCAGTGCTATAGAGCAGCCAGGCGCCGGTCCACAGGAAGCCCAAAATGCCATAGAAATAGAACATGGCTTTCCAGCCGAACCCGGTCATGATCCATATGGTCAGCGGCGTAGCAATCAACGGTCCGGCGGCAACGCCTGAAAGGTTCAGCCCCTGAATCCGAGCCCTCGCCTTTCGCGGCACCCACCTTGAGAGCACGCTGGTTGCCCCAGGGAAATTTACGCCTTCAGCGAGGCCTAACAGTCCCCTGACCAGATACATGAGGAGCGGAGTGCCGGCAAACGGCGTCAATAGCGTAAAGAAGGACCATCCGATGCTCCCGGCTGCGAGAACTTTCCTTCCGCCGAACCGGTCGCCAAGAAGTCCTGCGGGAATCTGCGTGAGGATATACCCGACCCCGAACATGGACATGGCCAGCCCCAGGATGCCCATGTCCCAGTGGAAGAGTTTCATGATCGTCGGGGCCGCGACGGAGAAGTTGACCCGGTCAAAATAGCAGATCATGGTGTTCGCGAAAACAAAAAGCCCAATGATCCAGTAGGCGGGAACAGACCGTTGTTTCACCTCTGCGGCAACGCGCTCAGAGCTTTCCAAGGATGTTTTTCTCCCGGTAAAAGAGGATAGGAAGCAGCGGTCCATTGCAGGTCCTTTCAGTGAACGACTTGACAACCGCAACCGCTTACAAAGAGAGTGAGGGGGACGTAGGGGTAAAGACCAATGACTCGTTCCACTCATCCAACCCCGTCATCTCCTCCAGTCTGGCTTGTCTCGGCATGCCCCCTCATTGATTCCTTTCTTTAACCCATATCAAGCATTATTTCTCTTTGCACCAATGTTATATGCACGTCTTGTTGAATGTTGAGATCTGACCCCTCCGACTTCTCATAGTCCAGCAAAGCGGGACGAAGAATGGATGCTCTTGCGCAAAATCAATGAGCAGTTTCTTTTTTCAATCTGAAATTTGAAATCTGGAATCGAAGATGACCCATTTTTTTAGGGATGGCATCATCATTCACATTTCAAGACCTGGGTGACCCCAATCCATACTTCTTATGACCTTAGATGACACCTCAGCGAAACTTATTTTTAGCAATACTGATTTGTAGGCGTTTCCCTAAGGCTCCGGCAACGCGCTCTAAGGTGGATAACTTGATATCCTCTGCATGGTTCTCAATTCTTGAAATGGCAGTCTTCCTTGTCTTAAGACGACGAGCTAACTCCTCCTGGGTTATTCCTGCCTCTTCACGAGCCTGACGGAGCACGACCCCAATTTTGAACTGCTCGTAACCTTCATCAAAGCCTTTGGCAAATGCTTTGTCTCTCTTTTTCCTCTCTTTAATATATTTTTTTAGGTCGCTCATTTATACCCTCCTTTTAAGAAAATCTCTTCGATTAACTTCTGCCCTCTCTATTTCACCGGCAGGAGTCTTTTGACTTTTTTTTTACAAATCCATGGGTAAGTACAACCGAGTGATTCATAAAGAAACAAAAGATCCGATAGGCATTTGAGCCAAATTGAATTCTGCATTCCCAGATATCCTCCGTTCCGGCAAGCTTTTTGAAATTCGAAGCCGGCACAATATCCATATCTTCCAATACCTGAGAACCCAGACTATCTTTTGTGCGACTTTGCCAGGCAAAGAATCGAGAAACTCGTGTACGGGACATTTGCCATCAGCAGTTCTATAGAAGATAACTGTTCTGTTCACAAAATCATGTTAACTTTGATGTTAACTCAAGTCAAGGGGAATTTAACCTGGTTTAAAGAGCAAACTCAGAAACTCAGTTAGGGGAGGAGAAAGAGTTTGACTGGAAAATGGAAGCACCTAATAAAGAGGAAGGGATGATTCTTGGAATGATAAGACTATTCGGAGGACAAAACTCTTTTCAATTCATCCGTTAAAGCCGGAACAATCTGGAAGAGGTCGCCGACGATCCCGTAGTCGGCATAGTTGAAGATGAGGGCATTGGGGTCGGTATCGACGGCGACAACCGTTTTACAGGTGCCGATGCCGAGAACATGGTGGATCGCGCCCGAGACACCGAAAGCCATATAGAGTTTGGCGGAGATATTCTTCCCGCTCTTTCCGATCTGGTCTTTGAGATCCCTCCATCCTTCATCCACAGTGGCCCGTGTTGTTCCTACGGAGGCATTGATGGCATCGGCCAGGTCCTCCATGATCTTAAAGTTCTCAGGAGCCTTGATTCCTCTCCCTGCAGCCACCACAATATCTGCTTCAGTGATATCCAGCTTCGCTCCGGCCGCTCTTTCAAATCCGGTCACCTTCTTCCTCACCGAAAAGGGGTCAATACGGGGAGAGACTGGAATGATCTTCGCCGACCGATTGGGATTTTCATTGACGAGAAAGGTATTATTTCTCACCGTTGCCATCTGAGGCCTGGCCTCGGAAAAAGCTATTTCCGCAAAAACTTTTCCCCCGAAGAGAGGGCGCCTGGCTGTGAGTTTTTGATCTTCTCCCATAGACAAGCCCGTACAGTCGGGCACATAGCCTGTTTGAAGATGCATGGCCAGTCTCGGAAAGAGGTCCTTTCCGGTTGATGTGGCTCCTCCTAAAAGGAGGGACGGTTGATGCTCTTTCAGCAGCGAGGCAATACTCATTAAATAGGCGTCCGAAGTATAGGGCGTGAAGGACGGGTCGTCCAACAGATAGATTTTGTCAGCAAAAGGAGTCAGGCTTTTTGCCGCTTCCTCAAGGCCGCTTCCCAGAAGAAGGGCGGCGACCTCCTGGCCTGTCTTTTTTGAAAAATCGATTCCCGCGGAGAGAAGTTCAAAGGCGATTTTTTTCACCTTCCCCCCCTGCTGCTCTGCAGTGACCCAAATCTCGTTTGGCATGATGCACCTCTTTTTCAATTTTGGATTTCGGAATGCGGATTGCGGAATTATAGTCCCAATAGGCCTTGTCACGGATTAAAAGATATAGAGACCTAAAGTTTTAGAATTTCAATTCGCAATCCGAAATCCGCATCTGAAATTCAGATGACTTTTGCTTCCTCTCTGAGGAGTTTGACCAGTGTCTTCACATTTTCAGGGAAATCTTCCTTGATCATTTTTACCGGAGGCCTTTTAGGCGGAGGAAGATATTTCTGAACCTTCACCCTCAGAGCCTGAGAGCCTACATCCGCTGGGCCCAACCCGAGGGATGCAAGGTCGACCTTTTTAATCTGTGCTTTCATCGCCTTCATGACGTTCATGACCTGGGGGATTCGAGGAGAGTTCAATCCCTTCTGGCATGTGAAGAGGGCAGGGAGGGGGCAGGTAAGAATTTCCTTTCCATTCTCCACCTCCCGGGTCACTTTTGCCTCTCTACCCTGGACATCGACTTCGAGACTGATGATGGAATGGACATGAGGAATTCCCAGGCATTCAGCCACACCGGGTCCGACAATGCCGGCATCATCGTCCATGGCCTGCCTTCCCGTTAAAATGAGGTCAAAGGGTTTATCTTTGAGATAGGCGGCGAGGGTTCTGGCGACGGCAAACTGGTCAGATCCCTCGAATGCAGGGTCAGCGATCTGAACGGCCTCATCCGCTCCCATAGAGATTCCTCTTCTCAAGGCATCCACCCTGCGGTTGTCCAGAGTCAGGACGGTCACTTTACCGCCAAATTTCTCTTTCAGTTTCAGACCCGCCTCCACTGCGATCTCATCAAAAAAGCTGGTGAAATATTTATTTTCTATCTCCAGTTCCAAATCCGATTTGACCTTTATGATCGCCTCTGGATCTGGAACCTGCTTGACGAGGACATAAATCTCCATCCCAACCTCCAATGAATCTGAGGCCGTAAGGAGTGAGGCGTCAGGGGTTAGGGGTAAACCCACTTACGACTCACTCCTTACGGCCTCACGGATTGTTAATCTTTGCAATAGATTCTTCCCAGATAGTCACATAGGACTTCGTGGGTGCCGCCGCCATAGAGCAGGAACTTAGCGTCTCTCCAGAATCGCTGGACAGGATATTCGCTGCAGAAAGCGTTTCCCCCGTAGATCCTCATCCCCTCCTCAACGGCATACATACACATTTCCGTGGCATGATACTTTGCCAACATGCACTCGTTTGTACACGGAATATTGCTCTGAATCATCCAGGCACATTTGTAAAGAAGGGTTCGTGAAGCCTCGTACCAGGCCCAGAACTTGGCGAACTTTTCACGGATGAGCTGATATTTACTGATGGGGTTGCCAAAAGCGACCCGGTTATTGGCGTACTGCCTTGCGTCCTCCATGGCCTCTTTGGAAATGGCGAGGGCGTTCATTCCGGTCATCACCCGGACTTCGTTGAGAATTTCTCCGGCATATTGAACACCCTTCCCGATTTCTTCTCCAAGGAAATTCTCGTCAGGGATGAAGACATTATCGTAAACCAACTCGCCCGTTACCGAACAGCGAGAGCCCAGCTTATGGAGTCTCTGACCTGTGACGAACCCATCACGATCTGCCGTCTTCTTTTCAACCAAGAAAAAGTTGAGGCCTTTCAACCCCAATTTCGGATCGACTGTCGCCATCACGGTGGTAAATTCAGCAATGGGCCCATTCGTAATCCACTGTTTTCGGCCATTGATCCTCCAACCTCCATCCACTTTGGTGGCAAGCGTTCTTGTTCCACCGAGGTCAGAGCCGGACTGGTCTTCGGTAAAACAGATCGTCCCGATCTTCTCCCCTTTGATGGCCGGCACCAGAATCCTCTGCTTAATCTCTTCGTTTCCGAAGCGGGCAATGAAATAGGTTCCCATCAGGATCTGCATGATCGCCGACATGGCAAACCCACAGGACCCTCTTGCCAGTTCCTCATAGAAGATCATCTGAGTGATGGTATCGGTCTCCATTCCGCCATATGTCTCCTGGTGCCTTAAACCGAGATATCCGAGGCCGGCAAACTCTTTCCAGAGGTCCCAGGGAAATTCCTCTTTTTCGTCCAGTTCTTTCACCCGGGGCATAATCAGACGGTTAACCGCATCCCGCACGGTCTGTCTGAAAAATTCCTGTTCTTCGGTAAAAGAGAAATCAAGAGCCATAGGCTACTCCTTCCATCGAATGCGGATTGCAGATTGCGGAATGCGGAATTCAATTCCGAAATCCACAATCCGAATTCCGAATTCAAATAATATTTTTCTCCTTGAACTCTTTTAACTGGGCAGAGCTGTATCCCAGAAGCCCGCCATAGATCTCTCCATTATGTTCCCCGAAACGAGGAGGAAAACTGAGCGTCCGGTTGGTTGATTTCAAATAAGGGGTCATGCAGGGAGGAGGCGCCACCGTGACTTCGAGACTCGTTTTGGGGTCTTTACTTCGAATCAGATTGGGTTTCACCAAGGGATCTTCGACCACTTCTTCGATCGCATTCACTTTGGAGATGGCAATGGTTGCCTTATTAAAGATATGGATCAATTCACCGGTGGTAAATTTCCTGGTAATGACGTTGATGGCCTGATTGAGATTCTCCACATCGGCAATCCGGCCTGCATTCCGCTCATATTCCTTTTTGGAAAGCGATTCGAATCCCGGGATCTTCGTCAGCGTCTCCCATTGTTTATCATTTCCTAAGGCAACATAGGCATAGCCATCTTTGGTTTCATAGACAGAAACCGGGGAGAAAAACTCGTGGGTATTTCCCCTCCGTGAGACTTTTTTCTTGAAGGTTACCGTATGCGTAATGGCCTGGGTCAGCCACGAGACCGTGCTTTCGAACATGGAGAGGTCGATGCGGCACCCCTGACCCGTCACCGCTCTCTTATAGAGAGCCTTCATCAGGAGGCCATAACCATGCTCGCTTGCGCCCATGTCAGGCAGAGGAATTCCCATGACCTGAGGGCTTCCTCCTTTTTCTCCCGTCAATTCCATCAACCCCCCTCTGGCCTGCAGAACCGGATCGTAAGCCGCTTCATTGCTCTGAGGACCGAATCCTGTCATTCCGAGCCAGATGATATCCTCTTTCACCTTTTTCAGCATCTCATATTCGATTCCGAGTTTAGGATAATTCCTGGGAAGCTGATTCGTGGCAAAGATATCGACCTTCAATTGGGTCATCAGTTTCTTCAGAATCTCCTGTCCCTCCGGAGTTCCTATGTCCAAAGTGAGCGCTTTCTTCCCAGCATTGATGGACAGATAATAGGAGAACATCCTGTCTTCTTTCAAGACGTCATCTCCGACTCTCCGGTTGGGGTCGCCGTAGATCGGATGCTCCATCCGAATCACATTGGCTCCATCCTCAGCTAAACGGAGGGTCAAATAGGGAAGGACCGTGGCCTGTTCCAGACTTAAAACCGTAATATTTTTAAAAAGGTCGCTCTCTTCCATCCGTGCTACCTCCCGGATAAAATTTTGGATACTGTATACAAGAATTTTATATACCTAACCTTACGAATTTGTCAAGAATTTTAGAATGGATTTCAGATGGGTCAGCCCATTTCTCTTTTCAGTTTTTCGGTGAGTTCAGAAAGATTTCCATATTCGATTCCGGTCAGCTTCCGGATCATTCCGGGGAGTCTGGTTCCCTTTTTGTAAATGATCGTGACCTTTTTCCCCATGCCGAGAGCGATTCCGATTTCAAAGAGGACGTCTTCCCTTTCAGGAGAGGAAAGGTGATAAATTCCAAACCTGGCACGCCTGATCCGATCCATCCGGTGTTCCAGGGATTCCTCTTTCCGGGGGACTTCGCTATCCTTCATGGGGGTCAATTCATTTCCCTCGAAGGCGGATTGGATGGCGCTTCTCATCTCAGGATCTGCAATCCCGGAAGAGATGAAATATTGTCCTTTGAGGGAGACCTCGACCATTTTAGGCGTGGTCTGGATCTTCTTGAAAAGGGTCCGGTCCAGAGTCAACTCTTTGATGGCTGACTGAAGGATATTCTTTGCATTCTCAAGGTCCCTCTTATAACGGGCGGAGTTGATCCTGCTTATTTCCGGCGAGGCAAAGGCTTTGACATTGACCTCCCGGAACCGAAGGGCTAAAAAATTTTGAACATGAGTCGATTTGGGACTGAATGCCTTCTCCAGGATCGTCCGGGTTTCGATATGCCATTGTTTAAAGAGTTCGTTGTCAGGATGGAGATCTGCCAACTCCTCCCATCGGTTTAACTGGTCTTTGATCAGGTCAACCGGATCTCTCTCCGCCATACCCCGTGCTCCTCAATCTATTATCATTGAGGTCAAGAATAGCAATGGATGGAGGGAAAGTCAAATGGTTTGCTCTATTGAGAATAGGCTTGATTTGTGATATAGAAATTCTATAGTTGATAATCTCGTAAAAAGTCAACATCACCCTTCGACAGGCTCAGGGTGAACGGTCTAACCTATTGATATTCCGTTCGTGCTGAGCTTGTCGAAGCATGAACGGAATATGGAAAACGACTTTTTACGAGTCCATCATAGTTGGATCAAAAATAAATAGAACCGGAAGGGTCAATGTCCATGCTGAAAGGAAAAGAGATCGTTTTAGGGGTTGCCGGGGGGATAGCGGCTTATAAGGCTGCTGAATTTGTCAGGCTTCTGGCCAAACAGGAAGCCCGGGTCCACGTGGTCATGACCCGCAACGGACAGGAATTCATCACCCCCCTCACTTTGCAAACCCTATCAGGAAATCCGGTTGTCACCGATCCGTTTGCCCTCCTCGAGGAGACACAAATCGGGCATATTGCACTGGCCGATCTGGCTGAGTTGATCGTCATTCTTCCTGCCACTGCCAATATCATCGGAAAAATCGCCAACGGGATCGCTGACGATTTTCTATCCACCCTGGTCATGGCCTCGAAGGCCCCTGTTCTTTTTATTCCTTCCATGAATGTAAATATGTGGGAGAACAAGGCTCTTCAGAAGAATATCCGGATCCTCGCGGAGAGGGGTTACTATTTCGTGGAACCCGGAGAAGGAGAGCTGGCCTGCCACTGGTATGGAAAAGGAAGGCTGGCTGAATTGAGTGAGGTCCTGGAGAAGATGGAGGATATCCTATCCCCGAAGGATTTAAAAGGAAAGCGAATCCTTGTAACTGCCGGTCCAACCCAGGAATCGATCGATCCGGTTCGATTCATCACCAACCATTCTTCAGGAAAGATGGGATATGCA
Source organism: Deltaproteobacteria bacterium RBG_16_49_23 (assembly GCA_001798855.1). Classification (GTDB taxonomy): domain Bacteria; phylum Desulfobacterota; class BSN033; order BSN033; family UBA1163; genus RBG-16-49-23. The sequence continues at coordinate 10,589 of MGQQ01000125.1, read as the reverse complement.
TTAGCAAAGATGGCAAGACGGAGAGGAGCAGAGGTGCTATTGGTGTCAGGTCCTACCTCTCTTCCTATTCCCCGTAGCGATATCAGACTGGTCTCTGTAAAGACGGCGGAGGAGATGCGAAAGGCTGTTGTGACCCATTTGAAAGACTGTTCGGTGATGATTAAGGCGGCTGCGGTTTCGGATTACCGTCCGAGGGAGATAAGCCGGACGAAGCTGAAGAAGACGGATCCCAGTGTCTCCTTAGAACTGGAGAGGACAAGGGATATTCTTGGAGAGATAGGAAAGAAGAAGGGAAAACGAATTCTTGTTGGATTTGCCGCCGAAACCGAGGACCTTGTCTCCAATGCGAGAAAAAAATTGAAAGAAAAGAACTTAGATCTGATTGTGGTCAATGATGTGACGAAACCGGGGGCGGGTTTTGCCTCGGAAACCAACCAGGTAAAGCTTCTCTACTCATCCGGAGAGGTGAAGGATATTCCGTTAATGTCAAAGGAAGAGGTTTCTCGGGTCATCCTGGATGCGGTCGTCAGTTTATTGAAACAAAAAAGCAGATAAATTAATGGTCAATGATCAATGAACATCGGTCATTGATCACTTATTCGGCATCGGCTTTCTTCTCTGCCTTCTTCTCGTCACTCTTTACGCTCTTCGGTTTTTCGGACTCTGTTTTTTCCGACCGACTCGCTTCCTGGCGGCTTTTCGAAGGGTAGTCATTCACATAGAAGCCAGAGCCTTTCAAGATGAAGTTGGTGGCCGATATCAGTTTTTTAGCCGGCCCCAAACATTTGGGACAGGCCGCATTGCACTCCTCATCTATTTTATGAAAGATCTCAAAGACCTCTTTGCATTTTCGACATTGATATTCATAAATGGGCATTCGACCTACCTCCTGTTAGACCTGTAGACTCATGCTGGCGCTCATCTCTTTTTTCAACTTTTTTAGGGCCTCGCTCTCAATCTGCCTGACCCGTTCCCGCGATAGTTTAAGGTGGGTTCCGATTTCCTGGAGGGTGAGGGGCTCGTCAGACATGATCCTGTTTTTAATGATAAAAACTTCCTTTTCGTTTAGACGTTTCAACGCCTTCCGGACCTCCACTTCCCGAATTCCTTTCTCCTCTTCCTGAGCCAGCAGTTCTTCCTGGTTGGGAGACTCTTCCTGAAGGAGGTCGAGATGCGTCAGCTCTTTCCCTTCATCAAACGGAGCATCCAGAGAGAGATCCCTTGAGGCCATCCTCTGTTCCATCTCAATGATGTCCTCTTTGGGAACATCGAGGTCTTTGGCCAGAAGTTCATACTTCTTTTCATTCTCCCGGTTCGATTCGAGCGCCTTTCTCACCTTGCCAATCTTGTAAAAAAGCTTCTTCTGCGCCTGTGTGGTTCCGATCTTCACCAGGCTCCAGGTTTTAATGATAAAATTCTGCATATAGGCCCGGATCCACCAGATGGCATAAGAGATGAACCGGTATCCCTTGTGGGGGTTGAACTTCTTGACCGCCATCATGAGTCCGATATTTCCCTCCTGGATGAGGTCAAGAAGTTTGACGCCATAGGATTTGTATTCAAGGGCCACCTTGACAACGAATCTTAAGTTTGATGTAATTAATCTATGCGCCGCATTAATATCATTGTGATTACGATAATATTTTTCAGCAAGGTCGAACTCCTCTTCCGGCGTTAAGAGGGGGAACTTATTGATCTGTGCGAGATAGGTATCGAGGGAATTCTTGACAACCGGCAGACCGGACATTATATAAACTCCATATCGATCTATTAGCACTCCTTCTTCAGGAGTGCTAATAATATAATATATTGACTTTTAGAAGTCAAGATAAGTTGCTCAATTTATTGTTATTATTAAATAATATTCAGCTTTAGTTCATATGTTTTAATTTTTCTCCGGAGGATGCCATGGCTGATGAGAAGAAGGCTGATGAGAAGGAAAAGGAAAAGAGTTTTGTTGTAAGGGATAGGAGGTTTACAGCTAAAAAAGAGGAAGAGAAGGTTTCTCCCACAGAAGAGAAGAAGGAGGAGCCATTAAAAGAAGAGGCCCCGGGAGAAGAGATTCCTCTCCAGGAGATCAATTTCACAAGCTTCATTTTCTCACTTAGCACATCCGCCCTCATCCAGCTGGGAGAGATTGAGGATCCATTTACCAAAAAAGAGTCAAAAAATCTTCCCGTAGCCAAACAGACCATTGACCTCATTGGAATGCTGGGGGAGAAGACAAAAGGGAATCTAACTTCAGACGAAGAGAAATTTTTAGATAGCGTCCTCTTCGACCTGAGAATGAGGTATGTGAAAGCGGCCGGATAACCATAAACATGGAATCATGGAAGAGTGGAATCATGGAATGATGGGCAAACATTTCTATTCACATTTAAACCCAATATTCCAGTATTCCAACATCCATCCTTCCATGTCTTTTTATTTTTTGAAAGTCAGATAGAAGCTGCTTCCTTTTCGATGAATTTGGAAGAGGATCCCTTTTTCGAGGCTGGCGTCTTTCATCGCCTTTTCGAAATCTTTTAATGACTCGATCTTCTTCCGGTTGATCTCCAGAATCACGTCCCCTTCCTGAAGGCCCATCTCATCGGCGAGACTTCCATCCTCCACGGCGAGGACGACCACACCCTGTTTGACTCCGGTAATACGGAAGCGGGTCGCTAATTGAGGCGTCAATTCTTGAAGCCTTGCCCCTAACTTTTCTTCTCCTTCCTTCTCCTTTTCCTTCTCCAATTCCGCCTTATCGGGCATGGCAGAGGTGGTGATGTCGATCGGTATCGCTTTCCCCTCTCTGACAACGCTGAGTTTCACCTTCTGGCCTACTTTTTTCTTCTGGATTTCCTTTACCAGTTCCCCCACATTCTTAACGGGCTTATCGTCTATCGATTTGATGATGTCACCTGATGCCAGTCCGGCCTTTTCCGCGCCGGTTCCCGGATAGATCTGCCCGACCAACACCCCTTCCTTCTCTTTGACTTTGAAATGCTCCATCATCTCGGGGGTGAGGTCCTGGACGCTGATTCCCAGCCAGGGCCGTACGACTTTGCCTGTTTTGATGAGATCGTTCAAAATCTGCTTGGCCATATTGACGGGGATGGCAAAGCCGATCCCTGTGCCCGGCTGGATGATCATGGCGTTGATCCCGATCACCTCTCCATCAATATTGATGAGGGGTCCACCGCTATTGCCGGGATTGATGGAGGCATCGGTTTGGACGAAATCTTCATAGGTTCCCGTTCCCAATCCGGAGCGTCCCTTGGCGCTGATGACCCCGACGGTGACCGTATGCTCGAGTCCAAACGGACTTCCAATCGCAATCGCCCATTCGCCGACATCAAGCTTATCGGAATCTCCCAGAGTGGCCACGGGAAGGTCCTTGGCCTTGATATGGAGAACAGCGAGATCTGTCCTGGAGTCCTGACCTTTAACTGTGGCAGTGAATTCCCTACCATCGTTAAGGCGCACCTTTACTTTATCCGCCCCTTCAATCACATGGTTGTTCGTGAGAACATAGCCCTCTTTGTCAACAATGACCCCTGACCCACCGCTTCTCTGTCGGTGCCGATATTCCTTTCCCCTTTCCCTGGGGCCGCCAAATCCCTTGAAGAATTCTTCAAAGGGGCTTCCCTTAAAAAACTCTTCTCCAAATCTTTCCCATGGTTTAATTGTGATCGTCTTTTCCGTCGTGATATTGACGACGGAGGGCTGGACTTTTTTGGCAACCTCCACAAAGGCTTGCCCAAGCGATTTGGCTGTTGTCAATTTATCATTCTTGGGCAGTGAGTTGGCCCTGTCTTTATCTATGCAGAAGAAAAGACCAAACAGGAGAACTGTAAAAGAAAGCCCCAGGATCAGTTTCTTAGCCGTTTTTTTGCTCACCGTGCGTCCCTCCCAATATCGATATTTTAAAATTATCCTTTTTTTTGTGGGATGTCAAATGTCGATAAAAATTGGCGAAATATTGGAGGCAAGGAAATAGATGAGATTCAAAGAAACATTACACTTTTATCGATTTTCTGCCTTCTATGAATCCCTTATCAAAAATTTTTAAGCTCATTTCTCGAAATTGCCGTGGGGTGACGCGTTCAATCGATTGCCTCAGTTTTTCATGAGGGAATGGGAATCTGGGGTGGGCCGAGGCAAAACCGATGACGGCAATGTTGGTTGACTGGACCGACCCCATTTCGCCGGCAATACGATTCGCCCAAACGATATGGGTTTCGATCCCTCTCTGCATCAGGTAGTTTCTGATCTGTTCATTCATAAAACCGGCATCGGAATCATTGATAAAACCGAGGCCGCCTTGTTGGCCGGCTGCGGAAGGCCTAAGAAAATGGAGGGTTTTATAGGCTTCGTTCTTTTCGAGAGAGAGAAGAAGGTCGGCGCTCCCCTTCCTCACAAGGGGACTGTCGAATTGACCGATCTTCAGATAGGTGATCACCGAGCCTCCACGCTGGCTCATTCCATGATCCTCAGATCCAATGACGGGATATCCCTCCTGAAGGGCAAAATCGGAGAAGATCCGGGTCATCAGGAGAACGCCCTGTCCTCCCACACCTGAGATGATCATCTGGATGTTCATCTTCCCCAATGCGGATTGCGGATTGCAGATTGCGGATGGTTTAATCATTGGCGCCCCGTCGCTAAAATATTTTACTTTACCTGATAAATCCCTTCCTGACAGCAAACTTCCATGCAGAGGCCGCAGTCCACACAGGTCAGCCGGTCAATTTTCACACGGCCGTCCTCTCCTCTTATTAATGAGGGGCACTCAAATCGTTTGAGGCAGTACCCACAGGCAATACAGGCGCCTACCGCCGGCATATCGAACCCCGAAGTAGGACATTCCTGGACACAAACACGACACCCTGTACATTTGTCGTAATCAACGACATAACGGTCCTCGATTTTGGAAATCGCTCCCTCAGGACACTGGATCATACATGTGTCGCATTGACAACAAACCTCTTCATGAAACACAGGCAAAAGGGATTGAGGCATCTCTCCGCTTTTCACCTGAGGAAGACCCTTTTCTGGCGGAGGGATATGGCGGATATCGACCTTGACGGGATTCACTTTGACCTGCTCTTTTTGATAGATGATGCAGGGATAACGGGTAATGATGACAGCCATTCCACCCTCTGGTTGCAGAGTATATTGGTATGCTTTTTCGGCTTCCCGTATCAATCCCTTGATATCATAAGGATTGACCACCCGCAGGTATTGGACGCCACATCCTTTCACCAGTTCTTCAATTGAGAGGGTCTTACCGGGATGACCGTCAGCCGTCATTCCGGATTCCGGAGTGGGTTGCATACCTGTCATTGCGGTAATGGAATTGTCGAGGATGACGAGAATAAATTTAGCCCCATTATATACAGCATTCAAGAGTCCCGGGGCGCCCGAATGATAGAAGGTCGAATCTCCAATCGTGGCAATGATGGGAATGTCTTTGCCGTCTTGATGATAGGCCTGATAGAGGCCGCTGGCGAAAGTGATGGCAGCCCCCATGTCGTGACAGGTATCTACTGCTTCCATATTCATTCCCAGAGTGTAACACCCGATATCGCTGGGAAAGATACCCTGTGGAAAGGCCTTTTTCAAGGCGAAGAAAGAAGACCGGTGTGGACATCCCGAACAGAGGGTTGGCCGACGAATGGAAAGACCGAGATCGGACACCATTTTCTCAAGCGGGGCAGTGGAAGCCACTTCCGGCACAGGGATGGAAAACTTCCTGCAGAGATCCGATATCACCTGGGAGATGGTTTCGGGAAGCATCTCTCCTTCATTGGGAATGGGTCCTCCCAGTCTGCCGATGACTTTTGATTTATCCAGGATCTGAAGCTCCATCACGGGTTCGGTCTCCTCGAGGATCAGAACATGATCGCATTTCTCGATGAAGGACTCCACAATCTCCGTAGGAAGAGGGAAGGGAGTTCCGATCTTGAGAACCGGGATTTCCTCCTGGAGGCCTAATTCAGATAGGATATCTCGAGCGATGGAGTAACCGATTCCGCTGGCAATGATTCCCAAAGCGGCCTTATCCCGGTCGTGCTCGATGAAATTGAGAGCGGTCATCGAATTGAACTCTTCTGCTATATTTTTGAGCTTTTGATTAAGCTGCTTGTGAAGGATGAATCGGAATCTTGGCGTTGCGCTCCATCGCTGGGGGTTGCGTTCGAAGCTGGCTTTCCTTTCAATTTTGATGATGGGATTGAAAGTGACGGTTTGTTGGGCGTGAGAAACCCTTAATACGGGACGGAGAATAACAGGAATCTGGTATTTTTCCGAGAGATCGAAAGCGAGCGGTAACATCTTCTGGGCTTCTTTTGGATTGGCCGGATCAAAGACTGGAACCTTCGCAAACATAGCCATAAAGCGAGTATCCTGCTCCGTCTGGGACGAATAAGGTCCGGGATCATCGCAACTGATGATGACAAAACCACCTATTGTTCCGATATAGGCTGAGCTCATCAAAGGATCCATGGCCACATTGAGCCCGACCTGTTTCATGGCCACGGCAGTCCGTTTCCCCGTGTAAGAGGCCACCAATGCATTTTCGAAAGCCACCTTTTCGTTGGTGGACCACTCAACATAAATGTCGAGGTTATTCTCCTTTTTAAAACGGACGATGGCAGGAAGGATTTCTGAGCTGGGAGTTCCTGGATAGGCGGCAAAAAAATGACATCCGCTCTCTACGATCCCTCTGGCAATAGCCTCGTTTCCAAGAACAACCTTTTCTTCTTTAAACGACATGACGGCCCCTTTTCATGAATCTTTTGTATCAATTTAGCTGTTTGAAAAAGAAGTCTGACCAGGATATCCAAAACCAAATCCCCCCAATCCCCCTTTAGCAAAGGGGGAAGTATTTCTCCTCCCTTTGGAAAAGGGAGGCGGGGAGGGATTTTTATTATAACAACATAATTTTAACCGATACGATTGAGAACCTCAATCCCTTTGAAGAGGGTTTCATCGGATGCCGCAAAGGAGATCCTCACATGGGTATTCCTTTTGGAAAAGACACTGCCGGGGACGAAGAAGAGATTGTTTTGAATGGCTCTCTCCACAAAGGCCTCTCCATCTCCTCCGGGGATTTCCGGAAAGATGTAAAACGCTCCCTGTGGTTTTTGGACGTTAAACTTTTCCTTTAACCCTTCATAGATGATATCCCGCTTCCTTTTATATCCCTGGATATAATCCCCGACATCGAAGTCCAGGGCTTTGACAGCGGCCTTCTGTGCAAAAGAGTTGATGCTGGAGAAGGTATATTGCTGGAGCGTGATCATCTGCTGTAGGATCTCTTTCGGACCCGCCACATAACCCAATCTCCATCCTGTCATGGCCCAGCCCTTTGAAAAACCCCCAAAGGTAAGAGTTTTTTCATAAAGTTGTCCAATACAAGAACAGGAGGGCGCATCGAAGACAAAGTTGTCATAGATATCGTCGGAGAGGATCACAAGATCCCTTTCCCTTGCAATCCTGACAATCCTCTCCAGATCTTCTTTCGGGTAGACGGCTCCGGTTGGGTTATTTGGACTGTTGATGACGATGAATTTGGTTCTCTTCGATATCTTCCTGACCAGCTCCTCTTCCCTCAAGCGAAAGTCAGGATAGGTATCCATGAAAACAGGAACGCCTCCCATCAGGAGAACCTGATATTCGTACATTACAAAATAGGGGTCAGGGATGATGATTTCATCCCCCGGATTGATGAGGGCAAGGCTGGCTAAGAGCAAACCACCGGTCACACCTGCCGTCACCATCACCTCATCGAAATGGATTCCCTTTTTCTTCAAGTGGAGGGTGATTTTCTCCCTCAGCTCCGGGATGCCCTGCGTGGGCGTATATTTATTGAAGCCCTTGCGAATCCATTCAATTCCTTCCTCTTTGAGAGGCTCTGGAATATCAAAATCAGGCTCTCCAATGCTCAGATTGATGGGATCTTTCATCTTGCGCGCAAGGTCGAAGATACGCCTCACTCCCGAAGGTTTGATATTTTTGAGTCGCTCAGAGATCAGCATCCTCTCAGTCTCCTTCTTTTTTTATCTTTTTTGCTTTTTCAATGAGTTCCAGGATCGTATCGAGCCTTGTCTTGGTCGGAGGTGTCAAGGCATGTTGAATTTGTTCCATTGAATAATGTTCGCCCAAAAATTTTGATATCTCTATTCTAAATTCCCAGCAGACTATAATTTTCCGGCATGGGAGGTCTTCATTAACCGTACGACAGTATCGGAATGGGATTTCACCGCCTAATTGAGGGCAGTACATGATTAAATCATCGTATTCTTCAATCATGGCGCTTCGGTATGCTTTGAGTAATTTAGTACAAGCTCACAAAATAAAAAATCCTACAGGCCTCATAGGCCCGTAGGATTTAATTTTGATTAAACTGGCTTCCCCTTCTTCATCTTGGGTGGTTTCGGCAACCCTTCAATCGATTTAAGAGATTTTTTCATCTCTTCTTCTGGTAATGCGTAGTCAACGAGTTTCCCACTGAAATAAGAGTCATAACCACCAAGATCCATCAAGCCGTGGCCGCTCCAATTTAGAAGGATGACCTTCTCCTTCCCCTCTTCTTTAGCCTTCTTCGCCTCCTCAATAACAACGGAGATGGCGTGGCTGGTCTCAGGAGCGGGAATGGCTCCTTCGGTTCTTGCCCAGAGGACGGCATTGGCATAACACTCCAGTTGATTATAAGCCCGGGGCTCGAGCAATCCCTCAATAATCAATTGGCTCACCAAGGGGGCCAAGCCATGATATCTCAATCCCCCTGCATGGATAGGAGCAGGGATGAAGGTGTGTCCAAGGCTGTGCATCGGAAGAAGCGGGGTTGTGGCGGCTGTATCGCCAAAGTCATAGACAAAGGGCGCTCTGGTCATCGTGGGGCAGGAAGTCGGTTCTGCTGGAATGATTGTGATATTGGCGCCGTTGATTTTGTCCAAGACAAAGGGGAAGGCAAGACCAGCAAAATTGCTCCCCCCACCTACGCAACCTGTCACGATATCGACTTTCTTCTCCCCAAATTTTTCCAACTGTTTCTTGGCTTCAAGGCCGATGATTGTTTGATGCATCATCACATGGTTTAAGACGCTCCCCAGAGAGTATCGAGTGTCCTTGGTGGTCACAGCGTCTTCAATGGCTTCGCTGATGGCGATCCCAAGGCTTCCAGGAGAATCTGGGGTCGCCTCCAGAATCTTTCTTCCCGCATTGGTGTCTTTGCTTGGACTGGGGACACAGTTTGCTCCCCAGGTGTTCATCATCAAACGGCGATAAGGTTTTTGATCATAACTGATCCTCACCATGTAGACCTTGCACTCCAGACCAAAGAGACAGCAAGCAAAACTGAGCGCGCTTCCCCATTGGCCAGCCCCGGTCTCAGTGGCGATCCGTTTAATTCCAAAAATTTTGTTGTAATAAGCCTGAGCAATCGCTGTGTTGGGCTTATGGCTTCCCGGAGGGCTCACCCCTTCATTCTTGTAATAAATTCTGGCTGGTGTCCCCAGGGCTTTTTCTAATGCATAAGCTCGATGGAGGGGGGTAGGCCTCCAGATGAGGAGTTTCTCCATCACCTCTTGAGGAATATCGATCCATCGTTGTGTGCTGACCTCCTGTTCAATCAAATTCATTGGGAAAACAGGGGCGAGATCTTGGGGACCGATTGGTTGTCCCGTGCCGGGATGGAGAGGCGGTTGGAGGGGTGTGGGTAGGTCTGCTTGAATATTGTACCATTGCTTTGGAATTTCGTCTTCTCTGAGAAAAACCTTAAACTCCTTCATAATCTCCTCCTTCTCTGTTGAAAAGAGTTCTTTTAAGGTGCGGATTCCCTTTTCATCACCTCCTTTTCTGATTCTTTGATTGCTGTTTTTTAATTCCCCCACCTATAAAAGCAGCATTCCAAATATCAATAATTGATGAAGTTGTCAAGGGATTTTTAGGGATCGTTGTCTTCGGGAGGTTAAATAATAAAAAAGGCATGCTTGAGTGACCAGCATGCCTTTTGATGTGGCGGTCAGAAACACTTCTATTTTTTCTTAAATTCGTTCCAGGGATAGTCAATCAGTTCCAACAATACACCGTTGACCTCTTTGGGATGGACAAAGGCAAACTTGCAGCCCCGGAAGGGTCTCAAGCCGCCGATAAATTTGTAACCTTTTGCCGTCAGCTCATTCATAGCGGCTTCGGTATTATCCACATTGAGCCCGATGATCATGACCCCTTCCCCTCTTTTTTCGACAAACTTGGCCACATCGCCATCCGGTGCGGTAGATTCCATTAATTCAAATCCTACCTCACCGAGCCAGTAACGCGCCACTCTGATCTTCTCTGGCTCATCCACATAGGGATCATCGGGTTGCGGTTTTCCAAGGATGGGTTCCCAGCGTTTTCGCGCGGCATCGAGGTCCTTCACGGCAATACAGATATGATCGATCTTATTGACTTTCATGAAATTCCTCCTCTCTTTTTTTCGTATGGGATCGTAAGGCTATCTTTTTGAAACAAATGCCGTATTTCCCGTTTCATAACTCCCATATGGGACTTCATTCACAATGGAGACAAAGGGACAGACAAAGGCGCAAATGCCGCAC
>MGQQ01000124.1 GCA_001798855.1 Deltaproteobacteria bacterium RBG_16_49_23 | reverse complement strand
TTCAATTGCTTCTTTCAAGGTTGTCCCCAGGGTTTCGATTAATTCCTGACGGGTGCGTTCCTGGCAGTTTACACCTGGGATCTCCTCTATCCATCCTATCCACCAGTCGCCTTGCTGTTTTATTACCGCTGTATATTCTGTGGCCATGGATTATCCTCCTTCGTTCTCATTATATTTTCATTATAATAGATATTTAGTAATGTTGGAATACATCGTTATTTATGACCTAACCATTGATTATCTTGCCATTTTGCCCTGATAATGCGTTAATAACCGGGTTTTTGGGCAGTTTTGCCCGATGTCTATTATCAGGGATATCGGGCCATGATGTTAGGAGTCTTATATGCCTGATTCGACAAAAAGTCAACAACCACAACTTCTCGATTAAGTCCGACAGGTACTCCGTGTGCACCACTACTCCATTCACACCGAGCGATCCTACATGGACTGGATCGTGCGGTTTGTTAGTTAGAATCAGTCAGATCCAGACTTGGTTTTTTTGAGATGGTAGAACACTATCAAAAAGAGATGGAGGCGTCAAGATGTTTAAAGGGAGGATTTAGGGTTAAATCTTCAATTTTCAATTTACTAACGAGTCCGTAATTGATCCCGATTTAATCGGGATGAAAATCTCCCCTCGCCCCTCTTTGCCAAACTGATCCTTACCCATAAATAGGGGGGCTGGACACAAGGAGCACTCCGACAGATCCCCCATCCCCCTCCTGACCTCCCCCTTGAAGGGGGAGGAATCACGCGAAGCGCGTGACGATTACCCTCCCCTTCAGGGGGAGGGGCGGGGTGGGGGTAGGGTATGCCAAAGCCTCAATTGCACCAGTCATACGTTCCATCCTTGTGTCCAGCCCCACGACTTATGGGACACGGTCAGCTTATGATGGGGGAAGGTAAGGATGGGAGTGGACGTCCTGGACCTTCCCCTCCCCCACCGTGGTGGGAGGAACTTTTTTTTGGCTCAATTGGGGTGTTACTAAATTTTGAATTTTTCTTTTAATGTCTCCAGCGCCTCTTCTCTGGTTTTGATCTCACCCTCAACCTGCCTTTCATGGATGAAATTTAGGATTTCACCCACTTTGGGTCCGGAGGAGTAACCCAGAGCCATCACATCGTACCCGGTGATGAGCGGGGGAGGGTGGACGATATCCTTTTCCTCTAATAATTCCAGGATCCGGAGGCAGTGTCCTTCAACAATCTCGTCAATCTGGATGGATAGGATTCCACGGCTTGCTTCTTTATCCGCAAGGGTATGAAAGACAAGCAAGAGGGTGTCTTCCCCCGCTTGATTGACCAGCCTTTTAAGGGCGGACTCCCCGGTCTCCGAGGAGAGGTTGAGGATTCTCATATGATGCTTGATGAGGCGAAGGATTCTGTTCTTCATCGGATTGGAGAATCTCAGCCTGTCCATGATAGCCTCCGCTCTCTTGCAAGAGAAGGATTCATGGTGGTAGAAGTGGACCCTCCCTTTCTCATCCCGGGAATAGGTATCCTGTTTCCCGAGGTCATGGAAGAGGGCGGCGTAATATAATGTCAACCTCTCTTCCTGCGCCAGGGAGATTGTCTTTCCATTCCAGGCCATCCCTTCCAAGGCCAAGGGAATTTTATCGATCATGAGAAGGATATGAGAGAGGACATCAAGATGATGGTGACGGCTCTGGCCAAGGCTTTCCAGTCCACTTAATTCCGGCATGAGAATGAAAAGGAGCCCCAGCTCATGGAGAGATTTCATCCCGAGGCCTGGACGGGAGGAGAGGAGGATCCGGTCCAGTTCCATCTTGATTCTTTCACCGGGAAGTTTCCTGACCAATTCTTTCTTTGAAAGGATCTCCTCTTCTAATTTAATATTCATTGTAAACCCTGCGAGGGTACAGAGATAACGGATCGCCCGCAACATCCGTAAGGGATCCTGCTCCATGGAGCGGGGAGAGACGGAACGGATCAATCCATGTTCAATATCGCTGAAAGCCCCTTCAACCGAATGGCATGTCTCATCGCGAAGAGAGACGGCTATGGCGTTCATGGTGAAGTCTCTTCTCCGGAGATCCTCTTCCAGGGTCTCTCCCTGAAAGAAAGTGACATCGATTGAAATTTCCTTCCGGATCATCCTGTAGGTGATGGTGCCTGCTTCCTCTTTTCCCACTTTAAAGAAATGAAATTGGAGACTATTCTCGATCATTGAGATGTAGGAGGAGAACTCCTTCGGCAGGGCGAAGTCATAATCCATTCCTGGCTGCTGAGAGGCAGGAGTGCGAGCTCCGAGAAGCAAATCGCGCAGATACCCTCCCACAAGAAAGAAAGGAACTCCCTTCTCCTTTGCCAGGGTGGAAAGTTTGAATAGAATCGGGTCTTCGAGGACCTTCCGGATTAACGCCTTTTCTTCCATCGGAGATTCTGCTAAGAAAATAACTTCTTTAAATCCCTCCCAACCTCCCTTTTCCAAAGGGAGGTGTAATTATCCCTCTTTGTAAAAGGGGGATTGAGGGGGGATTTTCATAGTCCGAGATTCTGTTTGATTAACATCCCTGTTTGTGGTAACTTCGATTCAAAGGATAGACGATTGCGAGGAGGCTTGTCAATTGGCATTGGGACTTGAAACCGGGAGGACGATCAGGGAAGAGCTGGAGGAACAGGAGAAGAAGTTTCTTTCGCCCTTTGCCACATTGAGTTCGATGAGTAAAGGAAGACTATCGGTTGAGGAGAAATGTCCTCTCAGGCCGGCCTTCCAGCACGACCGGGACCGGATCATCCATTCCAAATCTTTCAGGAGACTGACACATAAGACTCAGGTCTTTCTTGCTCCCACCGGAGACCATTACCGCACCCGGTTGACTCATACCCTTGAGGTCTCTCAAATCGCCCGGACAATCTCAAAAGCCCTGCGGCTCAATGAAGATCTGACCGAGGCCATCTCATTAGGCCACGATCTGGGCCATACCCCGTTCGGACATGCGGGCGAAGACACCCTCAATGCCATCCTCCCGGGCGGGTTTAATCACTCCGATCAGAGTTTGAGGGTGGTGGATCTTCTTGAAAAAGATGGAAGAGGATTGAACCTCACCCTGGAAGTGAGGGACGGAATCTTAAAACATACGAAGGGAAAAGGAGAAATTCTCTGCAAGGATCCCGGTTCCATGGCCTCCACGCTGGAGGGTCAGGTTGTGCGGCTGGCTGATATCATCGCTTACATCAATCACGACATCGATGATGCCATACGGGGTGAAGTGATCTCCCTGAAGGATATTCCTGAGGATTGCATCAGACGGTTAGGGGATACCCATTCGAAGCGGATCAATACGATGGTCAATGATATCGTGTCGGAGACCTTACGGGCGGGGGGCGGACGTCTCACAATTTCAGAGGAGATTCTTTCTGCGATGTGGGATCTGAGAGAGTTCCTCTGGGAGAGGGTTTATGAGAATGAGACCGTCCATGCCGATTTTCACAAGGCGGCCAAGATTTTAAGGGAACTCTACCAATATTTTATGGAAAAGCCGGACCATTTATTAACCCTGATCGAAAGGCAAACACTCTATGATTCATTAGAGCGCTGTATCTCTGATTTCCTCGCCGGTATGACCGACCGCTATGCCTTCAACCTCTATGAGAAACTTTTTCTTCCCCTTCCATGGACGGCCCTATGAAACAATCATGTCTTAAAAAGAAACAAATGGTTATTAAAATCTCCCCTCACCCCTCTTTTCCAAAGAGGGGGATTTCAAATATACCCCCCTTTAGCAAAGGGGGGCAAGGGGGGATTTTCAGGTGAAGTTGAGGAGAAGAAAGAGTCTTTCTCAAGAGATCGTTCAGGTGATCATCCTGGGCGCAGGGGGAAGGGACTTCCATAATTTCAACACCTTCTTCAGAGACCGTCCCGGGTGCCGGGTGGTCGCCTTTACCGCCGCCCAAATCCCCTTTATTGCGAATCGAACCTATCCTCCTGATTTGAGCGGGGCTCTCTATCCGGAAGGGATTCCGATCTATCCCGAGGAGGATCTCCCCCGGCTCCTCTCCAATCCTCTTATCCAGCAGGTGGTCTTCTCTTACAGTGATATCTCCTATGAGGAATTGATGGGTAAGGCCTCCCTGGTCCTGTCGAGCGGGAAGAGTTTTATGCTTCTCGGGCCTGAATCGACGATGCTCAAAAGCAAGGTCCCGGTCATCTCGGTCTGCGCCGTGAGGACAGGGTGCGGGAAGTCGGTGATCTCGCGCAAGATCGCCTCTCTTTTGGAAAAGAAGGGGATCCGGGTTTCTGTGATCCGGCATCCCATGGCTTATTGCACTTTTAAACCGGTTCTCCGGTTTTCCGATATGCGCGATGTGGATGAGGGAGCCTGCACGATTGAGGAGAGAGAGGAGTTTGAGCCTCTTATTGAGATGGGAATTACCGTCTATGCGGGCATCGATTATCAGGAGGTTTTAAGAGCCGCAGAGAAAGAGTCTCAGGTGATTATCTGGGATGGAGGAAATAACGACTTCCCTTTTATACAGCCCGACCTGGAAATCGTCCTTTTGGATGCCTTAAGACCTGGGCATGAGAAACATTATTATCCCGGCGAGGTGAATCTCAGAAGGGCGGACCTTCTCATCATTACGAAGGTAAACGAGGGGACAGGGGAATCTTTGAGGCAGATCAGGGAGAATATCTCCCGGTCGAATCCCTCGGCGAAGGTTATGGAGGCTTCCTCTTTAATCGATGTGGATCACCCGGAATGGATTGAAGGCAGGAGGGTGTTGGTCATCGAAGATGGGCCCACCATCACGCATGGAGGCATGGCGGGCGGGGCAGGGGCTTCCATTTCGGAGAGGCTGGCCCGGGAGCTGGTTGATCCCAGGCCCTATGCGGTTGGTTCGCTGAAAGAGGTTTTTGAGAGATTCCCTCATATCGGGAAGGTCCTCCCGGCAATGGGATATTCCGAAAGCCAGGTCCGTG
Source organism: Deltaproteobacteria bacterium RBG_16_49_23 (assembly GCA_001798855.1). Classification (GTDB taxonomy): domain Bacteria; phylum Desulfobacterota; class BSN033; order BSN033; family UBA1163; genus RBG-16-49-23. Next base: position 27,257 of record MGQQ01000124.1, on the reverse strand, counting down.
ACCTTGAAGAGACGGTCAGAAGATCGGTCTGCGATGCGGTGGTCATTGCCACCCCTGCTGATCTGAGAAAGAAGATACGGATTGATCAACCCGCCGCAAGGGTAAGATACAATTTTGACATTAATCTTGAACCCGTGATCGATGACTTTCTATCAAGGCAATATGGCGGAGTCGCTCCCCTCAAACAATAAAAATAACCGAACATTATCCTCCCCCTTGACGGGGGAGGATTGAGGTGGCCGCCGGCTCAGGCTCCGCCCCAGAGGGGGCTCTGCCCCGGAGGGAGAGCCTCTGGCTCGGAGAGGGGTGGTCATGGGTAGGCCCCCTCACCCTCACCCCCACCCTCTCCCCTGCCTTCGCCGAAGCGGCTACGCGCAGGCAGGCGCCCGGGGAGAGGGCGTAACCATGTTATTTTCTGAGCGAAATGAAAAGGAAGGTTGACATTGAGCTTTGCTTGTGATAATTAGCTAAAACTAATGATACTTCAAATCATATCTGACTCCCATCGAAGGAGAGCTTAAAATGTCAAAAGAGATTCTCATCGCCGATCCGGACAGGGTGATTCAAGAGGAGTTTGACAGGATTTTTGAACCGACCGATCATCATATCCTCTTCACGACCAATGACGAAGAAGCTCTTCTTCAGGGGAGACTCTTTAAGCCGGATCTCATCATCGGGGGAAAGGATCTCTGTCAGGCGGTCAGGGTGGATCAGGAATTGGAAAATATTCCATTCCTCATCCTTCTCGATATGTTTGAAGATTTCTCAGAGAAAGAACGAGAACTCCTCCGGCCGAACGGGATCATCTCGAGGCCGCTCAATAAAGATGAAATTCTCAGTATGGTGAGCGATATCAACCATGAGGTCAAGAAGGGGACTGAGAAGATGGCCATTTTTGAGGATGATCTGGACTGGAAATCCTTAGCCGATATCGGGAAGACAGGAACTGAAAAGGGAGAGAAGTTCTCTATGAATGGATTGGGTGAGACAGAGGAAGAGATCATCGATCTGGTTGATGTGGTCGAAGAACCTGAGTCAAGGATGAGCATCGATGATTTTGCCCTCCAGCAGAAAGAGGAAGTGATCGGAGAGATTACTCCCATTGAATCCTGGGAAAATCAGGGAAAGGAAGAGGCAGGTTTTGAAAAAGAGATTGCCCTTCCAACGGAAGAGATAAGGATGGAGCCGGAAAAGACTTCCCTCCAGGTTGAGGAAGAGAAAGAGATTGTAGATAAAAAAGTCTCTCCTGAAGACGAACTCTTTGAGAAGATCGAGCTGGAGGAGATCCTCCGGAAGATGGAGAAGCTTCAACCCTCCATTGAAAAGGAATGGCCTTTCGAGAAGGTGGAAAAAGTTCCGGAGAAGATTATACTCACTCCTCAGGGACCTGATGATAGATACACCGGCCTTGAGGAGTTTGAGGCCGCTCTCAAGGGGGAAGTGGAAGAGAAGCCGGCAGAAGAAGAATTGCCGCCTCTTTTCATTCAAGAAACAAAGCCAGAAGCTTCGGTTTTGACGACCTCCGAAGAGGTTTCAGAAGAATTAGAGCTCCAGGAACTTGCTGAGGAGGAATTCCCGGAGATATTTCTGGAGGAGCTTGAGGGCGAACTGGAAAAACTGAAGGAAGAGGATTTGATGCTCGCAGAGAAAGGTGTGGAGGTAGAAGCGGAAACGACCGAAGAGGAAGAGATCTCAGAACTTTTCGGGGAAGGGATCCCGCCTCAGGCGCAGATGTTAGAAGAAACAGGGCCTCTCGAAGAAATAGCGCCTGCGGAGGAACTCGGGAAGGTAGAGGCTCCAGGGCTTGAAATTGAAGATATTGTGAATATCCCTTTGGTAGAAATTCCTCCTCAGGAGCAGGTCTTCGAAGAAGCGGCGCTTGTTGAAGAGGTAGCGCCCGTGGAGGAACTCATAAAAGTAGAGGTTGCCGAGCCTGAGATGGCAGAAATTCCTAAGATTCCTTTGGGGGAGATTCCTCCTCCTGTCATGCATTTGGACCGGAAGATGGAAGAGGTCATCGCCAAAGGAGTGCAGGAGATGATGCAGGATTTTGCGACCCAAATCATTCCTGAGATGGCCGAGCATATGATTCACCTGACCATGGAACGGATTGAGGCAATGGTGAAGGAAGTCATTCCCGATCTGGCAGAGAAAGCGATTCAGGAAGAGATTCAGCGGCTTCAGAAGGGAGAAAAGGAATAAGGAGGCAGAAGGTTGCGGAAATGGCTTCAAACGTCTTGGACAAGTCTTACGATCCCCACCAGGTGGAGGAGAGATGGTATCGTTTCTGGATGGAGCAAAATTACTTCCGGGCAGATGAGAGTTCGGACCGTCAGCCCTACTCGATTGTCATCCCACCTCCCAATGTCACCGGTGTCCTTCACATCGGGCACGCCCTGAACAATACCCTGCAGGATATTCTCATACGGTTCAAAAGAATGGAGGGCTATAGTGTGCTCTGGATGCCGGGAACGGACCATGCTGGCATTGCCACCCAGAACGTCGTGGAGCGACAGCTCATGGAGGAGGGACTCGACCGGCATGCTCTGGGAAGAGATAGATTCATCGAACGCGTCTGGAAATGGAAGGAGCAATCAGGCGGGACGATTATCAACCAGTTGAAGAAATTAGGGGCCTCCTGCGACTGGTCCAGGGAACGCTTTACCATGGACGAGGGCCTCTCCGAAGCGGTCAGGGAGGTTTTCATCCGCCTCTACCAGGAAGGGCTGATCTACCGCAGCCATTATATTATCAACTGGTGCCCCAGATGCCGGACCGCTCTTTCCGATCTCGAAGTCGAACACCATGAAATTTCGGGGAAGCTCTATCACCTCCGGTATCCCTTCAAGGAGGGAGACCGTTTCGTGGTCGTGGCAACCACGCGGCCGGAGACAATGCTGGGCGACGCGGCGGTTGCCGTTCATCCGGAAGACGAACGCTACCAGGGGGATATCGGAAAGAAGGTAATCCTTCCTGTCCTCGGCAGGGAGATTCCGGTGATCGGCGACGCCTATGTGGATATCGAGTTCGGGACGGGCTGCCTCAAGATTACACCTGCCCATGATTTTAATGATTTTGAGATCGGATTGAAACACGGCCTTGAGCAGGTCAAAGTGATCGATGAGGAAGGCAGGATGAATGAACATGCCGGTCCTTATCAGGGAATGGATCGTTTTGATTGCCGGGAGAGGATCGTCGAAGATTTTAAACACGAGGGGGTCCTGCTTAAAACGGAGGATTATCACCACAAGGTAGGCCACTGTTACCGTTGCAAAACGATTGTGGAGCCCAATCTCTCCCTACAGTGGTTTGTCCGGACCAAACCTCTGGCCCAAACAGCCATTGAGGCGGTGCGGACACGCCGGACACGGATTGTCCCTGAACTCTGGGAGAAGACCTACTATGAATGGATGGAGAATATCAAGGATTGGTGTATCTCGCGCCAGATCTGGTGGGGCCATCGTATTCCTGCCTGGTATTGTGAGGCGTGCGGTGAGGTCATCGTAGCGAAAGAGGATCCCCGGTCGTGTTCCAAATGCCAATCCAGTCAGTTGAAGCAGGAGACCGATGTTCTGGACACATGGTTCAGCTCCGCCCTCTGGCCCTTCTCCACCCTGGGATGGCCTGAAAAGACACCGGAGTTGAAGGTTTTCTATCCCACTTCTGTGCTGGTGACGGGTTTCGACATCCTCTTCTTCTGGGTGGCCAGGATGATGATGATGGGACTCAAATTCATGGGAGACGTCCCTTTCAGAGATGTTTACATCCACGGCCTGGTCAGGGATGAAAAGGGGGAGAAGTATTCGAAGACCCGCGGGAACGTGGTGGACCCTCTCGAACTGATCGACCGCTTCGGCGCTGACGCGCTCCGTTTTACCCTGGCCGCTTTGACCATGCCCGGCAGTGATTTGAAACTCTCAGAGTCGCGCACCGAAGGCTACCGCCACTTCGCCAACAAGATATGGAACGCCTCCCGTTTTGCCCTGATGAACCTCGAGGCCCTGGCCCCTGATGAAATGGCCGGCAAGCATCCTCCGGAGGAATTCAGCCTCCCGGACCGGTGGATCCGGGGAAGATTGAATGAGACGATACGGGGCGTTCGAAAAGGGCTGGATGAGTATAAGTTCAATGAGGCCTGCCACATCCTTTACCAGTTCATCTGGCATGAATTCTGCGACTGGTATCTGGAGATGACCAAACTCTATCTTTACAGGGAAGGGGACAAGAAGAGGCAGGACCTTACCCGGCAGACGCTTTCAGAGACGCTCGATGCCATCCTCCGGTTGCTTCATCCCTTCATGCCCTTTATCACGGAGGAGATCTGGCAGCGACTTCCACTGCGAAAAGAGAATGAATCGATCATGGTTGCCGAATATCCAAAACCCGATGAGCGGTATGATGATCAAAGGGTGGAGGATGAAATGGCATGGATCATTGAGGTGGTCAATAGCTTGCGGAACATCCGCGGAGAGATGAATCTTCCGCCCTCGGAACAGATCTCCGTCCATATCCGCACGAAGAGTGAAGAGGCGGAGAAGAAACTGCGAGAACAGGAAGCCTTTGTTCAGTTCCTTGCCCTGGTGAAGGAGCTTAAGATCGGTAAGGAGATTAAAAAGCCCCTTTACAGCGCCTATGCGGTCGTCCGGGATGTTGAGATATTTGTCCCGATGGACCGGACCCGCATGGAAGAGGAGACCAAAAGACTTCAAAAGGAGATCCTGAAGATTGAAAAGGAGAGCGCTTTTGTGATGAGAAAACTCTCCAATGAGCAGTTTCTTTCGAAGGCTCCTCCGGAGATTACCCAGGAAGTGAAAGAGAAGGCGAAAGAATTTGAATCGCAGCGCCAGAAAATGGAAGAGGGTTTGATAAAAATCAAAGGGATGCTAAAATAAATTCAGAAGCATGACAAGATTGAATTGTAAATGTTAGGAGAAAATTGTTAAATTTGTATCAATTTAGTTCTTTGAAAAAAGTTATCTAATCCCCCTTCATCCTCCTTTGGTCTCCGACCCAGAGCGGCCTCTGACCCGGAGGGCAAAAGGGGGAAATGTTTCTCCTCCCTTTGGTCTTTTTATCCTGCCAGAAGCAGGCAAAGGGAGGCGCCGCCGTCCAGAGCCGCACTGCTCACACCAAACAAAGCATTGGGACTTTGGCGCCGGACGGTGGGGAGGGATTTTAACAAGTTTATTTCAAACCGCTAAAGTGTTACTTATATTTAACCATGTAAGAATCCAATAAATGTTTGGAGAAGGTAAGATGAAGATGGACATCGAAAAAGTGGCGAGGCTGGCCCGCCTCGAGTTATCCGGGGAGGAGAAAGAAACCTTCGGAAACCAGCTGGACCAGATCCTCACCTATATGGAGCAGCTGAACCGCCTTGATACCACAGGGGTGGAGCCAACCTCTCACGCCATTCCCATGGATAATGTCTTCAGGGAGGACGAGGTGAAGCCCTCATTCCCCAGAGAAGAGGTCCTGGGCATTTCGCCGGATCAGGAGGATGACCATTTCAAAGTGCCAAGAATCATCGAGTAAAACAACAAAAATGGAATAGTGAAATTCAAAAAGGAATATTGGAATAGTGGAACAATGGAATATTGGAGTAAAGAAGAATGGTTTTTACCATTATTCCAGTAATCCATCATTCCAGTATTCCAGGTTTTTTTATTCCATCATTCCAATATTCCAGTAGAAGGAAGATTATGGGACTTCACCAATTAACCATTCATCAATTGCATGACCTTCTGGTCAAGAAAGAGGTGACCTCAAGAGAGGCTACGGAAGCCCTCTATCGAAGGATCGGAGAGGTGGATGGAAAGATCAAGGCCTATCTCATGTTAACCGGGGAAGAGGCATTCCGTCAGGCTGACGAAGTGGACCGGAAGATCATCAGAGGAGAGGAGATAGGGGACCTTGCAGGCATTCCGGTTGGGCTTAAAGATATCCTTTGCACGAAAGGGATTCGGACAACCTGTGGCTCTAAGATACTGAGGGAATATGTTCCTTTTTATGACGGCACCGTAATCCGAAAGCTAAAAGAGAGGGAGGCTATCTTTCTGGGAAAATTGAATATGGATGAATTTGCCATGGGCTCATCCACGGAAAATTCAGGATTTCAGACCACACGGAATCCCTGGGACCTGCAGCGCATCCCGGGGGGGTCGAGCGGCGGCTCTGCCGCCGCCGTGGCGGCGAATGAGTGCATCGCCGCCCTCGGCACGGATACAGGAGGCTCCATCAGGCAACCTGCATCCTGTTGCGGCGTTGTCGGATTAAAACCGACCTATGGCAGGGTATCCAGATATGGACTGGTGGCCTTTGCCTCTTCACTGGACCAGATCGGTCCCATCACAAAGGATGTAAAGGATTGCGCCATCCTGCTCAGCGGGATCAGCGGTTATGATCCCTGTGACTCTACTTCGGTCAATGTCGTGGTTCCCGATTATAAGCGATTCCTGGTCAATAACGTGAAAGGGGTCCGGATTGGGATTCCGGACGAGTATTTCATCGAAGGGATGGACCGGGATGTGGAAAGGTCGGTTAAGGAGGCGATCGATCTCTTAAAAAAATTGGGGGCGGAGGTGAAGTCCATTTCGCTTCCACACACCATGTATGCCGTGGCAATCTATTACATCATCTGTACGGCGGAAGCCAGTTCCAATCTGGCCCGGTACGATGGAGTCAAATACGGCTTCCGCTCCAGCAGGTTTGAAGACCTAATGGAGATGTATACCCGGACCCGTGCAGAAGGGTTTGGCAAAGAGGTGAAGCGGAGGATCATATTGGGGACTTATGTCCTGTCTGCAGGATATTATGAGGCTTACTATCGAAAGGCTTCCCAGGTCAGAACCCTGATGAGGAACGATTTTGAAAGGGCCTTTGAAAAAGTGGATGTGATTGTGACTCCCACGGCGCCTACACCCGCTTTCCGGATTGGAGAAAAAGTGGAAAACCCGCTCCAGATGTACCTCTCCGATATTTTAACGATTCCGGTCAACCTGGCCGGAATCCCGGCTATCTCCCTGCCCTGCGGACCGAGCCGCGAGGGGCTGCCGATCGGCCTTCAGATTATGGGAAAACATTTTGACGAAGGGAAAATTTTACAGGTAGCCTTTACCTTCGAACAGAACACAGACTTCCATTTGAAGAAACCAGCGCTCATTTAAATTTCAATTACCAATAACGCCCCCCCCTCTTAAATTAAGAGGGGGAGAGGGGGAGTTATTATTTGGGATATTGGTTATTGGCGTTTGGAATTTGGTGCTTCTTTTATAGGGTCATCTCCGCCAGCCAGTCGAGGTAGGAAGAGGAGCCTGCAATAATAGGAAGGGCGATGATTTCAGGAACGGAGTAGGAATGGAGGGACTTCACCTTCGTTTCAATCTCTTTAAATCTTTTTCTCTGGGTCTTAATCATCAGGAGCCACTCCTTTTCATCCCATATCTTCCCCTCCCAGCGATAGATGGAGCGAACCGGAGAGATGAGATTGACACAGGCAGCCAGCCGCTCCTCCACCAAAGATCGTGAAATCTTTAATGCCTCTTCTTCAGACCCACAAGTCACCAGAACAATGATTAGCTCGAGTTCCATATAAAACCGATCTAATCCCCCCTTAATCCCCCTTTGTCAAAAGGGGGATCCTGCAAAATGCGTGACTCCTCCCTTTGAAAAAAGAAAGGGGTTACCCCTCTTTGGCAAAGAGGGGTAAGGGGAGATTTTACAATGCTTATGTCAACTCAAAACCTTTTTGAATGCCTTAAGAGCCGTCTCTACATCCTCCTTCGATATATCCAGATGCGTGACCAGGCGGATTTGTGTCTTTCCAAAGGCATGGATGAGGACGCTGTTCCTCTTCATCGCCTCTGACAGCTGGGGAGCCGTCAGAGCGGTCTGACTGACATCGAAGATGACGATATTCGTCTCCACATGCTCCGGATGGATGGAGACGCTTGTTATCTCTTTCAAACCGAGGGCCAGCCGTTTTGCGTTCAGGTGGTCTTCTTTGAGACGTTCGATGTGATGATCCAGGGCATAAAGACCGGCAGAGGCAATGATTCCGACCTGGCGCATTCCTCCCCCGAACATCTTTCTAAAGCGGTGGACCCGGTCAATAAATATTTTAGAGCCTGCGACAAGAGACCCGATAGGAGCTCCCAATCCCTTTGAGAGGCAGACGGAGACAGAGTCAGCCCATTGACCGTATTCATGGGGACTGATTCCGGCGGCGACGGAAGCATTCCAGAGCCGGGCCCCATCGAGATGGACGAGAAGCCCTTTTGATTTTGCCAACCGGTAGATCTCTGCCATCTTCTCTATCGGATAGATGGCCCCTCCTCCGCGGTTATGAGTATTTTCGAGACAGACCAGCCGGGTGACAGGAAAGTGATGGTCATCGGGGCGGATGGTTTCTTCGATCTGGGAAGCATCGAGAATGCCCCGGCCGCCCTTGAGACAGTAAAACTGGATTCCCGACAGGACGGCTCCTGCTCCCCCCTCAAAGTTATAGGGATGGGAGGTGGCCTCAATGATCACTTCATCTCCCGGTTGAGTATGAGCTTTGATCGCCAGCTGGTTGGCCATAGTTCCCGAGGGGACGAAGAGGGCCGCTTCTTTCCCAAGCGATTGGGCCACTCTCTCCTGGAGGGCGTTGACCGTAGGGTCCTCACCGAAGACATCATCTCCCACCTCTGCCTCTGACATCGCCTTTCTCATGGCAGGAGTAGGCCGTGTCACCGTATCGCTTCTGAGATCAATCAAGCTTTTCATCTTTCATCTCCTGTATCAATTTAGTTGTTTGAAATCGTCTTGTAAAATCCCTCCCAACCTCCCTTTGCCAAAGGGAGGAGAAAGGTTTCCCCCTTTTGATAAAGGGGGATGAAGGGGGATTAGATCAGTTTTTTCAAAGCACTAAAGTGTTACCATCTCCCAGGGGTGCTTGTTTCGTTAAGAAAATACAATTTTAACCCATGGGTGTCAAGGTTCGCTGAAACTCTCCAAATCCCTTGCTTTTGGTCGAACGATGAGATATCTTATTTGCACAGGAGGCTGGGGTTCGATTCATGCCAAAAGGGGCGATCCTATTCTTCGCCTTTCTTCTCTTTCTCTCCGGTTGCTCAACCCGAATGACAGTCCAACCTCCTTCTCCTTTGCCTTCCATAGAACCCCTCTACTATCCTGATGATTTTTTTTCCGGCATCCCTGTGGAAGAAAAAGTAGAGGAGAAAGTTGAGAAGGTTGAAAAAACAAAAGAAGAAGAAAAGACCCCGAAGCAGGAGGTGAGTCATCTCGCACCCGTCCCTGCGCCGGCAGAGCCCATCAAAGAGCTTTTCAACCTACCCGACATCGTCGTTTCCGCTCTCTTTCTCAAACAGAAGAGGAGCCTGGTTGCCACCCTCACCAATATTGGCACGGCTCCGTTTCCTATGGAGGGGGGAGGTTTGAGCCTCTATGTTGATGGTCGGTTGGAGAAATATTATAAGTTGAGAGGCCTCTCCGATCAGACTCTCCTCCAACCGCGGGAGAGCATTACCCTGGCCACTCCATTCTCTATTTATGGCCGGCATGAGGTGGAGGCGAGGGTTGATACTTCAGCGGAACTGAGAGAGTTGGACAAAGAGAATAATGAGTTAAAAAAGATACTCGAGGGGCTTCCCATTGGTCCGGACATCGTGATCAGGGATTTTGATTTGACAGAGGATCTGGAACTCAGTATCATCCTCTCCAATACGGGAGAGGCGGACCTCCGGAAGGGTGCGATCTCCCGGATTCGTATCTATTTGAACGACCGGAAGGTTTCAGATTTTGACCATTTCATTTCAGAGGAATTACAGGCCCATTCGGGAAATTTTTACACTCTATCGCCTCCGTACCGGGTCAGCATTAAGGGGATCTCCAAGGTGAGGGTTTCCGTCGCCCCAAAGCTCCGTCCGGATGACATCCGTATGGAGAACAATATTCTCGAAAGGAGGTTCATCATCTTTCCCTTTCAGATCGGAGCGCAGGGAAGGGAGCAGTTCTCATTTTTTGTTCCCTCCATTCCCTTAAAGGATGAAGAGCCATCCGAGAAGATAAAACTGGAGGCGAGGTGGGAGGGGTCTGGCACCCCGCTTAAGCTTTCTTTTGGAGAATGGGAAAATGCCGGGGATTTTCCCGACGTTTCAGGGAAGAGCCCGATTAAAATTGAATTACCCATCCCCGCCGGCGAGACTCAGCGGGAGAGGTTATGGAAAATCTCCGTGACCAACCCGATGGAGAGCCGGGTAGAGGGACATCTCATCATACAACATCCTTGAGTAAACCCCGTTAGAAAGCCCCGCTGCGAGCCCCGATACAAGCGAAGCTTGACACGGGGCGAGCAGCGGGGCTTTCTGAAGGGGTAAATCATCACCTTTTGAGGAAGAAGCATGGAAGGAATCTATATTCTCTCAGGAGTGATCATCGCTCTGGCGGTGGTTTTTTTCTTCGTGATGGAGCAGAGGTGGAAGAAGATAGCAGAAGAGTTGAGAAAAGATCAGTCCACCCAGACCGTATGGGGCTTGATTCAGCAGCAGATTGAAAAGTTGAGAGAGCAGATGAATGACGGTCTTGCCAGAAATATCTCCCAGCTTTCCCAGCAGCAGGATGCCATTAATGCACAACTAAGGGGGATTACCGATCAGGTCAACCGGCAGCTTCAAAATTCAAGCGGAGAGATCAGCAAGCGGCTGGATAATGCCGCCAGGGTGATCGGGGATGTGCAGAAGAATATCGGAGAGCTTTCAGAGTCCAGCAAGCGAATCTTTGAAGTAGGGAAAGATATCGCTACGCTTCAGGAGATTCTCCAGCCCCCGAAACTGAGGGGGGGATTGGGGGAACAATTTCTGGGAGAGCTGCTGTCTCAGGTTCTTCCGCCCGAATTCTTTACCCTTCAATACTCGTTTTCGAGCGGAGAGCGGGTGGACGCCGTAGTCAGGCTGGGAGAACGGCTTGTCCCCATCGATTCCAAATTCCCGCTCGATAATTTCAAACGGCTCATTGAGTGCAAAACCGAGGAGGAGAAGAAGGCCTCTCAGAAGGCCTTTTCGAGAGATGTGAAGAAACATATTGACGATATTGCCAACAAATATATTCTGCCCCAGGAAGGGACTTACGATTTTGCCCTGCTCTATATCCCCGCAGAAAATATCTATTATGAGACCATTACAAAGGATGAGGCCTTTGGAGAGGAGAAAGGGATTCTGAATTATGCGCTAAAAAAGAAGGTCATCCCGGTTTCGCCCAATTCCTTCTTCGCCTATCTCCAGGTGATCGTCCTCGGATTAAGGGGATTGAAGATCGAGAGGGATGCCCATCGCATTCTGGATTCCCTTTCAGGTCTGAGTAAAGAATTGGAGGCCTTTCAAGGAGACTTCCAGTTAGTCGGAAAACATATTACCAATGCGATGAATAAATATGAAGAGGCGAGGAGACGTCTGGATAAATTCGGCTTCAAACTGGAGCAGATCGAGAGCCAGCCCGCTTCGCCTTTGCCTGAAAAAACAAATGAATCAAAAAACGAGAAGATAGAATGATTCCGACAAGAGATGACTGTTTGAGAGTGATGGTCCGTTATGCGATGCTTGAGAACATCATCGATCATAGCATCGAAGTGGCAAGGGTGGCCCTCTTTCTTTCCACCGAACTCAACAGAAAAGGGCAGAGGATCGATATTCCCCTGGTGGAAGCCGCCGCCCTGCTTCACGACGTGACCAAAACCGAGTGTCTCAGGACAAAAGAAGACCATGCCCTGACAGGTTCAAGGCTCTTGAAGGAGATAGGGTACGAGAGGATAGGGGATGTGATCGCGGAGCATATCCATTTATCGAAAGAGATGGATCCCTCATGGGTATCCGAAGAGGAAGTGGTCAATTATGCCGATAAACGGGTTCAACATGACCGGATCGTCTCCCTCAATGAGAGGTTTGAAGACCTCAAGGGACGATACGGGAAGAGCCAGAGAGCCCTGGAGCTATTAGAAGATCTGAGGAAGGCCACTTTTGAGATTGAAAGAAAAATCTTTTCGATTTTGGAGATCGATCCGGATCATCTCCAGGACCATTTGTTTGAAGCGGGTGAAAGGCGCAGGGAGGAGCCCGGTGTGGGGAACCCCTCCGGTGAGATCGGGAGAAGGAGGGTGGATTTTAAAAAATAAAAAACTTGACTTTTAAAATAGCGGTGATTTATGATGGGCTTCAATTTTAATAGGGCAAAAATATGATTTCAAAAAAAGGAGGAGGTGATTTAAATGACGAAGGCGGAATTGGTAACTGCGATTGGAAAGGAAGCCAAGGTGCCCAAAGCATCGGCCGAAAAAGCCCTGAATGCCTTTACGGCCACTGTGACAAAGGCTCTTAAAAAGGGAGACAAGTTGTCCCTTCCCGGATTCGGGACTTTTTCTGTGAAGAAGAGGAAAGCGAGGATAGGGAGAAATCCTCAGACAGGAAAGGAGATTAAAATTCCTGCCGCAAAAGTAGCCAAATTCAAAGCAGGAAATCTTCTAAAAAGTGCAGTAAAGTAATTTTAAAAAATTCTGATGCATTCTAAATAAAAAAGGGGAGATTTTCTCCCCTTTTTTATTAACCCCGTTACATTTTTTGAAATCTCTAATAGAAACTCCCCTCCCCACCGCGGGAGGGGATGAAGGGGAGGGGGGACCAGATGGTCTCTATTTTGTCCACCCCTCTCCGAGCCAGAGGCTCTCTGAGCCGGCGGCCACCCTCACCCTCCCCCATCGAAAGGGGGAGGAGATTATTCGGGAAATTTATTTTTTTTTGGTTAGAGATAATGGGCAGAAAAGCCTGGGCCGGGGGAATATTTAAACATGTTATGAACAGCGGCATGGTCCGGCGGGAGCAGAAAGTCACAAGATATTGTATTTTTATATTGCCCAATCACAACAAACTAACTTATTGAAATAAGAGGACTATTTTAAACGCCATGTATAGGTTCATTTCTTTTTGCAATGAAATGAATGGGTTAAGAGGCAAAACTCATTTTTTTCCACAGGATTTACACATCCGCAGTGTATCCTTCTGCAGGCCTTGATTTTCTTGACTTTAAGGGCGATATCCCCTGCTTCATCTTGATTCTAAATTGATTGCGTCTCCTATCCTCCGTAAATCCAATCTGAATCGATAAGAGATGACTCCATTGATCGCAACAGCAGGAAAATCAACCCACCCCTTTCATCCACCTTAAGCTCACCTTTGGGGACAGGTTGTTTCGATCGTACCGGAATTTTAAATCTGTTCACCTTCCACTGGAAGAAGGAAGCGGTGCGAAATCAGGGTTGAAACAGAGAGGCCTTTTTTGTTATCTTTAGAAAGCGCTTCTGAGGGATAGATCATGAAACATGTGATTCTCGGTACGGCAGGACATATCGATCATGGAAAGACCTCCCTGGTCAAAGCCCTAACCGGGGTAGATACAGATCGGTTAAAGGAGGAGAAGGAGAGAGGGATTACGATTGAATTGGGATTCACCTTTCTGGACCTCCCCAGCGGCATCCGGCTGGGTATTGTCGATGTGCCAGGCCATGAAAGATTTGTTAAACATATGGTGGCCGGAGCATGGGGGATTGATCTGGTCGCCCTCGTCATTGCGGGTGACGAGGGGGTGATGCCGCAGACAAAGGAACATCTCGATATCTGTACTCTTCTGAGAGTCAAAAAAGGATTGATCATCCTCACCAAGATGGATCTGGTCGACCGGGAACTCTTGGACATGGTGAGGGAGGAAGTAACGGATGCTGTCAGGAATACCTTCTTGAAGGAGGCCCCCATTCTGGCTGTCTCTTCGACCACAGGCGAGGGGATCCCACAATTGATCTCAGTCCTCGACCATCTTTCGCAAAAGGTTGAGGAGAGATCCTCCGTTGGCCTTTTCCGATTGCCCATTGACCGGGTTTTCATCATGAAAGGATTCGGCACGGTGGCAACAGGGACAATCGTCTCCGGCGGAATTACGCTGGGGGAGACTCTGGAAATCCTTCCCTCCGGTAGGGAAGGCAAGATCCGGAATATACAGGTCTATAATCAATCCGTGGAAAAAGCGGAAGCCGGGCAGCGTGCAGCCGTCAATATTCAAGGAATCGAGACATCCGATGTCAACAGGGGAGATGTCCTTGCCCGGCCCCACACCCTTACCCCGACAAGAATCATTGACGCCTATCTGGAATACTTACCCAATGCTCCGAGACCGCTCAAGAACAGAACGATCCAGCGGTTTCATATCGGCACGAATCTGGCTGCCGCCTCCATCTACCTCATGGATCGGGAGGAGTTGTCCCCGGGAGAGGGAGGGTTTGTCCAGTTGAGATTAGACAGGCCTGTTGTGGCGTTACCTCAGGATCGCTTTGTGATACGGGGTTCATCGGTTATTCAGACATGCGGAGGAGGGGTGATTCTGGATACCCATCCAGATAAACATAAACGGTTTTCAGAGAAGGTGATCTCCGATTTAACCCTCCTCAGGGACGGAACCAGAGAGGACGCTCTCCGTCAACATATCCTGCATTCGGGCATCGGGGGGATGGCGCTGGATGACCTCCTGAAACGCGTAGCCATGGCTCCTAACGAGGCCCGAGCCATTCTAAGGAGGAAGGTTGAGAAAGGGGAGCTTGTTCTGATCGATCCGGAGAAACTTAAGGTTGTTGATTGTTCTCAATACCGGGAGCTGAGGGAGGTGATCCTGTCCCAGTTGAAGGAATTCCATGGGCGGTTTCCGATGAAGTCCGGCCTGGCAAAGGAAGAGTTGAGGACGAAACTTCCGGGCGATCTGGATATTAAGCTCTTTCAAATCATGATCGGCGAGCTTATCCGGTCAGACAAGATCGTTCTGGAGAAAGATAAGTTAAGGTTGCCGGGGCACCGTGTCTCCTCATCCGACGAGAAAGGCCTGGTAAAAAAGGTGGAAGAGACCATTCTGAAGGGAGGTCTCCAACCTCCCTCTCCAAAAGAATTGTCCGAAGTATGGTCCGAGGAAGAGGCGGGCATCTTGGCCATCTTCGAACATCTTGTTCATGAAGGTATCCTGGTGAAGATTAGGAGTGGAATCTATTTTCATCGCACTCCCTTTGAACAGGTGAAGGAGAATCTAGTCCAATTTTTAAGGAAGAACAGGGAGATCACCACCCCCCAATTCAAGGAGATGACCGGAGCCTCGAGAAAGTATGTCATCCCCTTGATTGAGTATTTTGACCAGATCAAATTGACCCTTCGACTGGGAGACAAGAGGGTTTTAAGAGCCGGCAAAGAAGGGTGAACACAAACGGGTTAAGGTTACGGTCACGCAGCCCGTTTCGGTCATCGGTAACGGTTACGTGAAAAGAATTAAAAGACGATGAACGTAGCCTTCTATTTACGATACGGGTCTCTCTACCGTTTCCTTTAGACTAAACTTTAAATTTTTAGAAAGGGGCTAACGATGAAGGTAAAGAAGAAGATTACGAAGAAAAAGTTGAAACAGCCGGATGAATTTCTCAGTGTCACGGAAAAGGCCTTTCTCTTTGTCAGTCAACATATTAAAAAGATGGCCATCGGCGCACTTCTCGTTCTGGTTCTTTTCTTATCCTTCTTTCTTTTCAGAATGTGGGATCAGAGAAAGGAGGATGAGGCGACTCAAAAATTTATGTTATCCCTTGAGGCCTATCAGATGGTCAGTTCTCCATACCGTGAAGCCTCGCCAGCCGAGTATAAAAAAGCGCTGGAAGGATTTGAAGAGGTGATCAAGACCTATACGCGAACCTCCTCAGCGAGATCCTCTCTCCTCTATAAAGGAGCCATTCACCTTCGCCTGGGTGAATTTGATGAGGCGATCAATGCCTATCAAGGGTTCCTTAAGAGGGCAGATAAGGAAAGGCTCTATCAGCTCTTTGCCCTTGAGGGGTTAGGGTATGCCCATGAGGGAAAGAAAGATTATGAAAAAGCGGTGAAAGCCTATCAGGAGATTATCAAATTGGGTGAGCGTTTTAATTGGGCAGGGGCTTATTTGAATATAGCAAGGTGCTATGAGAAGTTAGGCAAAAACGATGAAGCCCTTGAGAATTACAGGACTTTTTTAAAAGTCTCTCCAAAATCATCATCAGCCAATTCCGTTCTCAGGAAGGTATCTATTTTTGAGAAATAATGGAGTAAGTTAAATATTTCACTTGACAAATTAGGTTATTTCAGTAAATTTGTGATAAATATTACATAGTCAGATGGAGGAATGGGAAGGAATCGAGGAGGCTATTATGGAAAAGATATTACAGGGGAATTATGCAATTGCCAGAGGGGCATGGGAAGCAGGGGTGAAAGTAGCCTGCGCCTATCCGGGTACGCCGAGCAGTGAGGTCCTTCTTGCTATTGCCAGTCTGTATAAGAATGATATTCAAGCCGAATGGTCTCCAAACGAAAAGGTTGCTCTTGAAGTATCGATCGGCGCCTCGTTTGCCGGCGCCAGGGCTCTGGTCTGTATGAAGCATGTTGGTTTAAATGTCGCCTCAGATCCCTTTATGACACTCTCCTATACCGGTGTTAAGGGCGGGCTTGTGATCCTTGTTGCCGATGATCCTTACGCCCACAGCTCACAGAATGAACAGGACAGCCGTCACTGGGCAAGATTCGGGAAAGCTCCTATGATCGAACCTTCCGACTCCCAGGAGTGTAAAGACTTCGTCAAACTGGCATTTGACCTGAGCGAACAGTTCGACACTCCTGTGCTTCTAAGAACGGAGACCCGGATTTCCCACTCCTTTTCACCTGTTATACTGGAAGACCGGAAGGAGTCGCTCATCCCCATCGGCCTCGATATGAAAGATGCGCCGAAATATACAATGGTCCCCATCTATGTTCGGCAGAGAAGGCTCGTCGTTGAGGAGAGGATGAAAAAGTTAGAAGCCTTTGCCGATGATTTCAAACACAATATCATGGAGATCAACGATTCGAAGATCGGGGTCATCACAAGCGGCGTCTCCTACCAATACACAAAAGAGGTATTCCCAAATTATTCCTATTTCAAATTGGGTATGGTCTGGCCTCTTCCCAGAAAGATGATCGCTGAATTTTTTCAAAAGGTTAAAAAAGTGATCATCGTGGAGGAGCTCGATCCTTTCTTCGAGACGGAGATCAAGGCAATGGGTTATAAAATCTTCCACGGGAAAGATGTACTGCCGAGTCTCTACGAGTTCAACCCGGAGATTATAGAGCAATCCATTAAAGGGAAACGTTACAAACCCCCTGTAGAGAGAATCAATGCTGAAGAACTGCCCAAGAGGCCTCCAAACCTCTGTTCGGCCTGTTCACACCGACCCCTCTTCTATGCCCTGAAAAAATTGGGGGTTTTTGTCTTTGGTGATATTGGCTGTTACACACTTGCTGCAGGGCCTCCCCTGAACGCCATCCATACCACGGTCTGTATGGGAGCCGGTGTGGGAGCGGCTTTTGGCGCTACAAAGGTCCTTGAGGGAAGGGGGCTGGGAAAGGTCTGTTCGGTTATAGGAGATTCGACCTTTCTTCACGGAGGAATCACGCCTCTCATGAATATTGTTTATAATAAGGGGAGCGCCACAACCATCATTCTTGACAACCGAACAACCGGAATGACAGGCCTTCAGGAACATGCAGGAACAGGTTACACCATCGGCGGAGAGTCGACCCATCAGATTAACCTTGAGGTCTTGGTGCGGGCGCTGGGGGTCAAACATGTCAGAAAGGTGGACCCGTATCATATTAAAGAAACGATGGAGGTCATCAAAGAGGAGCTCGAAAGGGATGAGCCCTCTGTGATCATTACAATGAATGGCCCCTGCA
Organism: Deltaproteobacteria bacterium RBG_16_49_23; assembly: GCA_001798855.1. GTDB lineage: Bacteria > Desulfobacterota > BSN033 > BSN033 > UBA1163 > RBG-16-49-23. The sequence continues at coordinate 9,450 of MGQQ01000124.1, read as the reverse complement.
TGCTTCACCGGAGGGAAAAGAGGCAGTTTGAGCACCCCTATTACGCGGTTGAAATGGAAAAGTGCCGGGGCTGCGGGATGTGTCTGGAGATCGGATGTCCGGCCATCACCTGGAAAGAGGTGAGCGGGGATGAGATTTTGACAGAGGATGGACATAAACGCAAGGGTGTCGTCTCGATCAATCGCTTACAATGTCCGGGTTGCGGCGTTTGCCGGCAGATCTGCAAGTTTGAATCGATCGTTCCAGGGAAGGCATAGGAGGGAAACATGGAAGAGAAAGTGACCAATGTTCTGTTATCGGGGGTAGGAGGTCAGGGAACCATCCTGGCCAGTGATATCCTCTGTTCTGTCTTTCATGAAATCGGCTATGATGTGAAGAAAAGCGAAGTTCACGGGATGGCGCAGAGGGGCGGGGACGTGACCACCCATTTCAGGTTCGGAAAGAAGGTCTATTCACCTCTGATCAAATATGGCGATGCCGACTTTCTGATTTCCTTCGAACTTCTTGAGGGCCTGCGCTACATCAACTGGGTGAAAAAAGAAGGAAAAGCGCTCCTCAACCGTCAGGAGATGTATCCTCCCGCGGTCAACCTCGGCAAGATGAAATACCCCGGGGACGTAGAGAAGATATTTAAAAAATTCTTTAAGGGAAATGCCTTCGTGATCAACGCCTTGGACATCGCCGTTACATGCGGAGATGCAAGAGCGGTCAATATTGTCACCCTTGGCGCCTTTTCCAATTTTTTTGAGATTAAGGAAGAGGTCTGGGAGAAAAACCTTCTTCAGCACCTTCCCGAAAAAGTCCACCAGCTTAACCTCAATGCCTTCAGAGAAGGAAGGAAAGCCATTTCGTAGGGTAATCCTGTTCGGGAGAGAGGGGCGAAGAGAATTTCTCTTCGCCCCTTTGTTTTTTGGCCTCTCCCATTTATAATTTAAATAATACTTTAAATTTTTGAAAAAGGTTATCTAATCCCGCAAAACGCGGGACTCTTCCCTTTGGTCTCCGACCCAGCCTCCGGCTCAGGCTCCGCCCCAGAGGGAAGAGCCTCTGGCTCGGAGAGAGCGGTCTCTCTCCGAGCTGGAGGGCTCTACGAGCCGGAAGCCGACCCGGAGGGCAAAGGGAGGCGGCGATGCCTGCGCGAAGCCCCGCCTCCAGAAGCCTTGCGGAGGGCAGGCGCTTCGGCGAAGGCAGGGGAGGGATTTTAAAAGGTTTATTTCAAACCGGTTAATTGATACTCATTTTAAAAAGGCGGAGGTAACATACGATGAGACGGTTCCGATTCTTTTTCCTGATCAGCATCTCAATATCGATTCTTCTCCTCGGAGTCCCGCACGCCCATTCAAAAGACCGCTTACATCAATTCACAATGGAGAATAACCTGAAGGTGATCCTTGAGGAGAACCGGAATACACCGGTCGTTTCCCTCCAGGTCTGGATCAAGACAGGAAGCGCCGATGAGAGGGATGAGGAAGCAGGGATGTGCCATTTCATCGAGCACATGATCTTTAAGGGAACGGAGAGGAGAAAGGTCGGGGAAATGGCAAAGGAGATCGAATCTCTGGGAGGTTCGATTAACGCCTATACCTCTTATGATCAGACCGTTTATCATATTACCATCGCCAGCCGTTATGCGGATATCGCTTTCGATATCCTGAGCGATGCGATTCAGAACTCGACCTTCGACCCGCAGGAACTGGAGCGGGAGAGGGAAGTGGTCCTGGAAGAGATACGCATGGGCGAGGACGCCCCTTCCAGAAGACTATTCCGTCAGACCATGTCCACCGCTTTTGAAAAACATCCCTATGGAAGACCGATTATCGGCTATGAAAAGACGATCCGGGCCATCGCAAGGGATCAGATGCTCTCTTTCTTCCGGAGATGGTACACACCGGAACGGACTTTATTCATCGCTGCCGGTGACATTGACCTTCAGCAGATGGAAAGCAAGGCGAGAACCTTCTTTAAGGAGTTTAAAAGACCTTCTGAGAGGTTTCCTGAACGAATAAGAGAGCCGGAGCAAAAAAGGGCCCGGTCCAATGCCACCTTCGGGAACTTTAAAGAAACCTATCTCCAGATGACTGTTCCTATTTCTTCCATGACCCATGAGGACACCCCCGGCCTCGATGTGTTGGCCCAGATTTTAGGGGGAGGAGAGACGTCGCGTCTGGTCCAGAAGGTGAAGCTGGAGAGGGGGCTGGTTCATTCGATCTCTGCATCCTCCTATACTCCGAAGGACCCGGGCCTCTTTTTCATTGAAGCGACCCTCTCAGCGGAAAACCTGGAGAAAGCCGTTGAGGAGATTCTGAAAGAGATATACCGGCTGATACAGGAAGGGGTAACGGCTGAAGAGCTTTACCGGGTCAGGGTCAATGTTGAAAGCAGTCTTGTCTATGACCGCCAGACCGTCCAGGGGCAGGCAAGAAAACTGGGTTATTACGAGGCCGTCACAGGGGATCTCCATTTTGAGAAGCAATACCTGCAGAGGATCAACCTTCTTCAAAACGAGGATATCCAGCGAGTCGGGGAAAAGTATTTTAAGCCCTCTCGATGGAATCTCAGTATCCTGGGACCGAGGGAGAAGGCTGACGTCCTCAAGAAAATGGCCTCCACCGCCCTCGTTGAAAAAGTAGGTCCATCGAGCGCTCTCGCGGATCAGAAGGGTCTTCCGCCATTATCGAAGACCGTCCTGGAAAATGGGATCCAGCTCATTGTAAAAGAGAATCGAACCATCCCGATTGTCTCCATTCATGTCTCCTTTCTGGGGGGGGTGAGATTTGAAGAGGAAACCCAGAACGGGATCAATCAATTTATGGCCGTCATGATCACCAAAGGAACGGAAAAACAGACCGCCCTCGAAATCGCAAAAAAAGTGGAACGGATGGCAGGCTCCCTCAGCGGCTTTTCGGGATTTAACAGCTTCGGAATAACCTTCACCTTTTTAAGTCAACACTTTGATGAGGCCCTTTCCCTGTTGGCAGAGGTTATCCAGTCTCCATCCTTCGATTCAGAGGAGATGGAGAAGAGGAGGAAGCCGATTCTGGCAGCCCTTCGAAAGCAGGAGGATGATCTCACCGGAGTGGTCTTCAGACTCTTCCGGAAGGCTCTCTATGAGAAGCATCCCTACCGGATGGATACCATCGGGACCCTCGATTCCATCCAGAGGATTACACAGAAAGATCTGAAAGAATATTACAAAAGAATCACAGCGCCGGAGAATATGGTTTTAACGGTGGCGGGAGATGTGGATGCGAATCATGCGGTTCCTGCCATTCAAAAGGGATTTGGGAAAATACCGAAAGGTCATTTTGTCCTCCCCGAAGTTCCTAAAGAGGCTCCCCTGACGACGATAAGAAAGCAGGAGATTTATAAAGAGAAAGAGCAGGCCCATTTCGTTCTCGGATTTCCGGGAGCAACCCTACGGCACGAGGACCGTTATGCCCTGGAGGTTTTGGATGCAGCCCTGTCAGGGATGGGGGGAAGGCTGTTTTATGAATTAAGGGATAAGGAAAGCTTAGCCTATGCCCTCGCATTTGTAAATAATGTCAATTTCGACCCCGGCTACATCGGCGTTTACATGGGAACCCATCCCGATAAGCTTGATACAGCCATTGCCGGTGTCCTCCGGGAATTGAAGAAAATAAAAGAGGAGGGACTCACAGAGGATGAGGTGGAGAGGGCCAAGAGGTACCTCATCGGTAACTTTGAAATCGGGCTCCAGACCAACGGAGCTCAGGCCAGTCAAATCTCACTCGATGAGCTCTACGGTCTCGGATTTAACCATTATGGGAAATACGCCGAAGAGATCAGGAGGGTTTCAAAGGGGGATGTCAATCGGGTGGCGAAGAAGTACTTCACATTAGATGCCTATGCCCTGGCCATTATCCGGCCCCAAAAAGAGAAGAAGGAATGACCTCCCGGATACGTATAGAAAATTTTTCCCTCCGGGATACTCTGGAATGCGGACAATTTTTTCGTTTTACCAAGGCGATGGACACCTACATCGTCCATTCCTCCGGCAAGACCTTCTCCCTTTTTAAGAAGGGAGATTTTCTCTTTTATGATGGAGTGGAAGAGTCTTTTCTTCGAAACTTTTTCAGACTCGAAGAGAATCCGGATGCGATCCTGATGGAGATCGATCATGACCCCATGATCCACCAGGCCATCCGGAAGTATCGAGGGTTGAAGCTGATCCGGCAGGACCCCTGGGAATGCCTGCTCTCCTTTTTATGTTCCTCGGCAAAAGCCATTCCCCATATCCGGTGCATCCTTGAACTTCTCTGTAAGGTTTCCGGAAAAAAAATTGTTCTTGGAAATCACCTGGGATACGCCTTTCCAGAACCACGGTCTATCAGGTCAGCCCTCCAATTGGAACCCGTGGGAGCCGGTTTCAGAACGGACTTCCTCGTTGAGGTCATCCGGTGTATGGACCGGAACCAGCTCCTTTCACTGAAGGGTCTCCCCTATCAGGAGGCAAAGAGAAGATTGACAGGGCTTTCCGGCGTGGGAAAGAAGGTGGCTGATTGTGTCCTTCTCTATTCCCTTGATTTTTTGGAGGCTTTTCCCATCGATACGTGGATTAAAAGAGGCTTGCAAAAAATCTATTTTGGAGGGAAGAAGATTAGGGATAAAGAGCTTGAAGCCTTTGTATCAAATCATTTCGGTCGATATGCAGGCTATGCTCAGCTCTATCTCTACCACTTCTGGCGAAATCACCCTCCCTTCTAAAATTCAAAACACAAATGTTTTGTATCAATTTAGCTGTTTGAAACCGTTTTTTAAAATCCCTCCCCTGCCTTCGCCGAAGCGCCTGCCCTCCGCAAGGCTTCTGGAGGCGGGGCTTCGCGCAGGCAGGCAACCTCCCTTTGCCTGCCTTTGGCAGGATAAAAAGGCCAAAGGGAGGAGAAAGGTTTCCCCCTTTTGCCCTCCGGGTCAGAGACCGCTCTGGGTCGGAGACCAAAGGGGGATGAAGGGGGATTAGATCAGTTTTTTCTAAGCGCTAAAGTGTTACAACGTTTCAAATATTTTTTATAGAATGTTGAAGGTTTACCCTCATCCAACCCCGGTCACTCTCCCTCATCTTAACCGATTCATTCCAGCCCGATATTCCAATGATAACCATGAAGATTTTGGCATTTAATTTGCTAATTATATAAGTAACAATTTGAATCTATTGCAATATAAAAAACGTAAAACTGAATAAGGTTTGTTTATTCATGGCTTCCCCTCAACGATCTTAAAGGGTGTAAGAAAAGTGATCATTCGAAATGTTGCAATTTTGTTATTTTTGTTCATTTTTGGAATAACCGCCCAGGCGCAGGCTGATTCGGTTAAATCACCAAATCATGCTGTTCATCAAGAGAGGCTCATTAAAATAGGTGAAAATAAAGGCGCCATCCAGACAAAGGGAGGATCAACAAGGGCGCCTGTTAAAACATCAAAAAAGTACGAGCCTGAATTCGATTCCCGTATATCCTATAGAGATGCCTGGTGGACGATTGGCAATGACAAATTGAATTTTTTAAAAATTCAGAAAAAGAAAATGAAGAATCCATTCGCAGACTCCCGGAATACGATAATTTATTCCTATGCGTTTTTTCAGAATGTTTGGGGAGATAAATACGTTAGTCTTCAAGAAGTCACCGGGGGGAAAATCCCTTCTTCAGAATCCGGCCATCTCCTTTTAAAGCCGTTTTCAGATGAGAATAAATATGATGGAGGGGAAGGGTGGATGACCACCTATAAACTTTTACAGTCTAAAAGGATGGAGATATTGAAAGAGATATTTATTGGATTCTATCTTTCTTTTGACATGAAGAACAGGCACCTGTTTTTTGAAATGGATGCAACTCCTAATGCTGAAAAAGGATCGAGGATCATTATCCCATTTTGAAATGACCAACAGCCCTCCTCCCCCTTGACGGGGGAGGATTGAGGTGGGGGTGTAATGCCATTTCATGCCTCATGGGTTGCCTCGGGACATGGGAGATTCATTCAACAAATGGATGAGGAAAGGAAAACGTTTGTGAAAAAGATTATGCGATTTCTTCCAATGCTTACGATTGTCTTATGGTTTAGCGTCACTGCCTCTTCTGTCTGTGCGAAGGCGTGGGTCTCGCAATCCCGACTCTTGAATCATGCGGGAGAATCTTACGCAACCGCTCAAGACCCTTCCTATCAAAACTATGATTTGGCATTACGGGAGTATATGGTCCATCGAATTAACAAACGATTCGGCATCGTTCTTGATCCCAAAATCTATTCGGGGTTTGACCTCCTTGAAATCGAGGCTCTTTTCAAATGCAAAAAAAAGGAAGAACCTTTTGACATCTTTCTAAAGATTTTTCCAAAACATCCATAATCCCTCCTTGCCCCCCTTTAGAAAAGGGGGGATGGGGGGATTTGAGAGTTATTTTCTAAGCAACCATCGGAGGTTTTGTTATGAGGGGAAAGACGTTTGGATCAATATTGATTGGGTTAATACTTCTAATGAGCCTGGGCTACTCAAACAGGGCCATTGCCGAGGTGAATATTCATGTTGGAGTCAATGTCCCTCCCCCGCCGCCCCTCGTGATTCCTGCGCCGCCCCCCATGGTTGTGGTCCCCGGGACCTACGTCTACTTTGCCCCGGAGTTGGAAATGGATATTTTTTTCTATCACGGCTACTGGTACCGTGCCTATCAAGGACGTTGGTACAGATCCGGGGGCTATAAAGGGCCCTGGGTTTATCTTGTGCACGAAAAGGTGCCCGTTACTTTGCTACGCCTGCCGCCCGATTTCCGCCGCGTGCCGTCCGGACACACGCGCATTCCGCATGGACAACTTAAAAAGAACTGGAGGACATGGGAGAAAGAAAAATACTGGAATAAACATGGGGGAAAGGAATGGCATGGCAATGACAAACGGGAGCATAGAAAGGGTAAGGATAAAGCTAAGTGAAAAAATGACGATGAGATCGAAAGATAAGATTTGAATGTCCAGACATTCTATAAATCGGGGCTGCAACAAGGGCTGATTCCGTTCACGCCTTAACAATCTTCTTTTTACATTTCTTTAGATTTTTTGAGCAAAAGAAGGCAAAAGAAGGGGACGTAGGTTCTAAAACAACTTGACAGATGGGGTGAAAAGGAGTAAGGTTTTGGTATGCCGAGACAGCCAAGACTCGATGCTCCCGGAGCCTTGCATCACATCATGGGCCGGGGGATCGAACGGGCAAAGATATTCCGCACCGATCAAGACCGGCAAGACTTCCTGAACCGAGTGGCAGAATTGTGCATGCAAGGAGACCTCGTGGTCTATGCCTGGTCCCTCTTGCCCAATCACTTTCACATATTAGTCCGGACGGGTCGGCAGCCTATTTCGAAGAGTATGCGCAAACTCCTGACAGGATACGTAGTCAACTTTAACCTTCGGTACAAGAGACATGGGCATCTCTTTCAGAACAGATATAAATCGATCATCTGCGAGGATGATCCCTATCTATTGGAATTAACAAGATATATTCATTTGAATCCACTGAGAGCAGGCATTGTTAGGGACCTGAGAGAATTGAGTAGATATCGCTGGGCAGGTCACTCGGCCATCCTGGGGAGAGTGAAGCGAGATTGGCAGGATATCGGCACTGTCCTTGGGTATTTTGGTAAAGGGCATAAGGCTGTCGAAAAATATGAGGAATATGTGGAAGAAGGGGTACCCCTTGGGAAGAGGCCGGAATTGGTCGGAGGAGGGTTAATAAGGAGCTTAGGAGGGTGGTCACAGGTTTTGTCGTTAAGGAGAAAGGGGATCAAGGTAGCCTTTGATAAGAGGGTATTAGGAGGGGACGACTTTATCGAAAGGCTTTTATCTGAAGCTGAGGAAAGAGAGAGGGAGACACTGAGAATAGGCCGTAAGGTACCCGATCTGCTAACCTTGGCCAAGAGAATCATGGAAGGAGAGGGGATAGAGGAAGAGGATCTCCGGTCAGGGATACGGAAGAGAGAGGTGGTGAGGGCAAGGAGAGTGTTTTGTCAGTTGGCGATAGGGAGGATGGGTTATCCGGGTGCTGAGGTTGCGCGTTTTCTTGGGGTGACGACTTCGTCGGTGAATCGGTTAGCCGTTTCCCAGGAAGGAGCAAACCTGACAAAATATCTTAAGTTGTTTTAGAACCAACGTCCCCTATTTTTCCTATTTTTCAAAAAGTCCGTAGAGGAACAGCAAAAAGAATTAAATGAAATAGTAAATAAAGTTTTGAATAATCCTGTGGTAAAAGTATTAACTAAACCAGAAACAGCAGCAACAGCAACATGGGGGGCATGGATTTTGTCTGGTTTTAAGAAGGGCTTAGGGTTTGTTACTTCAAATATTTGCACAGCTGTAGATATTGCTGCAACTTTCTTCTCCACCCTGGAAATCGGGCATAAAGCGGTTAACCAACCAACCATGTTTAATGAAAACAAAGTGGATAAGGCCATAATGCCAACGCCGGAGCCGCAGCACGAGATAAAAAAATAGATACGCTGATAGTGGGCCAAGGCATTTAATGGTATAGGGTTAAATATCTAGGTAATCATAATGAAGTGCCCTAAGAGCCAGCATGTAAATTCAGAAACAGATAGGGCATGCGTTCAACAGAGCTACCGAGAGAAAGGTTTCGGTCCATGAAGACATTTTTACAGAATTTCCTTTTGGTTGTGTTGATTCTTTCAAGCAGTGCATCCTCATTTGCCCAGGAAGCTTTATGGAATAAGCTATGTAACGAGTTCAACCTGCTTTACAAAAAGGGAAATTATTCAGAAGCAGCCAAAGTTACTCAAGAAGCATTAAAAGTCGCGGAGAAAACGTTTGGACCAAATCATCCCAATGTTGGTGTTTCACTTAACTATATGGGTAGGGTCTATAAGGCGCAGGGTAAGTATATAGAAGCAGAGGCCACTTACAAAAGATCTTTGGCTATACTGGAGAAGGCCCTTGGACCAAATAACCTCGACGTAGGGGCATTGCTTAACAACCTAGCCGAAGTTTATCATGAAAGGGGCAAGTATGCCGAGGCAGAACCCCTCTACAAAAGGGCTCTGGAAATGTGGGAAAAGGCCCTTCAACCAAACTATCACGAAATGGCCATTTTACTCACCAACCTAGCCACACTTTATAGATTGCAAGGCAAGTATGCTGAGGCAGAACCGCTGTATAAAAGATCTCTGGCCATAAGAGAAAAGACACTACCTCCAAATCATCCCGACATAGCTAAATCACTCAACAATTTAGCTGTTCTTTATAATGATCAAAGGAGATATGCAGAGGCAGGGCCCCTATATAAGAATGCTCTGGCCATTTATGAAAAGGCGGCTAATCCAAACACCAATGAGGAGATATCCACACTACTTAATTGATGAATGCCACGACATCGTGGACAGATTTTCATGCCACGACATCGTGGACAAAAGGGTAATCAACGTAATATGTAATTGAACATTA
>MGQQ01000123.1 GCA_001798855.1 Deltaproteobacteria bacterium RBG_16_49_23 | reverse complement strand
AGCGACAGTTCTATGCAAGGCAAATTATGAGACAGGTTGCAGCATGAGAGAGTCTTTCGTGTCCACTATTGACATCAGGGGTCAGAGTCACCCCAAGACCAATTTTAATATCCCCCATTTCGGATTTTCCAGGCGGGCCATGTCCTTGCTGTTGGATAAATATCCAAATTGCTACACGGATATGTCCTCTTTGGAACCTTTTATGGAACAAGAGCCGGCATCCTATAAGAGCTTTATGCAACAGTACCAGGATCGAATCCTTTTTGGCAGCGACGCAGTGATGGGTCAGCCGGAAAGAGTCGAATCAACGCTTGAATTTATGAATCGATTTCTGGAAGACATGGAGATATTCCATAAATTAGTGAATAAGAATTACATGAATTACATGACCCATGGATCATCGTCTTAACGTTCATTTGATCAGAAGCAAGAAGAGGAGAAAAACGCTCTCTCTCCGCGTTAAAGAAGATGGGAGAATCGTCCTCTACGTCCCTTATCATACGCCGAAGGGGGAGATAGAGGGATTTATTAAGGAAAAAGAGTCATGGGTCATTAAAAAGATTTCAGAAAAAGAAAGATCGATCAAAGAAACCGAAAGGGCATTTATTCCCGGGGAGAAATTTTTATATTTAGGAGAATCATATCCATTGGAAATCCGGGAGTCCGACCATCAGGAACCTCCCCTAAAATTATCTTTTGGGAAATTCATCCTTGGTCAGGACCATATCGAAAAGGCAAGGGATCTTTTTGTCCAGTGGTATAAGAGAGAGGCTAAAGAGAAGATCGCTGGAAGAGTGGGCTATTACAGCAATAGGCTGGATCTGTTTCCGAAAGGGATAAAGATAACAAGCGCCAAATACCGCTGGGGCTCCTGTTCACGAGATAATCAGTTATCTTTCAGCTGGAGAATGATCATGGCGCCCTTGACCATCATCGATTATATACTGATTCATGAACTGGCGCATATCAAAGAAAAAAATCATTCCAGGAGATTTTGGGTATACTTAGAGTCGATTCTCCCCGATTACAGGAGAAAACGGCTATGGTTAAAAGAAAATGGGCATCGATTAAGGTTTTAACTTCATAAGTTTGGCCAAACAGTTTCTTAGTTTGGTTATTCATTGGAGGACAGAGATGATGGATTCGCAGGAAGTCAAAAGAATGACCAGGGAATTAGGGGCGGATCTGGTAGGGATCGCATCTTTTCAGAGGTTTGAAGCTGCGCCGGAGGGGTTCAGACCGACGGATGTCCTTCCAGGTGCAGAATCGGTGATCGCTTATGCCAAACGGTTCCCTGATGGCGTGCTTTCCACGGAGAGTCCTGTGCCCTACACATTTGCCAGCTCCGTCACCCTGCAGGAGGTGTTCAGAGTGACCTATGGACTGACCCTGCGGCTGGAAGATTATGGTGTGACTGCGGTTCCCATCCCGAGCGAACCCTATGAGCACTGGGATGAGGAGAAGCAGGAAGGCAGAGGCCTTATGTCTCTCAAACACATTGGTTACCTTGCCGGCCTGGGAGTCCTGGGCAAGAATACCCTTCTGACCAATGATCAATATGGCAACCTGATCACCCTGGGTGCGGTGTTGGTTGATATCCCCCTTAAAGAAGATCCCGTAGCCGAATACTCTTTTTGTGGAGATGATTGCGAGATATGCCTGAGCAACTGTCCTGCGGGCGCCCTTGACGGAGTGACAGTTAGCCAGAAGAAGTGCAGAGAGAGGTCACAATCGGTGACAAAGAAAGGATACTTCCTCTACACCTGTAACCTCTGCCGAAAGATCTGCCCGAATCGAACCGGAATCAAATAAAATCGTAATAATTTAGCTGTTTGAGAAAACTTGTAAAATCCCTCCCCACCTCCCCTGCCTACCGGCAGACAGGCTTTCCCCTCCGGGTCAGAGACCGCTCTGGGTCGGAGACCAAAGGGAGGAGTAACCCCCCTTTCTCCCCCCTTAAAATAAGGGGGGATGGGGGGGGTTATGACAAAGGGGGATTAGATATTTTTTTCAAAGTCCTAAAGTGTTACATAAAATCATATAAAATGATTTGACTTCACAAGGGAATTTCTGTAAATTAGGGCCGTTTGGCTCTTTCTGAAGAGAAGATCAATAGAAAGATAATCACAGAAGAGAGAGGGGGTGGAAAGATAATAGTTGAGAGTGAAGAGTTTCGAATTAAAACAATTATTTGGATTCTGAGAGGAGGAATGAAGATGATGAAGGAAATTAGAAGAAAGAGCATTTTAGGATTTGTCGTTTTACTTGCCCTGGGTTTTTTCTTTTACCTCACAATGGGGTTGATGGAAAGTTCATTTGCCCAGACCAAGCCGGCAGAGGTGAAGGCCAAACCCACAGAAAAACCAAAGTCAGCGATTGCAAAGCCAAAACCCAAACCAACCGTTCCCCAGAAATTGATCATCGCTTCGGGAACAGATGCACTTACCATGGATACACACTTCGCCCTGGATGCCCCAACTTTTACCATTCTCGATCATATGGTGGAATCTCTTCTTGAACTCACCCCAAAGGGCGAGATTGTGCCGAGGTTGGCTGAGAAATGGGAGGTTTCATCTGATGCGACAGAATTTACACTGAAGTTGAGAAAGGGGATTAATTTTCACGATGGTACACCCTTTAATGCAGAGGCGGTGAAGGTCACTTTTGATCGCCTTCTCGATCCCAAGGTTGCCATCCGCTACAGATTTTTAGTGGCGCCCATCTCCACGGTGACGGTTGTGGATGATTACACCGTGAAGATGAAGACAAAGGCGCCTTTTGCCGCACTGGTGAGCAACCTGACCCACCAGGCAACCGGAATACAGAGCCCTGCATCACTCAAGGCATCCTGGGATAAAGCCGTGGCAAAACCGGTTGGAACGGGTTCTTTTATGTTTAAAGAGTGGGTTCCGGGCAACAAGTTTGTCATGGCTCGGAATGACAACTATTGGGGAAAGAAACCGCTTCTCGAGGAAGTGACATGGCGTGTCATTCCGGATGAAGCCTCCAGAGTGGTTGCTCTGGAGACGGGTGAAGTGCAGGTAGCCGTCCGCATTCCACCTTTCGATATCCCGCGATTAAAAGCCGATAAAAACCTTGTCGTCCTGAGCGCCGCAAGTGTCAGAACTATCTATCTCGGATTTAACGCTTTGAAAGAACCTTTTCAGGATAAGCGGGTCAGGCAGGCCATCAACTATGCCGTCAACAAAGAGGCCATCGTAAAGCATGTGCTTGGCGGAGTGGGACGCGTTTCCGATGCTGCAGTCAGCCCGGGCATCTTCGGCTATGCACCCATTAAGACCTATGAATACAATATCGAAAAAGCCAAGGCCCTGCTGGCAGAAGCAGGTTTTCCAAAGGGATTTGAGACCACACTCCATCCAGCCGTTGGGCGATATTATATGGATGCCTCTGTTTGCACGGCAGTAGCCGCAGACCTTCTCAAAGTCGGCATCAAGGCAGATATCAAGATGATGGAATGGGGAACCTATCTTCCTTCCATCCTCCGCGAGAAAGATCAGGTGGAGCACAAGATCTATATGCTTGGCTGGGGATGCGTCACAGGCGATGCGGACTATGGCCTTTACACGCTTTTCCACTCCGGAGAATGGCCAAAGAAAGGGATGAATGCCTCTTTCTATAAAAACGAAAAGCTTGATCAGTTACTGGATGCAGCGCGAAGCACAGCCAATCCAGAAGAACGGAAGAAACTTTACAAAGAAGCCTTGACCCTGATCAACGAGGAAGCCCCCTGGCTCTTTCTCCATAGCGAGGTCCAGATGGTGGGCACCAGAGCCAATGTGAAGGGCATCATTGTTCACCCAACCGAGAGGGTCATTGCTAAAGAGGCCTGGATCGAATAACCACGAAATCTTGTGATAGAAGGGGCTGATTTTTTCTTCAAAATCTGGTAAGCGAAAGGATCAGCCCTTTCTTTTTTGATCATGGGCGCTTCATCACAGATATGTCCGGTCAGTATATCATCCGAAGACTTCTCATCATGATCCCGGTTCTCCTCGGGATCTCCCTCATCATCTTCACCATCGTCCGGGTGATCCCCGGTGATCCGGCCGTTGTTTTAGCAGGCCCCCATGCCACAAAAGATGTGGTCGAGCAGGTCAGGGTTCAACTCGGGCTGGATAAACATCCGGTGAAACAATACCTTCTTTTTATTGGAAATATTTTCAAAGGAGATCTCGGCGCCTCTAACCGGACAGGACTTCCTGTTACGAGAGAGATTATGGCGAGGTTTCCATATACCCTTATACTTGCCCTTGCCAGCATTCTGGTCGCAACGGCTTTGGGAGTGACGACCGGCATCATCGCAGGGGTGAAACAGAATTCCAAATTCGACTACCTGAGCATGCTCATTGCACTCTTTGGACTGTCGATGCCGGTCTTCTGGCTGGGTTTGATGCTCATGCTTCTCTTCTCAATCAAACTGGGCTGGTTTCCATCCGTAGGAGCCGATAGCTTCAAGCATTTGGTCCTACCCGCTATCACCCTTGGCGCCAATTCCACAGCGATCATTGCCCGGATGACCCGGTCAAGCATGCTGGAGGTGATCCGGCTCGACTATATTCGAACAGCAAGGGCAAAAGGACTATCAGAAAAAGTGGTGATCTCCCGCCATGCCCTTAAAAACGCCCTCATTCCGGTAGTGACAGTGATCGGACTACAGACCGGCACGCTTCTGGGTGGTGCCGTGCTGACGGAGATCGTCTTTGCCTGGCCGGGAATCGGAAGGCTTCTGGTGGAGGCGATTCTTTCAAGAGACTATCCCGTGGTTCAGGGCGTGGTGCTGGTGGTGGCGACAATGTTCATCTTCGTCAATTTGATTGTGGATATTCTTTATTCGTATCTGGATCCGAGGATAAGGTACCATTAAAAGAGAGAAAGCAGATGGCAGCAGGCAGTAAGCAGATTGAAAAATTAGAAAAGAAGGAAAGGGGTCCTCTCTGGGACGCATTGCGGCGTCTCTCCAAAAGGATAACGGCCATGATGGGACTGGTTATCGTGGTGGTCTTCCTTCTCTCGGCCCTCTTTGCTCCTCTTCTTGCACCTCATGATCCCTACGAACATAGCCTGGTCGATAAGCTCGCCTCCCCCTCCTGGGACTATCCCCTGGGAAGGGATGAGCTGGGCAGATGCATCCTCAGCCGGATCATCTACGGCGCACGCATCTCCCTTCTCATCGGACTCATCGTCATCTCGATCGGCATTTTCGTGGGTGTTCCTATCGGTGTTGTCTCCGCCTATTTTGGCGGAAAGGTCGATTTCATCGTCCAGCGGTTTGTCGATACCATGTTGGCCTTTCCTGGAATTCTGCTCGCCCTCTTGCTCAT
>MGQQ01000122.1 GCA_001798855.1 Deltaproteobacteria bacterium RBG_16_49_23 | reverse complement strand
TGGGCCAAGAGCCAGGCCCTTTTGATTTCGGATTTCGGAATTCGGAGTGCGGAGTGCGGAATCAAATTAAATTCGTAATTCGGAATGCGGATTGCGGAGTGACTCAATTTGAATAAGGTTTTTTTAAATAGGGTTTTAATTCCGCAATCCGAAATCCGCATTCCGCAATAAGGAGAGACGATGGAAGCAGCAAAAGAGAGTTTAGGGTCCATTCACGAATCACGCCTTACGCCTGACGCCTCACGTCTGACGTCCTTTGAGCCTGAGATACTGGCTTACTGTTGTGAGCATTGAGCCTACAGTGCAGCGGACCTGGCAGGTTCGATGAGGCTATCGTATCCGACCAATGTGAAGATTGTGAAAGTTCCCTGTACGGGCAGGGTGGACATCCTACTAATCCTTAAAGCCTTTGAATCAGGGGTGGACGGGGTCTACTTAGCAGGCTGCCTGGAGGGGGAATGCCACTTCCTGAGGGGCAACCTGAGGGCTAAAAAAAGGGTTCAATATGTGAAAACATTACTTGATGAAGTGGGATTGGGGGCTGGCCGAGTAGAGATATACAACATGAGCTCAGCCCAGGGTCAGAGATTTTCAGAAGTAGCCCGTGAGATGACGGAGAAAATAAGGGCATTGGGACCGAGCCCTGCCAAAAAAAAGGTGAGAGCGTAAGACGTAAGGGGTGAGGGGAAAAAGCATACAAAGGAAACACCTTGCGCTCTCGCGCCTTACGCCTAACGAAACCGGAGGTTAGTGATGATTGTAGCGAACCGTAAGACATTAGAAGAAATACTGACCATGCTCAAACCCTACAAGAAGATCCTGCTATTGGGTTGTAACGAATGTGTGACAGTCTGTGCCACAGGGGGGGAGCGAGAGGTGGGGGTTTTGGCATCAGAAATTAAACTCTCCCGGGCCAAAGAGGGTCAAGAGATCGAAGTGAGAGAGCAGACCCTGGAGCGTCAATGCGACCATGAGTATATCGATCAGGTTCGTCCCTTTGTGGGAGACTATGAGGCGATCCTGTCGATCGCCTGTGGAGCAGGGATACAATATGTGGCTGAGAAATACCGGAACAAAGTAGTGCTGCCCGGGGTCAACACGACCTTTTTGGGGGTGACGTTGGAGCAGGGGGTATGGTCTGAGCGGTGTCAGGGGTGCGGGGAATGTGTGCTTCATCTGACCGGGGGGGTCTGTCCAATCGCCCGATGTGCCAAAAGTCTCTTAAATGGTCCCTGTGGAGGCAGCTCTAACGGCAAATGCGAGGTGGATAAGGAGCTGGAGTGCGCCTGGCAGCTCATCGTAGACAGGCTAAAAGAACTTAATCAGATGGACAAATATGAAGAGATCATCCCGATCAAAGACTGGACAACATCGAGGGATGGAGGACCGCGTAAAAGAATAAGAGAGGATCTGAGACTATAAGAGAGCCGTAAGGCGCAAGGCGTCAGGCGTAAGGAGTCATGCTCTAAGATTCATTAATAGTTTTATTAATAATGGCGACATTGATTTATAAAATCCCTCCTAACCTCCCTTTTCCAAAGGGAGGAACAATTCCCCTCTTTGGCAAAGAGGGGTGAGGGGAGATTTTCACAATCATGTCTGTTCAATTATGAGACCCTTAATAGGTTTGATCCTTTACGCCTTAGGACTTACGAGGAGAGGGAGGTTTGGGAGCAGTGAAAACCAAGTCCAACATTGAGAGAATCTTGGAGAGTGGGCAGTTGGTGGTGACCTCGGAATGTGGGCCACCGAGGGGTGCGGACGCCGAGGTGATCAAAAAGAAAGGCAAGCTACTTCAGGGGGTGGTCGATGCGGTCAACGTGACCGACAACCAGACCTCAGTGGTGAGGATGAGCTCCCTTTCGGCCTGTTTGATCCTAAAAGAGATGGGATTTGATCCAATCCTTCAGATGGTCTGCCGGGACCGAAACCGGATAGCGATCCAGAGCGACATCCTGGGTGCGGCAGCCCTTGGAATCAACAACATCTTATGTTTGACCGGAGACCATCAGAAATTCGGGGATCATCCGAAGGCAAAAAACGTCTTTGACATGGACTCCATCCAGATGATCCATACCGTTAAGACGATGAGAGATGAGGGGAAGTTTTTGGGGGGAGAGGAAATAAAGGGCAAGCCCATACTCTTTATCGGGGCGGCGGAGAACCCCTTTGCCGATCCCTTTGAGATCCGTGCGGCGAGATTGGGCAAGAAAGCGAAGGCAGGAGTGCAGTTTTTACAGACGCAGTGTATCTACAATATGGCCAGATTTGAGAAATGGATGGAGATGGTTAGAGACCGGGGGCTTCACGAGAGGGTGGGGATATTGGCGGGAGTGACGCCGTTCAAATCGGTGGGGATGGCGAGGTACATGAAAAACTCGGTGCCCGGGATGGATGTGCCCGATGAGATGATTGAGAGGCTAAAGGGGGTGGCCAAGGAGAAGCAGTCCGAGGAGGGGATACGGATCTGTGTGGAGACGATTCAGAAGTTAAAGCAGATCCCCGGGGTGCGTGGGATACACATTATGGCCATCGAGTGGGAGGAGAAGGTCAGGGAGATAGCCGAGGCTGCCGGACTTCTGCCTAGACCAGAGTTAGCGTAAATCGTAAAACGCAAGGCGTAAGGGGTGAACTGATTGTTTTTCTAATTTCGACTCACGATTCACGCCTTACGACTCACGAGAACAAGGATATCATCCATGCAAACGATATTGAGTACTAACTTAGCTGAAACCATTCGCAAAGAGACTGGCGAGAATGTATTTCTCTGCTATCAATGCCAGAAATGTTCCTCGGGTTGCCCGGTCGCAGAACATTTCGATCTTGCTCCCAATCAGTTGATGCGGGCGATTCAATTAGGCCAAAGGGAGATGGTCCTCCAATCAAAGACCCTCTGGCTATGCGCCATGTGTGAGACCTGTGCGACACGCTGTCCTCATGACATCAACATCACGAAGATCATAGATGTCCTGAAGATAATGGCAACCCATGAGGGTATTGAGCCGAAAGTTCCATCCGTTACCCTTTTCTATCAGGCTGCACTCAGAGGAATTAGATGGTTTGGAAGAATGTATGAGGCTGGGTTGATGGGTGAGATCTATCTTCGCCAGATGATGTCAGGACAGCTCAATTTTGAGCAGGTCTGGAAGAATGACTTGCCTCTGGCCCTGAAGATGTTTAAAGCAGGGAAGCTGAAACTCTTCCCGACTTTTGGAAAACCAAAGATTAAGGGCAAGCCTTCAGAAAAGAAAGAGGGCATTGCCTATTTTCCTGGGTGCAGTCTCCATGGGACTTCAAAGGAGTATGATCTCTCCTCGAAAGCCGTATTCCAAACCCTTGGTGTTCCTCTCCATGAACCGGAGGGTTGGGGGTGTTGCGGAACCACACCCGCCCATTCCACAGATCATTACCTCTCAACACTTCTTCCAATGAAGAATGTGGCTCTCATGAAAGAGGAGGGTTTTGAACAGATCACCACGCCTTGCCCATCCTGTTTCCTCAGGATGCGGGTGGCCGTTAAAGATACCCATGAGGATCGAGGTCTCAGGGAGAGGCTTGCAAAGGAGATCCCCAATCTCCCTTCAAACGGAATCAAGGTGGATCACCTCTTGAGTACGGTGACGGAAAAGATTGGTTACCCACAGGTAGCCTCTAAGGTTGTTCGATCTCTTAAGGGTCTTAAGGTCGTCTGTTATTATGGTTGCATTATCACCCGGCCTCCGAAGATTACGGAGACGAAGGATTATGAATATCCGACCCATATGGACAGACTGATGAAGACGCTTGGAATCGCATCGCTCGATTGGTCCTATAAAACACGCTGCTGCGGAGTCTCGCTGGGTATTTCCCAGCTCCCGATCGCCCTGGAACTGAGCAGGAAGATATTGAAAAATGCAAAAAGTGTGGGAGCAGAGGCGATTGTTGCAGCCTGCCCGCTCTGTCATGTCAATCTCGATGCCCGCCAGAAACAGATCGAAGAAGAATTCAAAGAGAATTTTAACATGCCGATCATCTACTTCACCCAGTTGATGGGACTGGCTTTCGGATTAAAGCCGGAGTCACTGGGCCTCGACAAACACTTCGTTGACCCCATCCCCCTGCTTCGTAGGATCGAAGGGATAACTCCTTAAAAAAAGATTGCTCCTTTGATTCAAATTTAGTAGACTTCCCTCTGAATGTAGGATTCAATTCGATGAATTCTCTCGAGAGCAAAGAACATTTAGATACGAAAGCCATCCTGACGCTCCTCGTCCTGACCTTGATGTGGGGGCTGAACTTCTCGTTGATCCGATACGTGAACCAGGGGGTTTCGCCGGTCTTCGCATCAGCCCTGCGTTCCCTCGTTGCTTCCATCTGCGGTGTGACCTACTGTCTCAGGAAAGGAGAGAGATTATTCCATACTGATATCCGGCTTTTCCATGGAGTCATCGTTGGCCTCTTATTTGGTGTGGAGTTTGCCTGCATCTATTTTGGAATGCTCTATACGGATGCGGCCCGATCCGTTGTCTTCGTTTACCTGAGTCCTTTTGTGGTGGCGGTGGGCGCCCATCTCTTCTTGAAAGGGGACAGACTGACCTTTCTTAAGACGTTAGGCCTGATCATTGCGTTTGCGGGGATCGTCGTTGTCTTTCAGGGAAGGCCGGGAACTGCAAAACCAACCATGATCATCGGAGATCTTCTGGAGATCACGGCGGCCATCCTCTGGGGAGCGACCACCCTCTATATTAAAAGGTTTATGGCCGACAAGGTCGAGCCGATCCATACCTTCCTTTATCAACTTGTCTTTTCCATTCCCATCCTGTTCTTGGTGAGTCTGATCCTTGAACCCGTTTGGATTGTCAGGATCGATGGTTCGATTTTGGCCGCCCTCTTTTATCAATCCGTACTGATCGCTTTTATTAGCTATCTTTTCTGGTTCAAATTGATCCATCAGTATGCTGTGAGCCGGCTCAGCGCTTTCACCTTCTTCACGCCAGTCTTCGGGGTTCTCTCCGGAGTCCTCTTTCTCGGTGAGGAATTCACGGTGTCCCTGATGGTGGGTCTCCCAATGGTTTCAGTAGGAATCTTTGTTGTGAACTGGAGAAAAAAGACTGCATTTGAATAGGCCAACTTTTTAGGAGGGTCCCCCAATCGCAGATACCGAATTACCGATGCGAGTTTCTTCTCTCTTTTTGTAGGGGCAATTCATGAATTGCCCTACGCTATTTCATTGTTTGCGCATCAGGTGGCTGACGGTTTTTTCGAGGCCATCGAGGGTGAATTCGAACATAGGAAAGATTCCCTGAATATGCAGGATGGTTCGTGTGTAGGGCCATTCTGCCGCTGTAACAGGGTTGAGCCAGGCAGAATGTGGAAAGTTCTTGGCGATAAAATCAAGGCTCATATAGCTTGGTTTTCCTGATCTCTCACCCACATAGATGGAGCCATCCGTTGACATGAGTTCATAGGGAGCCATGCTCGCATCACCGATGATGAGAAACCTTGTCTCCGGGTCGAGGCGAGCAAGTTCATATACGGAAAAGGGTTTGGACCGTCTCTGAGGATCTTCCCAGAGGTGGTCATAGATGGTATTGTGAAAGTAAAAAGTTTTAAGATCTTTGAACTGGGCCCGCGCATAATTGAAAAGAGTCTGGACCAACGCGATATAGGGATCCATTGACCATCCGCCATTATCGATCGCCAGGATTATTTTCAGGCGGTCTTTAAGGCTTCGATCAAACACAATCTCAATCTCGCCGCAATTTTTCATGGTCTCGTAAATGGTCTTTTCGACATTTACCCTGTCTTTGGGCCCATACGGCACCATATTCCTCAATCTCTTCAGGGCTTCACTCATCTGCGATTCGGTAAAAGGACCGTCTACAGAATAGTCCTTATACCTTCGCTCCATCGCTACCTTAATGGCTGATTTATTTCTGGAGACCCCTCCGACCCG
>MGQQ01000121.1 GCA_001798855.1 Deltaproteobacteria bacterium RBG_16_49_23 | reverse complement strand
GCCGCCTGGAGGATATGTTGAGTGGAGCGGTAGTTCTGCTCCAGGGTGATCACCTTTGTCCCAGGGAAGTCGCTCTCGAAATTTAAGATATTTCCGACCTCTGCTCCCCTCCACCGGTAGATCGACTGGTCATCATCCCCTACGACACAGATGTTTTGGTGTCGTTCCGCCAATCGTTTAATCAGTTGATACTGGATCAGGTTCGTATCCTGGAACTCATCCACCATCACATAACGGCAGAGGTTTTGATAAGACATCAGGACCTCCGGAACCTTCCTGAAAAGAAGGGTTACGAAGAGGAGGAGGTCTCCAAAATCGACTCCATTATTTCTATGAAGATCTTCCTGATACCTTTGATAGACGAGGGCCAACCTCTTTTCAAAGATGTTGAACTGGGAAGGACGGTATTGATCCGGCGTGATCCCTTCGTTCTTCAGCCGGTCGATCGAAGATTGCATGGCCCTGGGGTGAAACAACTTGAAGTCAAGAGCCAGCTCTTTCATGACAGCTTTGAGGTGCCTTTCCTGATCCTCCTCATCATAGATGACAAAATTCCTCTCAAAGCCCAGGTGGTGGATATGCTGTCTCAGGATGCGGGCACAGGCGGAGTGAAAGGTGGAGATCCATATCCCTTTTGCCGCCCCTCCCAGGAGATGCTCCACCCTCTCCCGCATCTCATCCGCAGCCTTGTTGGTGAAGGTGACAGCGAAAATATTCCGGGGCGAAACCCCTTTCTCGTGAATGAGGTGGGCGATGCGGTAGGTGAGGACTCTCGTCTTTCCGCTGCCGGCGCCCGCAAAGACGAGCAGGGGTCCCTCTGTTGCGAGGACCGCTTTTGTTTGAGCCGGGTTGAGATGGTTGAGAAGAGACATATTGCCAATTATCAATTGGCAATGGTCAATTGTCAATTATCAGTTAGCAATGAAACTTTGAGAATCCAACTTGCAGTGAACAATTTGGCAGTACTGGTTTTACCATTGGTCATTGACCATTGAACATTGATCATTGAGAGAATTGAATTTTTTATTTATTCGACGGTGACACTTTTGGCCAGGTTTCTTGGCTGGTCCACATCCGTGCCTTTTAAATCAGCCATATAGTAAGCCAGGAGCTGAAGGGGAATAGTGAGCAGAATCGGGGTCAGGAAAGGATGGGTCTCAGGAATGAAGAGGATATCGTCCAATTTCAGGATAGTTTCTCGGTCCGATTGAGAGACAAGGGCAATCACCTTCCCCTCCCTTGCCTTCACCTCCTCGATATTGGAGATCACTTTCTCATAAACGTCGTTCCGCGTGGCAAGAACGACAACAGGCATCTCCCGATCAATCAAGGCAATGGGACCATGTTTCATCTCGCCGGCCGGATAACCTTCGGCATGGATATACGAAATCTCCTTCAACTTCAGCGCTCCCTCTAATGCGATGGGATAGTTGATCCCCCTTCCGAGATAGAGGAAATCCCTGGCGGTAAGGTACTTTCTCGCAATCTCAAGAACCTGTTTTGAAGATCTGAGCATCTCCTCCATCAAATGAGGGATCCTGACCAATTCCCCGATTAATCCCCTCCCGTCCTCCTGAGAAAGAATGCCCAGTTCTCTTCCCATCCGAATGGCAAGAAGAAAGAGGATGACCAACTGGGTGACAAAGGTTTTGGTCGAGGCCACACCGATTTCGGGACCGGCATGAGTATAAATGACATGATCGGAATCCCTTGCCAGACTCGACTCCACCACATTGCAGATGGCAAGGGTCCTTGCTCCCTGTCTTTTCCCTTCCCTCAATGCAGCGAGGGTATCAGCCGTCTCACCGGATTGGGAGATGGCCACCAGAAGTGTATCGTTTCCGAGGATCGGATTTCGATACCGGAACTCGGAACCGATATCGACCTCCACCGGAATCCGGCAGAGCCCCTCGATTAAAAATTTGCCCACCAGGGCTGCATGATAGGAGGTGCCGCAGGCAATGAGGCAGATCCGCCGAATCCTTTTTAGAACCGAACCGTCCAGATTTACTCCTTCGAGGATAACATCGCCCTTCTCCTCTGAGAGGCGGCCCCGGATGGTATCGGTCACTGCCCTGGGCTGTTCAAAGATCTCTTTGAGCATGAAATGTTTAAAGCCCCCCTTTTCAGCCATGAGGGGGTTCCAGTTGACCCGCTTCGATTCCTTCGAAACCTTGTTTCCTCTTGCATCGAAGACCCTGACCCCCTCCAGGGAGAGGTGGGCCACTTCCCCATCCTCCATAAAGATAAAATCCCGGGCATAAGGAAGGATTGGAGGGACATCGGAAGCGATAAAATATTCTCCTTCTCCAAGCCCGATCACCAGAGGGCTTTCCTTTCGGGCAGCGATCAAGCATTTCTCATCCCCTTCAAAAAGGATTCCCAGTGCATAAGAGCCTTGAATCTTACCCAGCGCTGTTTTGACGGCCTCGAGCGGGGGATAGCCTTCTTCAATGGATTCATCGATCAGGTGGCAGATGATCTCGGTATCGGTTTCGGAACTGAAAATACGGCCTTTCCTCTTGAGCGCTTCCTTGAGGGGAAGGTGGTTCTCAATGATTCCATTATGGATGACAGCAACTCTTCCTGCTTTATGGGGATGGGCATTTTCATCGGAGGGCCTCCCATGGGTGGCCCACCGGGTGTGGCCAATCCCCACCGTCCCATCGAAGGTCTCATTTCCTACCAATTCTTCCAGATTGGCCAACTTACCCACTCTTCTCCGGATCTCGATCTTCCCCTTGTTGAAGACTGCAATGCCCGCGGAGTCATATCCCCGGTATTCCAGTTTTCTCAATCCGTCAATGAGAAGCTTCGCAGTCTCTCTTGGCCCGACATAACCGACAATGCCACACATTGTATACTCCTCAATGAAAACTTCAAATTGCAAATAAAAAATATGGTGGTCTGTAATGCCTCAGTTACGGGTTCAAATAATATAAATATACCTTTATACCCCTCTTTGGCAAAGAGGGGTGGCCTGCCTGCGCGAAGCCGCTTCGGCGAAGGCAGGGGGGAGATTTTCCAAATATATTTTTAAAATCCCCCTTTTCCAAAGGGGGATAAAAAACCATAACTGAGGCATTACGGTGGTCTCATGAAAAGTCTCTTGGGTCCTGATTTCTTCATTCCGGCGAAAGCCGGAATCCAGTTTTTTTCAAAGGGTTGGAAGTTCTCTGGACTCCGGTTTCCACCGGAGTGACGATTTTTTGTGAGTCCATCGAGAGTGCAATTTACACTTTGCATCTCATTTGAATCCCTTCTTCTGCTTGCTTTTCTGGCGAAGCTCTATCTTCCCCCGGATATGCTTGCCGATGACAGATTTCCTCACCTCTACAAAGTTTCCGATCTTTGCCCTGGTCTTCACCTCACTAAAAGGCCGGAGATGGGCAAAGGGGCCGATGGAGGCTCCATCTTCAACTTTGCTCTCCGTGATCACAGAGTTCGCATAGATGATTACCTCATGGCCGATGATGGAATCTGAGATCTTCGTGTTCGGCTCGATGATACACCGCTGCCCAATCTTCGTCTCTCCCTGAAGAGTGCAATTCGGGTACAGGATGGTGTCTTTCCCGATTTCCACTGTTCTTTCCACATAGGTGGTTTGTGGGTCGAGGAGGGTCACACCCGATAGCATTAACTCCTTTACTTTTTCCTGTCTGAGCGCTTCGCCGGCAGTGGCCAGGTCGACCCGGGTATTGATTCCCATGACCTCCACCGGATCAGCGACCATATGGGCGGAACATCGCAGGTCTCTCTTCCTCACCACCCCGACCAGATCGGTTAGGTAGTACTCGCCCTGGGCATTCTCTTTTCCGATCTCTTTGAGGCCTTCCTTCAGAAAGGGAGCTTTCACGCAGTAGATTCCCGTATTAATCTCCCGGATCAGCCTCTCTTCTTCTGAAGCATCTTTTTCTTCCACGATCTTTTCCAGCCAGCCTTCCTCGCCCCTTAGGATCCGGCCATATCCGGAGGGATCTTTCACCACGGCGGTAAGCACGGCGAGCGTGGAATCATTTTCCAAAAAGGTGCTGATAAAAGACCGGAGCGTCTCCGTTTTAACCAATGGGACATCGCCGCAGAGGATGAGCACCGTCCCTGTAAATCCATGGAGAAGGGGAAGGGCCTGCAGAACGGCGTGCCCTGTGCCCAGTTGTTTTTCCTGGAGGGCGAACTCGATCTTGAGGTCTTTAAATCTTTCCTGGATCTGATCCGCCTGGTGGCCCACGACCACGATCGTCTTCTCGGCTTCGATGTGATTCAGGGAGAGGTCAACCGTGTAGTGAAGCATGGGAAGCCCAAGAAGGGGATGAAGCACCTTCACCAGATCCGACTTCATCCGGATCCCCTTCCCCGCCGCAAGAATGATGGTAGCTATATTGTCCAATCCGAAATCCTTTGGTCAAAAAACTTAGTATTTTATACTACGGTCTTCGTCTTTAGTCAACCTTGCAAGAGGTTTTGTGGGGCGGGAGGTTTAATACCCATTTACATTTTTAACCGTTTGGGTGTATAAATAATGAGGTTTGGGTGTCCGACAGGGTTGATCCCCGTTTTATTCAAGGTGCGTACATTTCATGTTAGGAGAACCCAAAACTATTGGAAGAGGTAGGCATCGGATTGCCGGTGATAGTCGATCCCAAGTTATTCTTCCAAATTTAAGGAGAATCCCCATGGTCAAAGTGTTGGTAGGAGATTTGTTTGAGTCAAAGGCGCAAACCTGGGTAAACACAATAAACTGCGTTGGAGTAATGGGTAAGGGTGTTGCCCTTGAGTTTAAAAACCGCTTCCCGGATATGTATGAAGATTACATGGTTCGATGCAGGCGGGGTGAACTTAAATTGGGACGACCTTACCTTTTCAAAAGGCTTGTTCCCCCTTGGGTTTTGAACTTTCCCACCAAAGATCATTGGAGATCAGTAGCAAATTTGAAAAGCATTATTGAGGGACTTGAATATCTACTCAACCATTACAAAGACTGGGGGATTCAATCTCTTGCCGTCCCACCTTTAGGGTGTGGCCAGGGCCAACTCGAGTGGCGAATTGTCGGACCGACACTTTACCGTCTCCTGTGTAAAATGGACATTCATATCGAATTATATGCTCCTTATGGCACACCCCACGAAGAGCTGCAGCCGGAATTCCTTGGGGAACAATCAAAGATCCAGCATCAAGAAGAAAGAATGGCTGATCCCAAATGGGTGAAACCCGCATGGGTAGCTTTAGTCGAAATCCTGAAGCGAATCGAAGAGCAACCTTACCATTGGCCTGTTGGACGGACACGATTTCAGAAAATTGCCTACTTCGCCTCCGAGCAAGGGTTACCTTTGGGGCTCGATTATCAGAGAGGGAGCTATGGTCCGTTCTCTCCCGCATTGAAAGGACTGGTGACACGTCTGATCAATAACGGTTTGATCCGTGAGCAGAGGCTCGGCAAGATGTTTGCGGTCAAGGTCGGTCAAACCTATCAGGATGCGTATAAAGCTTACGCTACCTATCTCAAGGAATGGGAAAACATTATTGAAAAAACCTCGGATCTATTTATGAGAATGGATACGAATCAAGCTGAAATAGCAGCAACCGTACTTTATGCAGCCCGGTCAATTTGCGATAACAAGACTGGAACCCTGTCTGAAAAGGATGTCCTGACCTGCGTTATGCAGTGGAAACAGCGACGGAAACCCGCCCTCGATCAAGGAGAGGTTGGATTGACCATTCGTAACCTCGCCGCTCTAAATTGGCTGAGCGTCAAAGCAAGTGATGATTTGCCCTTGCCAGCAGAAGAAACAGTGGATGTCTGACATAATTGGTTATGAAGGAAGCTTGCTGTGTTGAACTCGTAAGAGGTTAAAAATCTGCCTGCTGGCAATAGCTAATATGAAATCAAACAGGATTAAGAATTGGCCCGTAAAAGAGAGACCGAGAGAACGTCTGATTGCAGAGGGACCAGAACGGCTTACCGATGCTGAATTACTGGCAATCATCCTCCGGGTTGGTCGAGGCACCTTCAAAAAGGGAATCCCTGGCCAGAATGCTACGGATTTCTCCAAAGAGCTACTGACCGAGTTCAAGGGATTGCGCGGATTAGACCGAGCTCACATTGAAGATCTTCTGAAGATTCCGGGCCTCAATAATGCAAAGGTGTCTCAGATTATATGTGATGTATCCTTATTGATTTAAGGTGGCATAATCCATGATGAAAAGAACCAATATCTATTTGACAGAAATATAAATGAAGAAATTTAAGGCTATCTCAAAGAAGGCAGGCTATCCAGTGGCCGAAATCATCAGGAGGGCTTTGGATGAATGGTTGGAGAAACATGATGGAAAAAATAGCAAATAGCTGAAATGTAATTTTGGAGAAAATATTTTGGATATCATTGACTTGGATAACTCTTTAAATCAACCACCTTGCCCCCTTTGCGGGAAGGGACGTATTCGACCAATAGATATCTTTGATGGGAAGCACCTTACCTTTCAATGCCATATTCCAGAATGTAGATGGACGGGACGGGCAAAACTCCCTGAGATACGGAAGAAGATCATCTACCTTGATACTTCCACTGTTTCACACATGGCCCGTGCTCTCAAACGGAATGAAACTGACTATCTGTGGATGAAATTGTATGAGCGTCTTCAAAGTGCAGCTGGAGCTGAGGTCATTTGTTGTCCACGGTCTTCAATCGTTCAAAACGAAGCAGAGCTATCCATATATTCAAAGGAAATTATACGTCTATCCCAGGAATTTGGCAATCCTGGTCTCAAACATGAACTTTCTATCGAACGAGCACAGATTTTTCGTGCTCTTCGGCGGTTTCTTTCTAACCTACCTCCCACATTGGAGATCGCTCCACCGATTGAAGACGCCTTTGTGAAACCCATAAACAGGTGGCTCCCCGTATACAGTATATCTGCAAATTTGCTCACACCTGATTGGATGGTGGAAGCACACCGATCTACTAAGGCCTCAATGCCTGATCAAATTGAAAATATTTATAAACGGTATGAAGCGGAGGGGCTAAAGTTCGAGGATATCCGCCGAAAAGAGGCGGATGGTTTTGCTGACGCAACAATAACCATTGGGATTAGGTCATTGCGACGCCGGTTAGGATTAGAATCTACGCCTCCCGGTGAGGAAGAAATTGCTCTATTCATTCCAAATACTTTCGACCTCCTTACCCATAGCTTGCAAAGGCAGCTTAAGATCTCTTTTAGAGAAGCTATCTCCCGCGCCGGCGAGTTTCTTCTGAGCGATCATGTTAGGTTGATTCCAGTAGCTGATATCAAGGCGAAGCTCCATGCAGGGTTAGCGATGTTATGCCGAGGGCCTAATCCTCGACTTCCGAAACCCGGCGACGCGGCCGACATTGATCATATTGCGACATTTATGCCATATATGGACATTTTTATCGCTGACAAATTCTTTGCAGATCTATGCAATCAAAAGCATCTTCGGCTGGGTGAGCTTTATGGTTGCGAAATTCGCAGTCTGGGTCCCGCAGAAATTCCAGATTTCATTTTTCATTTGGATAAAATTGTTGAATCCGCGCCACAGACCGCTGTTGCCAGCAGAATTGCATATGCCATCCATGCAGGGGAGTTTCACCAAGAGTTTGCACAGCATGCTGAGGCCTTTCTCAGATCAAAGGGAATTGATCCCTATGCAAAGCTTCCAAAGAAGAAAGGAGGTGGACCTGATTAACCTATTCCGGCCAATGGCAAAAAGGGGGAGTTTATGAATATAAGAAAAGGGTTTTTTAGACTTACTTTGGTGGTATCTATTATTTTAGGAATATTAACTCCGTTTTGTCAGGAATGGTATTTTAAAAGTTATAAAGTCACAATATACTTTCCCGATAATTGGGGAAAAGTTTCCCTCCAAGAAAAGTTAAACAGTATTGATGTTCTCTTATCAAATAAAGCTGATTATTTTCTTTTACCAAGAATTGAGCAATCAAATATTAGAAGACAGTTGAAGGAAAGAATTATCTCCGATGCAAAACTACCTCCTAATAAACCGCAAGGGGAAATTGTAGACCCAGCGGTGAAAAAGCTTTCTGATCTTATCAATGAAACTAGGGAGGGGTCTTTTTCTTTTAAACCAGGATGGAGAGAATTAAGTCTTCTTGTCTTTATTGGATTTATTTCACCTTGGCTTATCTATCTATTTATAAGATGGGTTATTGTCGCTTTTATCATTGGAGGATTTAAAACTAAATCATAGAAAAGGAGGGGAGTTGAATGAGTCAATATCTTAAAACACGTTATCCAGGGATATCTCAGCATGTGGGGCCGATTGGAACGGTTTATGGTATCAGTTACGACTTAAGGACGCCTTTAAAAATTTTTGTTGCAGAACCGACTTTGTTCAATTTTAAGCGATAATCTAAACATGCTATCATGAAATTGAATGCGTCCCTCACACCAACCCCGGCAGGAAAGGAGATATGGAGAGGGGACAGAGGTTAAATATGACAAGAGACGGATTGCTGGCTCGGGTGACTGTTGATCCCAAGGTTTGCACCGGAAAGCCCTGTATTCGGGGAACTCGGATCTACATTTCAATCATCCTGGATGCTCTTGCTGAGGGATTGACCCCGGAGGAAATCATCGAACATTATCCTTCTCTGATCATTGATGACATTCGGGCGGCTGTCGCCTATGCAGCAGAACTTACACGGGAAAATGTTTGGAAAATTAGCTCCTGATAAGATAAAGTGAACAAAGGAGGACTCGTGCTAAAGCTCTAAAGTTTTAAGCTTGGTGTTACCTGACTCCAAGAACTCCTTCTTACAATAGAACCTCGCTCTCTTTTTTAAGCCCCCTTTTTTTAAACCTTGAAAAATTACTCAAAACTTTGTAAAAGAAACTCATGCGATTTGATCTATCTTTACTCCGAAATAAAATGTTTGATGACGGGGGATGAGACATGAACTTTGACGCCCTTGTCCACGCCATTGCGGACATCCACCTACGCACGCAAAGCACTGCCGCGGGAGCGGTCAACATCGCTTTAACCTGTCGTAATTGGCTTATCGGCGCATACATTCACGAATACGAACTGCAGGGCCAGGATCGGGCCGAGTATGGAGAACAGCTTATGCAACGCCTTGCCAACGCCTTGCGCAAGCAAGGGGTTCCAGCCTGCGAACGGCCCAGACTCTATGCCTACCTCTCGTTTTACCGTGTCTATCCACAAATCCGTGAGGCAGTGTCGCGAGAGTGGACTTCAATAGAAAATTCTACAACGGCCACCCACGAGATTTTCCGGTCACTGACCGGAAAATCGGCATCAGCCGAAGCAACTGGAACGATTGTCCGGTCAGCGACTGGAATAAGTTCTGCTTCCGGAGGGCTACTTGTCGAGCGCCTGTCGTACACTCATCTTGAACTGTTGACAGGAATCGAATATCCTCTCAAGCGCGCTTTTTATGAAATCGAGTGCATCAAGGGGAACTGGTCGGTGCGCGAGCTTAAACGCCAAATCGGAAGCCTCTACTTCGAGCGGTCGGGGCTTTCCCGGGACAAAGCCAAATTGTCTGAAATGGCCAACGCGGCGGCAGTCCAGTCCGCACCAAAGCATGTTATTCGCGATCCTTACATATTCGAGTTCCTTGGCCTGCGACCACACGAGGTGCTACCCGAATCTAAACTGGAAGCTGCGCTCATCGAGAGACTGCAATACTTCCTGCTGGAACTCGGCCACGGATTCTGCTTCGAGGGACGCCAGAAACGCCTGCTCATTGGCGGCGAGGCGTTCTTCGTGGATCTCGTTTTCTACCATCGGGTGCTGAAGTGCCATGTGCTGGTGGAGCTTAAGGTGGACGAATTCCGCCACGAACACCTCGGCCAGATCAATACCTATGTCAGTTATTACCGCACCCACGAGATGACCGAGGGCGACCAGCCGCCCATCGGAATTCTTCTCTGCACGGGCAAGAATCATGCTCTTGTGGAGTATGCCCTGGCAGGCATGGACAATCGGCTCTTCGTATCCAAGTACCAACTCGAACTGCCTAAGCCCGAAGAATTGCAGCGTTACATCGAGGAACAGCGCCGGCTTCTGGAAAGGGGAGGTATGGAATGAACATCGAGCGCTCCCTTGTTCTCAACCGCTATCTTCACGGTCTGTTCGGCCCCAGGGTTTAAAAGAAACTCATGCGTTTTGATCTTCATCTGCGAGATAAACCATTTGATGTGGTGGGGATGGGTCTCAACTCTGTTGACTTCCTCACCGTTGTGCCGGAATTTCCAACACTCAATTCCAAGATGAGAATCCGGCAATTCTCCAGGCAGGGAGGGGGGCAGGTCGCCACGGCTCTGGTCGCCCTCGCTCGATGGTCCATCAAGACAAAATATATCGGAAAAGTTGGAGGGGACGATCTCGGCTCCTTCTCTCTCGATTCTATTCGCCGGGAAGGAGTGGATGTCTCTTCAGTGACGAGCGAACCCGATGCCACGAATCAGTTCGCTGTGATCCTTGTGGACGGCCTCTCAGGTGAACGGACGATCCTCTGGGACCGGGATGAACGACTGATGTACCGCGAAGGAGAACTACGGAAGGAGGATGTCTGCTCGGGGAAAATCCTCCACCTGGATGGACATGATACTCGCGCTGCCATTCGATCTGCACAATGGGCAAAAAAAGAGGGAATCCCGACGGTCATCGATATAGATAAGGTCGAACCTCTTACAGGGAAATTGATCAGACAGATTGACTTTGTCATCACCTCGTCACGGTTTCCAGCCCTGATGACCGGAATTCCGGATCGTGAGAAGGCCCTGGTCGAACTTCAAAGGCAGACTTCCGGATTTCTTTGCTCCACGTTGGGGCATGAAGGCGCTATGGCGTTAGTTAACGGAGAAATTTTATATGTTAAAGAGTTCAAGATAAAGGCAGTGGACACGACCGGAGCAGGCGATGTCTTCCATGCCGGATTCATATACGGCCTTCTCCAGAATTGGGAGGTAGTAGAAATTTTGAGGTTTGCCAATGCCGCCGCCGCCCTCAAATGCCTCGACCTCGGCGGAAGAAAAGGAATCCCAACCTTAGAGGAAGTTGAAAAATTTCTAAAACAAAATTATCTTTGCTTTTCGAGATAAAACCTTGACAATTACTTCGATGATCGGTTAAATGGAAATCGTTTGATTGGATAATATCCAGGCGAAGGGAACCCCGTGACCTCCGTTTAGTCGGAGAAAGTCGGGGACGGACCCGCCGCTGTAGTCCCGATCCCGAAATTTATTCGGGATAAGTGCCTTAACCAGAAAGCCACTATGCTGATGCATGGGAAGGCGAGTTAAGGTCGGGAGAGTCAGAAAACCTGGCCTGGATATGCTTCACGAAGAAGTCTTCGAGGCAAAGACTGTGAAGGGTGCATGCGGGTATAATCCCCAGTCTTCGATGCGAAGGCTGGGGATTTTTTTTGAACCCTTCCTTCGGCCCTGAACCTAACATGGTTCAGGGTTTGCCGTGAACCCTGCGTGGTTCACGGTCGGTCAAAACTATTTTTGGGCCCATTGAATGGCCGGAGGAGGCGCTTTATGAAACACTCTGTTTTGCTCGTTGCTTTATCCATGCTTCTCATTTCGATTCCTCTCTCACTCTTCGCTCAGGAGAAGGAGGTCACGCTTGAGAAGGTTGTAGTCACTGCCGCCCGGGATGAGCAAGAAATCAGAAAGGTTCCTGCCAATATCACCGTCATCAGCCGGGAGGAAATTGAGCGTTCTTATGCTCAGACAACAGTTGATTTATTGAGAAACGAAGCAGGGGTGGTTGTTAACGATCTCCGGGGAACAGGAAAGAACGTATTTATGGACATCCGGGGGTTCGGTGAGATAGGTCCCCTCAATACCCTCGTTCTGGTAGACGGTAGAAGAGTGAATGAGATTGACCTCAGCGGAGTGGATTGGTCCCAGATTCCTCTGGAACAGGTCGAGCGGATCGAGATCCTCCGGGGGTCAGGAAGCGTTCTTTACGGGGATAACGCAACAGCGGGTGTCATTAATATTATTACAAAGCGACCGCAAAAAACCCTTTCGGTTGAAGCGGGTGTCTCAGGAGGGAGCTATCATTATAACAATGAGACTGCTTCCGTCAGCGGAAAATGGGGCCCTTTATCAGCCATTCTCAACGCGGGTTACAAGGCCACGGAGGGGTATCGTGACAATGGGTTTCTCAGGGCCAAGGACGTTGGCGGCAGACTGATTTATGATGTAGATGACCGTTTAAGTTTCAACCTCAGCGGAAATTTTCATAAAGATGACACCGGCTTGCCGGGGAACCTGACGAAGGAACAGATACATACACTGGGAAGGCGAGCTACCAAGGCTCCTCATGACACGGCAGAAACGGATGACATGTATGGCGCGCTGGGAATGAAAGCCAGGTTTGGGAACCTTGGACGAATCGATGCAGAGTTCTCGTACCGCCACAGGGAAGTTTCCACATTTTTCTTCGACCCTTTGCCTCAGCCTTCTTTCGATGACAGGAGAAATCTGACAACGTGGGGTTTTACTCCGAGATATTTTCTTGAAATTCCGGTATGGAATCATGCCAATAAGCTCACCCTTGGACTCGACTTCTACAAATCGGATTCCGTAATCTTCTCCAACTCTGCCTTCTCAGACCCGCCGCAAAACAAAACCGAAGTAGTGAAAAAAGCCACAGGGGTTTACTTATTGGATGAGTTTTCGATCCTGGAAAACTTCATCTTATCTCTGGGTTATCGCCATGAATGGGTGACGTTTGACCTGTCTCAGGAAACGCCTGACTCTAAAGACAAGGTCAGGGATGACAAGGCTGCATGGAATGCTGGCCTGGACTATTTTTATGGCAAGAAGTCTTCCGTTTTTCTCAGCGTGAAGCGAAGTTTCCGATTTCCTGTTACAGATGAATTGATTGAATTCATATTCGACCCCGTCAACTTCTTTCAGGTCACCGAAGTCCGCCTGAATCCTGGGATCAAACCCCAGACCGGCCTCCAATATGAAGCAGGAATCCGTCATGCCTTTACCGACCGGATCGAAGGCAGTGTGACCTTTTTCCGAGTCGACACCGAGGATGAGATTTTTTTCGATCCTACTTCCACCCCGGAGAATCCCTTTGGCGCTAATAAGAATTACCCAAAAGCCCGACGCCTGGGAGCAGAGATGGGAGCAGCATTCAAACCTTTTCGGTGGCTGAATCTTTGGGGAAATTACAGCTACACTCGATCTCGCCTTCGCAAAGGTCTTTTTTCAGGGAATGATATTCCCTTTGTCCCAAGGCACAAGGCTTCGGCTGGCGCGGATGTCCGTCTGGGAAAAGGATTTCTGTTCGACACTAGAGCCAACTTCGTCGGTTCCCGCCATTTGATCAGCGATTTTGAAAACAGTGTTGACAAGTTGGACAAGTACTACACGGTTGATACAAGACTTTCCTACTCTTATAAAGGTTTGAAAGCCTTTGTGGGTATCAATAACCTCTTCAATCGGAAGTATGCGGAGTTCGGATCCTTCGTCGGGGGGACTCAATTCTTTTCCCCTTCACCCGAGCGGAATTATATGGTCGGTGTTTCATACACCTACTAATTTAGTTACGTTGGAAGTAGGGGCTTGTTTCTGCGATAATACGGAAATGGCTCAGCATCTCACGAAAAGCTTTAAGGGGTTTTTTCCCTTCAAGCTGGCCACGACTTCTTATATCTATCCCGATCACATTGTTCCAAACGTGGTCATGCTGGCGCCATTTCTTGACGAGATTGAGATTGTTCTTTTTGAAAGCAACGGGCTCGACAATTATCCCGATCAGGCGGAAATGAAAGTCCTGGCGGGCCTCTCTCTTTCC
>MGQQ01000120.1 GCA_001798855.1 Deltaproteobacteria bacterium RBG_16_49_23 | reverse complement strand
GATACGTATACCTTCAATTGATACTATCTCTACAGTTATGCCTTCACGTATAATATCGGCGTAATCGCTAAAGGCAATCCAATCTGAACCGCGGTATACAATAGCCCCCTCACCCCCTACCGGTATTGTTCTTATAACTTTAACCTTCTTGCCCATGTAATCGGGTTTAACGTCATTAGTACCCGCAAAAAGTCTCCTTGCCGTTTTTCTGAGTAAAAACATCATCAATATGGACGAAATAGCAAAAACAGCAAGCTGACTATTTATCCCAGGAGTCAAGCTGCTCCACGTGGTCAAAGATACAATAATCGCTGCTACTCCTAAGAAGCTCAGAATAAAAGTAAAAGTAGCCAACTCAATAATCACAAGAACAACTCCAATAATTGCCCAGACTAATGCTGGAGAAATAGTTATTCCAAACATTTAAGTTCCTCCATTCTGCCCGTTTACCTTAATACTTCTTGCTCACTAACTTTTCTGATGTATCACAGAATAAACCTTTCTTTGCGTGGGTCCTCGGCTTTTTTAATATTTGGCAAGAACTTGCTTTGGGATGGGTTGAATGTATTAAAATAAAAATTGAATGTCAAGATCAAAAATACCATCAAGAAGACCATCAATGATTACCGATTAAAATCAAGCATGCTTGGCTAAAATGGCCCCTCGTGGATTTCAGGAAGTACTAATGTTTGGGGATGAAACGAGGCAGAATTATCTAATTTTCTTATCTTGTGTAATTTTTTGAGGTGCTTTCACTTATCTTTTCTGGGCTGCGTTGAGCGGATGCAGCCTGACACCTCACTATCCCTCTCTTCAAGACTTCCTTCCTTGAATCCATTGAATATCATTCTCAACCATGCTATTGAGAACCATGGTGAAAAAAGTTCAGGTTCCGATTGAATCTGTAGCATTTAAAGGATATGGAGTAGGCCGGACCCACGGTAAAGTGGTTTTTGTCCCCTACGCTGTGACTGGTGATTATGCATGGATCGAGATTGTCGAAGAGAAGAAGAAATACTCCATGGGAAGATTAATCCAGGTCATCGAACCCTCTTCCTGGAGAGTCGACCCTCCCTGTTCATACTTTGGCCTGTGCGGGGGATGCCATTGGCAACACATCCGTTATGCCATCCAGGGAGAATTGAAGAAAGAGATCCTGAAGGAGATCATGGGGCGATTGGGAGGATGGCGGGAAATTCCCTCTATCTCTGTTCTCCCTTCCCCGGATCCTTTTGGCTACCGGGTCAGAGTCCAGTTGAAAGTAGGAGGAGGATCCCTCGGTTTCTATCAGGAGAGATCGCACCGCATCATCGACATCGAGGGCTGCCCGGTCTCTCACCCTCTCATCAATGAGACGATTCAAACGCTTCGAAAGGAAAAGACGCTTTTTGAGGAGTTCGGGGAGATTGAAATAAACATCTCTCCGGAAGAAAAAAGAGGAATTCTCATCCTTCCTTATCATCCCCGCCACCGGAGAACGGAAGAGCGGCTGAAAACTTTCCTTCAAGCCGATCCCATCATCAAAGGCTTCGCCTTGAAGGGAAAGAAAAAGTGGCTTTCCTTTGGAAATCCTCATCTAAACTTCGCCCTCTTCTTGAAAAATTTAAAAAGAAAAGAACCTCTCCACCTTCGGAGCTCTCCGGAAAGTTTCTTCCAGGTCAATCTTAACCAGAATCAAAAACTGATCGATACGGTGGTCGAATTCTCCGGTGGTGGGGAGAATGAGAAGGTTCTCGACCTCTATGCCGGTGTGGGGAATCTCACCCTCCCTCTGGCCATTCATGCCGGAGAGGTCTGGGGAATTGAAGAGAACAGGGCGGCTGTTGAAGATGCAACATTCAATGCCGAGAGAAACGGGATTCGAAATGCTCGTTTCATTGAGGGAAAGGTGGAGGAAGTTTTAAAGGACTGGAAAAGGGGAAGGCCTGATCAGATGATCCTTGATCCTCCGAGGGCAGGCTGCAAGAAGGTCGTCGATCTTATTGCAGGATTGGGACCGAAAAAAATTGTCTATGTTTCCTGCGAACCGACCATCCTCTCCCGTGACCTCCGTCTTTTCTCGGAGAAGGGATATTTCCTTCAAAAGCTCTGCCTCATCGACATGTTCCCCCAGACCTACCACATGGAAGTCGTGGCCTTGCTCACGCAATCGCAGGTTTAGGTTAAGGTTGAGGTTACCGATCAGTCCATAATTGGATGGACACTGGCAACCAAATCCCTCCTCACCTCCCCTACCTTCACCGGAGCCCTGCCCACCGCACGAGGCTTCGGCAGGCGGGGCTTCGTGCAGGCAGGCTTTATAAAAAGAGGGGGATCACCCCTCCCTTTGGTCTCCGGCCCATAGGACCTCTGGCCCGGAGGGTAAAGCCTGCCTGCCCCGCCCTCGGTCGGGACCGGGGCCGGTAGGCAGGGAAGGTTGGGAGGGATTTAAAAAAATCATTTTCAAAATGATATGTCTTCTCAATGATGGACTCCATTTAACTCCATTTAACTATCTTGACCCTTCTATCTTTTTTTGATAATGTTTTATCATTGCAAGATGGCTTGTTAACCGTTAGATGTTAAAATAAATTTGTATGAGTCCAACAATCTTCAGGGAAAAAGGGTATAGATTTTACTTCCTTTCAAATGAAGAGGAGCGAATCCATATCCATGTAACAAGGGAGGAAGGCGAGGCTAAATTTTGGATTGAACCCATTGTGTCGTTAGCCGTTTATCATGGATTAAACCCAAAAAGGTTAAACGAAATTCAAAAAATTGTTGAGGAGCATAAAAATGAAATTATTGAAGCGTGGCAAAGACATTTCAGTAAGCGTTGAAAATATAACCCCTTTTGGCATATGGATTTTTGTAAAAGAAAAGGAATACTTGCTGAGTTATAAGGTTTATCCTTATTTTAAGGATCAAACGTTGGGTTCCATACAAAATGTTCAGTTGCTTCATGGTTATCATTTATATTGGCCAGAATTGGATGTTGATTTAGAAATTGACAACCTCGAAAACCCTCAAAAATATCCTCTGAAATCAACTATAATAAAGAAGCCTCTCACGAGCCATTCAACAGGACGGCGAATAGCCGCCCGTTAATTTAATCGTTAGACCAAAACCTCAATCAAATGCACGCCGGAGGAACTTATAGAAGTTTAAGATGAAGACTGATCCAATCGTGGAGTACGTCCGTCAAGTGCGGAAACAGATCGAAGACGAGACCCAGCATGATCCTGAATGCTTCGCGGAAGCATTCGCAAAGCGGTAATCCCAAATCGAAAATCAGATGACTTTATTGAGGGGATACTCGATAATCCCCACAGCGCCCCGTTTCAACAATTTCGGGATGAGTTCCCGCACGACCTTTTCGGAGACCATGACTTCCAGGGCGAACCAGTCGCTCTGAAAGAGGTTGGAAATCGTTGGACCGGTGATGCTGGGGAGGATCTCCATGACGCTCTTGAGGTCATTCGCCGAAACATTCATCTTCAGCCCCACCATCCCCTCGGCCCGGAGCGCCCCTTGTAGGAGGAGCGATATCTGTTCGATTTTCTCCCTTTTCCATGGATCTTGATAGGCTTTACGATTGGCAATCAACTGCGTATTGGTCTGCATCAGCTCTTCGACAATGCGAAGGCCGTTTGCCCGCAATGTGCTTCCGGTCTCCGTCACCTCCACAATGGCATCGCACAATCCTTCGATCACCTTGCCTTCGGTGGCTCCCCACGAGAACTCCACATCCACCTTGACACCCCTTTCGGTAAAATAGCGCCGGGTGAAATTGACCAGTTCCGTAAAAATCTTCTTTCCCTCCAAATCCTTGATGGTACGGATGGAAGAATCTTCCGCAACCACCAGCACCCATCGGGCAGGAGCCGTACTCGTTTTAGAATAGACCAGATCCTGAACAACGTCGACATCAGAGCCATTTTCCAGGATCCAATCCCTTCCCGTCAGCCCTACATCCAGCGTGCCCGCCTCCACAAACTTCGACATCTCCTGGGCCCGGACCAGAGTACAGCGAATCTCCTCATCATCCACCATAGGGAAGTAGCTCCGTGAACTCACCACAATCTTCCAGCCTGATTTCCTGAAGAGTTCGATCGTGGCGCTCTCAAGGCTGCCTTTGGGAACTCCTAATTTCAGTATGCTCACTTTCCGTATACCTCCTTCGGGTCAAAGATTCTCTCCCCTGAAATTTTCCACTCCCCATCCTCAAACCGGTGATGGAAACAGCTTCGAAAACCCGTGTGACAGGCCGCCTCGCCGATCTGATCGACCCTAATTAAAAGGGTATCCCCATCGCAATCGAGCAGGATCTCCTTCACCTCCTGAAAATGGCCCGACGTCTCCCCTTTCAGCCATAATTTTTTCCGTGACCTTGACCAGAAGGTCACCCTCTTTGACCGGAGCGTCTCCTCCCAGGCCTCCTGATTCATATAACCCAGCATCAGAACCTGGTGGGTCGAAGCGTCCTGAATAACGACCGGGATGAACCCATCCCCTTTCTTAAAGTCAATCTCAATCACCGTACCTCCTTTGGGCCAATGGCTGATGGCTTATGGCTAATAGTCATTATCTTATGCCATTAGCTATATGCTATTCGCTATCTGCTAATTGTGCTCTACGAGCAGCCGGGCCATCTGGGCCGCATTCTTGGCTGCGGAACCGGCATGGCAGTTATTAAAGAAGACCAGCGTCTTTGCCGTCTTCCGGGAAATGTCCTGGATATCCGGGACGAACTCTTTCAACTCTCCTTCGCTGTAAAGGTAGTCATACCTCACCGAGGTGGGAACATTGAACCATTGGGGATTTCTTCCATGGAACCGGAAATAACCGATCTCCGAAGTGGCCCTGGGAAGATAGGGCATCAGTTTGGAAAGTTTGGGCTCGTCCACGATGCAAAACCCAACGCCGTTCTTCGTCAAGAATTCAAAGGTTACTTCCTTCATCCATGTCTGGTTCCGGAATTCAAAGACAAGGGGGATAGCCCCCATCTCCTCTCTGAACCTTTCGAGGTAGCCCAAATTCTCCCGGTTTGGAAAGAAACCATAAGGGAACTGGGCGAGGATGGCGGCGAGCTTCCCGTCTTCGATAAGCGGGAGGAGGCTGTATTTAAACTTTTTAAATACCTCCTGATTGTCGATCATCTCGCCTGTCTCTTTGTTCCGGATCTCATGGGTCATTCCTTTATAAGACTTCACGACAAATTTGAAATCCCCCGAGGTCTTTTTCGACATGGCCTCAAAACTCTTCTGGGAGGGAAGGGTATAGTAGGTGAAGTTCACCTCCAGGGCTTTAAATCCCAGTTCCTTTTCATAAAAAGACAACATCTCCCTCTCGGGGAGACCAGGGGGATAGACCGTCCCCTTCCAGTCCGCAAAAGAGAAGCCGCTTGTCCCGACCTTGATCATCACACCTTTGTCTCTATTTTTGTATAGGTATCCGAATAGGAAGGGACTTGTCAAGTTTCACCCGAAAGAGAATGAAGGGGTTAAAACAGGCAACACATTCTTGAAGGCAAAGGGGTATGGGATTAACTCCCATACCCCTTTGGGTGGTTCATTCTATGGTTGGGTGATAGAGATCTGATTGCCGACAAAGGAGTTATTATTCTCGTTCGACTCAGTGACCACTTTGTTGCTGTCCGCAATGGCTCCGATGTAATAAGTGCCGGCGAGGTTGGCGGGAACCGTGCCATAGAGTGTGCGTATTTTCTCGCTGCCGATGCCCATGCTGGAACAATATCCTGAACCGATCTGCACACTATTTGAAGTGAGCTCGGCCCCAGATGAAAGGTGAAGGGAAATATAGAAACTGCGTGAATTTGCATTGCCCCGGTTCTTGACGATAACAGTAACCTCGATCTGTTGTCCCGCGATTGCGGTCCCGGGGCCGGTAATCGAAGTAATGACGAGGTCAGGCCCTCCTCCCGTAATGAGGATTGGGTTTCCAAGAAATGCATTGTTTCCTTCGCTCACCTCAGCAACACCATTGGAGCTGTCCGCTATTGCTCCAAGGTAATACGTTCCGCCGAAAGTGGAAGGAAGAGCGCCGTTGACTGTGACCGACTGCTGCCCGCCTGCAGGAAGCGGACCCACATAAACATATCCGATGGAAACATCGTTGGGTGTTATCACCGTGTCCATGGAGAGGTAGGCAGTGAGATAGAAGCCGGATGAACCACAGCTTCCCTGGTTCTTCACCGTCACGGACACGGGTACTTGTTGACCTGCATTGCCGTTTGTCGGACCGGACACCGAAGCGATAACCAGATCAGAGCACCCCCCTGCGATGACAATCTGATTGCCGTGAAGTGCGTTATTATTCTCATTGGACTCCGGGACTATTTTCTCACCATCCGCAATGGCTCCGAGGTAGTAACTCCCCGTCAGGTTGACCGGAATCGTGCCATTGACAATGACCACCTGCTCAGCGCCTGAAGCGAGGCCGTTTACATAAGCCTGGCCTATGGCAATATCACCTCCTCCCCCATCATCCCATCCTGTGATGGTTGAATCCGTGGAGAGATAGAGGGTGATATAA
This sequence comes from Deltaproteobacteria bacterium RBG_16_49_23, assembly GCA_001798855.1. Taxonomy (GTDB): domain Bacteria; phylum Desulfobacterota; class BSN033; order BSN033; family UBA1163; genus RBG-16-49-23. Next base: position 8,987 of record MGQQ01000120.1, on the reverse strand, counting down.
AAACCACCGGAACCGCCGCCCCCTTGATTTCTCACTGTGGCGGATATCGCAATTTGTTGGCCTGCGTTTGCGTTTAAAGGCCCGGATACCGAGGTGAAAATAAGGTCAGCCCTGGTGATAGAGATTAGATTGCCGGCCAGAGCGTTATTGTTCTCATTCGACTCGGCCACCGCCCCTCTGCCGTCCGCGATCGTTCCGATGTAATAAGTGCCCGATAGGGAAACAGGAAGTGGGACATCGATAGTGACCGTCTTCTGACCGCCCCCCTCGAGTGAGCTCACATGCCCGGAGCGTATTTCGATGTCGTCGCTTGTTATGGTCGAGTCCATAGAAAGATATAAGGTCACATAAAATTCACCCGCATTGCCGCTTCCCTGATTCTTCACTGTGGAAGTAACAGTAATCTGCTGGCCCATGCCTGCCGAAGAAGGAGCTGAGACCGAAGTGATGATAAGATCGACTTCGGAAATGATCGAAATTGGATTGCCCGCAAGGGAATTATTCCCCTCATTCAACTCAGCCACTCGGTTGCCCGTATCTGCAATCACTCCGAGATAGTAAGCGCCCGGGGCAAGGGTCGCAGGAATCGTTGCATAAATGGTGAGCGCCCGCTGTTCCCCTGTACCCAATGAACCCGCATATTTTGTACCGATGGCGAGATCATTGGTGTTGATGGCAGAGTCCACAGAGAGGTAAACAGATACGTAGAACCCGGCCGAGCTGCCACTGCCTTGATTCTTAACGGTGGTGGTAATGGCAATTTGCTGCCCCAGACTTCCGGCGGCGGGACCGGAGATCGAGGTCATGACCAGATCGATATCTTTAACCGTTATTGAAAAGGGCTTTGTCACAAATGCGTCTTGTGAATCAGCGACCTTGAGAGTGAAAGACCAGGCGCCTGTGGCTGATGGAATCCCCGAAATCTCACCCGTTGCGCCGTTAAGATTCAATCCTCCCGGAAGACTGCCGGAATGCACAGACCAGGTATAAGGAGGGGTTCCACCCGAAACTGCCAGGGTTTGGCTGTAAGCGGTGTTCAGTAAACCAGAAGGAAGTAAATTGGTTAATATAGAAGGAGCAGGGACAATCTCTCTCCCGGCCGGTGAAGAAAAAGTGAGAAATGAGAAGGGAGCTGAGGGTATCCAGGAGGCCGAAAATATTCCGTCTCTTTCGGCAAGGTCGGGGGCGATGCCATCATCCATTAATGCGATGACTTCTCCCGATGAAACCGTGACCGTCACCGGCCCCAGAGGCGAACCGCAGTTGATGCTCAATGCTGCAAGCGTGGTGACTTCCCCAACCTGTGAGGCGTCCGTGTATTTTAAGGCGAAAAAGAGAGGCCTGTTGGCACAGGTCAAGGATTCATAAGCATTAATCCGGCCTGCAATGGTTGTTCCGTAAAAATTGATGGATTCTTCAGCGCCCGAGAGAATGAGGTTCTTTATTCCCTGCCAATCGTTGTTCAGATTGTGAGACTTGATCAGGGCAGCAAGCCCGGTGACATGAGGGGTCGCCATGCTTGTGCCGCTTGCCCTGTAATATTGAGCCCCCGGATCTCCCGAAGGGATGAAATGCTGGCCGTCCCCGTACATGTCCGTTTCGCTTGCCCGGAGTGATACGATATCCATTCCGGGCGCTCCGACATGAACCGTTTTCCTCCCGTAGTTCGAAAACCATGCCTTGCGGTCGTTCAAGTCCGTAGCAGCCACTGAAAGGAGGTTCGGGAGAGAGTAACTGGCCGGATAGAAATCAAATTGATCATTATCAATATTGTCATTTCCGGCAGCCGCAATAAAGAGAATGCCGCTTCTCCTTTGGGCATCAATCGCATCATAGAGGGTTTGGGAATATCCTCCTCCACCCCAGCTGTTATTTGTGGCGACAAGATTGACTCCCCCGTCTTTCAACATTCGCATGTATTCCAGGCATTCCACGGCTCCATCGGTATAGCCATAGCCGTCCCGGTTGAGAAACTTGCAGGAAACGATCCGGACGCGCCAGTTCACCCCAGCCACGCCGATGCCATTATTTCCGGCGGCGCCGATCGTCCCGGCAACATGGGTTCCATGCCCATGATCATCCATCACATCAAAACCATCCTCATAAGCATTGATTCCATAAATGTCATCCATATATCCATTACTGTCGTCGTCACCTCCTGCCGTGCCCTGGTATTCGGCCAGGTTCGTCCAGAGGTTTTCCTGCAGGTCGGGGTGGAAATAGTCCACGCCGGTGTCGATGACTCCCACTACGACATCATGACTCCCGATGGAAATATCCCATGCGCGGGAGGCATCTATATCTGCGCCTGGAGTTCCTCCCGTCTGGCCTGCGTTAGAGAGGCCCCATAGATAGGGGAAGTAAGCGTCATTGGGAAAGGCGACGATGGTAAGAAGATAGTTCGGCTCGGCATATTCAATCTCTGGCTCAACCTGATAGAGGACTATTGCCTCTTCAATGCTCATGTTCTTTTTAACTTTTATATGGTGGATATTTAAAGACTGAAACTTTTTAATTTTTTCTGACCCATGCCGGATATGGATCTTATCCTGAATTTCCTTTAAAACACCGGACTTAAACTTAATTAAGAGTTCTCCTTTTTTATAACTTTCCTCCGGGTGTCCTTGGTTCCCTAACTTGAAGTTTTGTGCATGCCCCTGGGCAAAAAAGATTAAAATCCATGCGGTAAAGGTTAACAAACTTACAAGACACCGGATAAATACGCTTCTCTTCCCCTTTCTTTCAGCCCCCATAATCTCCCCCCCTTTCCTAGTCTCGAGAATGGGATTCTTCATAGAGGAATTCTTCCTGACTGATTGTCCCCGGCCAATTGTGCAACGATCCCATTTTCGAGCTGTTAGTTCTCTGTCAGATAAAGGATTTTATGCCCATGAGACCTTCTGATAAGTTCCAATATGATTAAGCGCTACCACCCCCTTTGCTGAGTACTATTCGATCCCTCAACTGCGTAAAAATCCGCAGTCAGTGCGGATTTTTACGCAGAAAGCTGCCTGATTTTCTTGATGAGGGATTTCTGGGTTTGTTAATTTCTTTTTTAAATCTGTTTAACATTTTGAATTTACTATATTTTTTTATGTTCCGAGAATCATATTGTGTTAGATAAAAAAAGAATCTTTTTGGAACATTAATTGCTTTCTAAAAAGAAAAGCCGTCTTAACCCCAGGGTAGTCGCGAGAAACGTGGCTTTCAGCATGGTTTCTCTTCCCAGAGTCAAGACGGCAAAAAGATAAAGGTATACGTTTAGGTAAAAAAATAACCACGTTTTACCTCGCGACTAGGTTTATCTATGCACGGTCGCTGTAAAATGTCAAGATTTTTTTTGCGTATTTTTGTTTTTGCAGTAACCCTTCATTTACCACGCTCTTAAATCTGCCGATTTAACTTCTGAAAAAAGACACTCCATCATAAAGACCCTGTTTGACAAATTTTGGAAAATCAAATTATAAGTAGGGTGTTCTCCATGGCCGTCCTATCAATACCAATGAAAAGATATAAAGCAAATCTGACCTTGTTTTCTTTTTGCCTTCTCACTCTCTGCTTGCCCGTCGATGCCAGCCAATGCCAGGTAAAAATCGACAGGGAGAAGATTGTTTCGTCGATGAGTGGAAGGATCCCAAAAGAATGGGGAGAGAGAGTGAGCGGGGTGAAAACCAGACTCGCTGCAGACCGAAAAATCATCGCCCTCACTTTTGATGCCTGTGGAGGCCGGAGGAGCTCAAGCTATGATGCAAAATTGATCGGGTATCTGGAGGAAGAAAAGATTCCTGCGACCCTCTTTATCAGCGGCGGGTGGATCGATGTCAATCTCGAAATATTTAAAAAATTAGCCAGGAATCCGTTATTCGATATCGGAAATCATGGTTTAAATCATAAACCCTGTTCATCGATGGGCCGTTCTGCCTATGGCATTGAGGGGACAAAAAATGTGGACGAAATGTTCGATGAGATCGAGCAGAATGCCATAAAAATAGAGACCCTCACTGGACGCAGGCCAAAATATTACCGGCCCGCAACAGGTCACAGTGATGAGATCTGTGTCGAAATGGCCAATGCCTTAGGGTATGAGGTCGTCAATTTCAGTCTTTCCGGAGATGCAGGCGCCACCTTTAAGAAGAGCCAGGTAAAAGAAGCTCTGCTCAATGTCCCTCCCTCCTCCATCATCCTTCTCCATATGAATCGGCCTGAGGGCGGAACCGCAGAGGGTGTGATGGAAGCGATCCCGGAATTTAAAAAACGTGGAATCGGATTTGTTAAGCTGTCAGATACCTCTCTACGTTGAAACTGGATCCGGTCATTCCTGCATTTGAAAGATCGTAATACCCAAATCCCCCTCAATCCCCCTTTGCCAAACTAACTGTGTCCCATAAGTCGGGGGGCTGGACACAAGGAGGGAACGTACGACTGGTGCAATTGAGGTTTTGGCATACCCCACCCCTGCCTGCGCCGAGGCTTCGGCAGGCAGGCCAACCCTCCCCCTGCCTTCGCCGAAGCGGCTTCGCGCAGGCAGGCTGAAGGGGAGGGTAATCGCTATGGTCCTCCTAATGAAAGGGAAGGTAATCCCCACGTTCCTCCCCCTTCAAGGGGGAGGTCAGGAGGGGGATGGGGAATTTATCATGGTGCCCCTTGTGTCCAGCAACCCAGGTTATGGGTAAGGATCAGTTTGCCAAAGGGGGAAGTATTTCACCTCCCTTTTTCAAATGGAGGAGTCCCGCGTTTCGCGGGATTCCCCCATTAAATTAAGGGGGGATGAAGGGGGGTTATATGATTTTTCTTGAGTCCTTCAACAGATTAGCCTATATTAATAGCCATGAAGAATGCTGCGGTGATGGAATTCCACATCTCCCGTAAGGCACGGGACCTCTATCAGTTTGACGAGTCCTTATTTACCCTCAGCGGAAATGTCATCTTTCCGAACTTCCGTGCGGTCAGATTATTCGTCCAGAGGATGAATGAAAAAAGGGATCTCGTCAACTTTCCGGAGCAGGCCATTCACCCCGGTCAGATGAACGCAATGGGGCTCATCGATGAGATTCTCCACTACATCACCGGTCTCTATGGGGAGGAGAAAAACTCTCGGGTGATGAAAGAGGCGATCGATTCGCTCTATGAAACATTCGGCGAATTCAGAGTGGATGAGACCTTGCGAAAATTTGCAGAAGAGTTTCCGGCCGTAACCGTCTACCGGCAAGGGATACCGCCCGAAGTTTATCTGGAAGGTGAAACAGAGGGAGTGGCCAACCGCCAGATTCTGTTAGAAGAGATGCTCATGTTCTGGATGGCCAATAGGAACCCCGCCTTCTCTCCTTTCATCGAGCTTTTCGGCGACGCCACTCTTGAGAAAGAGACCCTCTACCTCCGGATCATGGGCCAACTTCACCTCTTCTTCAATGCACAGCCTCCCTTTGGCCCTGACCATCAAAATCTCATCGATATGCTTCGGAGTCCTGCCATTGCTGTTCCCCATTCGCTCTCAGGACAACTCGAATACATCCGGGAGAGGTGGGGATTCCTGTTGGGCAGGTACCTCCCCCTTCTCCTCAGCAGCCTGGATCTCATCAAAGAAGAAGAGCTTGCGGGGATGCGAAGAATGGCCCTCTGGAGCCGTGCCCCTGCTCCTGTGTATGAATTCACCGGAATGGAGGGAGAACCGGAGCATTTCAGCCCGGACCTGGAATGGATGCCAAGATTGGTGCTACTGGCAAAAAATATCTATGTGTGGATTCATCAGCTTTCAAGAAAGTATCACCGCTCCATCTACCGGCTTGATCAGATTCCTGACGAAGAGTTGGATCGATTAGCCCACTGGGGCTTCACCGGACTCTGGCTCATTGGCCTGTGGGAACGGAGTCTCGCATCAAAAAGAATCAAGGAGCTTTTAGGCAGTCCTGATGCAGTGGCTTCTGCCTACTCCCTTTTCGACTATCAGATCGCAGGCGACCTCGGCGGTGAAGAGGCCTTTCAGAATCTAAAAGACCGTGCGTGGAGGCGCGGGATTCGTCTGGCAAGTGATATGGTGCCCAACCATATGGGGATCGATTCGAGATGGGTCATTGAGCATCCGGACTGGTTCGTCTCGTCAGGTGAGAGTCCTTTCCCTGCCTATCGTTTCAGCGGGCCGGACCTCTCCTGGCACGAAGAGGTGGGAATCCATCTTGAGGATCACTATTTCGATCAGAGCGATGCCGCTGTTGTCTTCAAGCGGGTGGATCATAGAACAGGCGGGGAACAGTATATCTACCACGGGAATGATGGCACCCGAATGCCCTGGAATGATACGGCCCAACTCAATTTCCTGAAGGAAGAAATCCGTGAGGCAGTCATTCAGAACATCCTCCATGTCGCCCGTAATTTTACCGTCATCCGTTTCGATGCGGCCATGACCCTGACAAAGAAGCATTTTCAGCGCCTCTGGTTTCCCGAGCCAGGCACCGGAGGCGCCATCCCCTCCCGGGCAGAGCACGGGATGACCCGGGAAGAGTTTCATCGTCATATGCCTGAAGAATTCTGGCGTCAGGTTGTGGATCGTGTGGCCCGAGAGGCGCCTGGAACTTTGCTCCTCGCTGAGGCCTTCTGGCTGCTGGAGGGATACTTTGTCCGGACGCTGGGAATGCACCGGGTCTATAACAGCGCCTTCATGAATATGCTCAAAGATGAGGAAAACGCCAAATACCGCTCCGTGATGAAGAACACCCTCGAATTTAATCCCGAGATCCTCAAGCGATTCGTCAATTTTATGAGCAACCCGGATGAAGAAACCGCCGTAGCCCAGTTCGGTAAGGAAGATAAGTATTTTGGTGTATGTACCCTGATAGTCACCCTCCCCGGCCTTCCCATGTTTGCCCATGGCCAGATTGAAGGATTCACGGAAAAATACGGAATGGAGTACCGGTACGCCAAATGGGATGAGCAGCCGGACCAGGGATTGGTTCAGCGTCATGAAAGGGAAATCTTTCCGTTGATGAAGCGACGCTCTCTTTTTTCCGGAGTGGATCATTTTCTTTTATATGACTTCTTCACACTGGAAGGACAGGTCAATGAAAATGTCTTTGCCTACTCCAATCGCTTTGGAGAGCAACGCTCCCTTGTTATTTACCACAACAGGTATGAGGATGCTCGCGGATGGGTTCGGACATCAGTCGCCTATTCTGGCTCGGCTGGAGGAGGAGGGGATCGGAAGTTGATCCAAAAAGATCTGGGAGAAGGTTTAGGATTGCACAACAACCCTGACTACTTCTGCATTTTTCGGGATCATGTGGCGGGCCTTGAGTACCTCCGGAACAGCCAGGAATTGTGCGATCAAGGTCTCTATGTCGAACTGGGCGCTTATAAATATCATGTATTCTTAGATTTTCGGGAGATTCAGGATAATCCGTGGCATCACTATGCCCGGATCGCCAATTCCTTGAATGGCTCCGGGGTGCCCAGCATTGAAGAGGCGTTTAAAGAAATGCTGTTGCAACCCCTTCAGGATGCTTTTAAGGAGCTGGTCAGGACAGAACTGTTCCATCGTTTGATGGACGCGCGCATCACTCAACCCCAGGCCCAACTGGACCCGAAACTGATGGAAGAGATAACAAGGGAAATAGTCGCCCTCCTCCGGGAGGCAAAATACCTCAGTCAGGGGAGAGAAGACGAGGTGGTCATTGCCCGTGAATTAAGGAATAAACTGGAGGCCATCCTATATCTGCCGATCATCGCCAGCCATTTTCAGCGTCTACAGCCGGGAAGAATCAAAGGAGCCGCAGAATATCTCCATCATCGACTGACCGATTCAAATTACATCTGGGGAACCCTTTTCAGTTGGTTGTTTGTCCACGCTCTTGGCCAGGTGGTCCATCCAGAAGATTTCGCAGAAAAGAGCCGCCTTTGGATAGATGACTGGAGATTAGACAAGACGATTCTCGATGTTCTAAAGGAATTGGGATTGGACGAGGCAACGACCCGGAGAGCAGTCGCTCTGGTCAAACTGCTTACCAGCCGCCAAAGATGGTTTGAGACAACATCCTCTGACACTCCTCAAGCTTATGCCATCACGGAATCGTTGTTCAAGGACAGGGAGGTTGCCGAATTTTTACGGGTGAACCAGTATCATGATCTCTGGTGGTTCCACAAAGAGTCATTTGAGGAGATGCTCTGGTGGCTGATGATCGTGGCGGCGCTGGAAATCGGCTCCGACCCTCTCCGCCCCGTCAATGCGGTGGTCAAAGAATTACAGGGATGTTATTCGATGATCCAAACATGGCAACAGGCTGAAGAGCAGTCCGACTATCAGGTCGAAAAATTGCTGGAATTATTAAAGAAGTAAGGGCAACCTTTTTATCTTGTTATAAACTACATAACCATCCACACAAGGGATGCAACTTGATCTGCATTGGTCAAATTGGCAGCATTGCTTAATGTCCCGTCTTCTAATTGGCGCCAGATTTCTTCTGCCATGCTGTTTTCAATTGCTGCACCAACAAAAAATATATAGGGTGATGACTTGCTATCAGAGAATGCTTTTTGTATACGGGCTAAGGATGTTCTTGCAGTTTTCCAGTGTTCATCTGCTCCGGCCGGATCAATACCACCCTTTAGTTCTCCAAGAGCAATGTAACGAGATGGAATAGTAAAAGCGTCATTGAGATCTTTAGGATTACAATTAAGAAGGCATAAATCAATGTTTTTCCTTATAAAGGGTACTCTACGGTTATAAATCATGGTGCGGTTCCGGCCTTTGTATGACCAACTAAGTGCGGCAAGATAAAGTTCTACATCAGCATCATCATTTTTTCCGCCTATCCATTCTTTGCTGCCAGAGCGACGCCATTGATAAGGAATTCCCGCAAGTGCAAGATTCGCAAGAGTTGCACGAGTCAGCTTACGCTCTCCCATGATCCCGCCTATATTTCGCATTGAACCCCCAAGTGTGTCTCCCCTCGTTAACAGAAATCTAAAAACTAATTCTTCAACAAAGGCAGGCCCAG
>MGQQ01000119.1 GCA_001798855.1 Deltaproteobacteria bacterium RBG_16_49_23 | reverse complement strand
ATAGAACTTGCTCCTTTTGTTCATCGTTCTTTGTTCATTGTTTATTGTCACCCATCAGAGCCTGTGCCACAATTAGCCGTTCACCCTTCGACACGCTCAGGACGAACGGCTAAGTAATTGATTTTTAATGTGCCGTGGTCCGTTCGTGGTGAGCCTGTCGAACCATGAATGGACTTGCGACACAGTCTCCAAGGGGGAAGGAATATTATTGCTACCTTTATTTTCCATTGTTCACCGTTCATTGTTCATCGTTCATCGTCCATCGTTCATCGTTCGTTGTCCATCGTTTATCGTTATTCATTAAAGATCCAGAATAACCTGCGCCCTCCAGCCTCCGTCTTCTCTCTTAACCTGAATCTGATGGTAGGTCGCCGCCTTCACCATTGTCTTGATCACATGGACCCCTTCCTGAAAGGGTTCTCCTTTTACCTTTGCTCTCAATCTTCCTTCTTCGGCAACTTCCACGTTAAAGCTCTTAAAGAGAAGATGCTCCACATCATGGAGATAGAGAAGTTCGTTTAACCAATCGACCATTAGCCGTTCCAGGCTCTCTTCCTTAAGTTCAATCTGCCTTTCTTCCTTTTGCCTCACCCTCTTTAAATCAGTGATGAGATGGAAGAAGGCTTCACCCGCATTCTCAAAAAGCGTCTTGAGATCCTCGCCATACACGATCAATCCTATGTCGGCCGTGTGATCGAGAACTTCAAAACGTTTTCTTCCTTTTTTGCCTTTCATCCCTCCATCCAAATTTAATAACAGTCTCAAAATAGTAACGACATCAATTTGTAAAATCCCTCCTGACCTCCCTTTTTCTAAGGGAGAGATTACCCCTCTTTGGCCGCCGGCCCATAGGGCTTCCGGCTCGGAGAGCGCTACAGCTCGGAGAGCCTCTGGCCCGGAGGGTAAAGAGGGGGTAGGCCTGCCTGCGCGTAGCCGCTTCGGCGAAGGCAGGGGAGATTTTCCAATGCTTATTTCATTTTATCAAGTCACCCAGCCTTCTTCTCTTCCACCTTCCGGTGAAAATGCTCTTTCGAGACAAAAACCCGTTCATGTTCCCCCTCGGCCACCTTCTCCTTCTCATCATAAGCATCCACTAAAAAGAGAAGCCGGTTCTTATGAACCTCCATCAGGATGGCATGGCCTGTCACTTTCATGCCAAGAGGTGTGGCGGACAGGTGTTTGATCTTCACCTGCGTTCCGAGGCTCAATTGATCAGGGGGAATAATATCCCGAATGGCATTGAATGCGGCTTCCTCGATGAGTTGAATCAACCTCGGGGTTGAGAGAACATCGACAGAGATATTGCCCAACCGGCTCACCAGATCCTCTTCCTTCACAATCATCTCAGATTTTCCCATCAATCCCGGTATCATCTCGGCACTCCCTGAAGTAAACCATCCTCTGGTATTATACTTGGTCAAAAGAAACAAAAATGCAGCGTCCCGATTTATTCGGGACAATGGAATTCGCCCCCATGAAATGAGGGCGCTACTTTAAAACTCCGCCAAAACCTCATCGTCATAAATTTTTTCCAATCTTTCCTTATGGGTCGACTCCTCCTGGGCAAGAATCAGCAATAATTTCTTCAGGTTCGAATCCGTCACAAGTTTTGCGGTGGCGGCATAGAATTTTTGGGATTTCTCCTCATTCTTAATCGCCATCCGGAGACCTTCCTCATAGGTTAACTCCGGACCAAAAGGGATATCTTCCATGGTTTCGCTCAGCCCCAATCCCTTGGTCTCTTTGATCTCCATCTGGCCTATCTTCTTCAGATCAAGCATCTCAAGCTTCTTTTTATGTTTTTCCTCTTCCTCGGCCAATTCCTCAAAAAGTTTCTTGACTCCGGGTTTCGCCCGCTCCGCTGCGATTCTGTAACCGGTTGCTGCGTCCGCTTCCTTTCGAATGGCAAACCTTAAAATCTCCTCCATGCTATCCAGTCTCATCTTCGATCTCCTCCTGAAAAGATTCTTTTATCTCACGGATTATCCTCTCCGCTTCCCCGCCAAACTCCTCGGAAACCATCACCTCTCCCCATCCTTTTTGAGGAATGTAGAGCCCGTCATAGGCTGTATCGAGAAAGGATTTTATCATATAGGGAATCCCCGCTTCCTTCAAGGCCTGAGAGATCCTGTCGCCCTCAAACCGGCTTTCAATTATCCCAGCTTTCACCCATCGTTCCATCTCTTGACTCCGGAATCATTATATAATGAAAAGGGAATAACCCAAAGAAGTATTTTAACAGGATGTCGTGTCCCCCATCCCCCTCCTGACCTCCCCCTTGAAGGGGGAGGTTCATAGCGATTACCCTCCCCTTCAGCCTGCCTGCGCGAAGCCGCTTCGGCGAAGGCAGGGGGGAGGGTGGGGGTGGGGTTTGTCAAAGTCTCAATTGAACCAGTCGAACTTTCCCTCCTTGCGTCCAGACTTTTAACTGATGGGACAAAGGGGTTACGACCGGGTGAAAAATTCGGTTGAAAAATATATAATTGAGGCTATAATGGAACGGTCAACCCCGTTAGAATCATTTCTAACGGGTAAAAAATCGAATCCGGCGACAGGGAGGCAGCATGGCCACGAAAAAGGTGGATGAAAAATCTTTTGGGGCGAAGATGAAACAACTCCGGCAACTGAGGAAGGTCACTTTTGAAACCCTTGCCAACAAGACCGGGCTTTCACACCGCTATCTCAGGGACATCGAAGAGGGAAAGATCATCCCTCCCGTGTCCGCGGTGATCCAGATTTCAAAAGCCCTCTCGATCGACTCCGGCTCTTTTCTCTCTGCCGAAGAACAGGAAGCCCTGGCCAAGAAAAGGAGAGAGACTTTTTATAAGCGGACTCAGGCCTATTCTTACAAAACCCTCACCCCTGATGCCGAGACAAGACACATGAAGGCCTTTCTCGTCACCATCGATCCCAAACAGGACCATCGGATGGTCGATTACCGTCATGAGGGTGAAGAATTCATCTATGTCTTAAAAGGAGAGGTGGAGGTCAGGGTAGGTGAAAATCAGAACCATCTCAAGAAAGGGGATACCCTCCATTTCGATTCAGGCATCCCCCATAAGCTTCGCAATCTCAGTGACGACGAAGCCAAACTCCTCGTCGTGCTGTATACTCCATAAACATTATGGAATAATGGAAAAATGGAATGATGGAATAATTGCTTTTAAAAGATTAAACCATGCTCTCTTTCTTCTCTTCATTCTTCCAATATTCCATCGTTCCAATATTCCAATCTTTTATTCTCTCCAGTTCCTGGGCACTCCTGCGAAGGAGGCTTTCCGTTCCAATTCGCTGAGCTGACTCTCAAAAAATCGGATTGCATTGTTAATCCGGTTCAGCTCCGAACGTGATCCCCGGCTTTCATAATTGACCTTTAACCTTCTTAACTCCTCGAGATTCCGGTGATAGAATCTGAATTGACCGATCCAGTATTCCCTGCTGTATCCCCCGGGCCGGTCGGGTGATGGCGTTCCCTGCATGGAAAAGAGCGTCATCTTACCATGAAGGGAATCGATCACCACCTTGAACTTATTGAGGAAGGAGTTGCCCAGAAGGCCCTGATAGGTGGGCATGGTATAGACCAGGGCCTCCACATTCTCCACCTCCGCCTTTCCCACCTGAACCGACCTCAAGGTCACCAGCGGGGTGAGAATCATGTCGCTTACACTTGCGACACGAATGAAAGGAGTCTCCTCATTAATGGGGATGCCCAGCTCATTGGCCATCTGCCGGCTGATGAGGGTAAAGCTTGCCCCTGTATCCACAATGAAATATTGCTTCACCCTCCCATTCAGAACAACCTCTGCCAACCACAGCTCATGCCTTCTGAAAAGATTGATTTCATGCCCTTGAGGTTCCACCGTTGCCGGAGGAAGGGTAGTCAGGGGATCGTTTTTTGGCCTCTCCCGGGTCTCTGGCACAGAGACCTCTTTCATCTCTTTCGGAGTTTTTCGCGTCTCAGCATCGGGGCGGTATTTTTCCGGAATCTTCGAAAGATCATCGGCAAAATGGAGCGTTCCCTTCTCATCCACCCACTTATACATCTCTCCGTGGCAGGGAACGACCAGGAGGATGAAAATGATGAGGGAGGGAATCAAGCCTTTCGTTTTCATTTTCCTAACCGTTTAAAATATTCGTAATAGTTTTTTGAAAAAGAGGTCTGATCAAGATATCGTAAAATCCCAAATCCCCCTTTTCAAAGGAGGTAGTATTTCTCCTCCCTTTGGAAAAGGGAGGTGGGGAGGGATTTTATGAAAGATTTTTCAAAGGGCTAAAGTATTACAAATATTCTACTTTTTGTGAAAGAAGATGTCAATTGCCGTCTTCGGTCTCTTCTGCTATAATTTTTTTAAATGAAAACCTACTCGCTTCGTCCCGAATCGATTCAAAAACTCTTTAACAACATTGCCCCCACATACGATTTTCTCAATCACCTTCTCAGCCTGAGGAGAGATGTTTACTGGAGGAAGGTGGCGGGCCGGGAGCTCAGGGGACACCATGGCTGGATCCTCGATCTTGCCACAGGCACGGGAGACGTGGCCATTGAGATCATCCGTCAGGAGGGTCAGAAAAGAAAGGTCTTCGGGCTTGATTTTTCAGAAACGATGATCAGAAGAGGCCAGGAAAAACTTTCGAAAAAAGACTTGCTCAGGAAGGTCGCCCTCGGCCTTGGAGACGCCCTCTCCCTCCCTTTTCGGGAGAATACCTTTGGCGGGTTGATCATGGCTTTTGGTCTGAGAAATATTCCGGCGAAGGAAGAAGCCCTCTCCGAGATGGTCCGTGTGGTCAGGCCTGGCGGGAAGGTGGTGATCCTTGAATTTACCTTCCCCCGGAAAGGGCTGATGAGAAGGCTCTATCCCCTCTATTTTAAAAAGATCCTTCCCGGGATTGGCGGATGGATCTCCGGCGATAGAGGCGCCTATGCCTATCTTCCGGAATCTGTCTTCCACTTTCGATACGCCGAAGAGTATGAGGAATTGATGAGAAAATCCGGATTGGCAAATGTCTTCTCCCGGCAACTCACAGGAGGGATTGCCTCCATCATCTCAGGAATGAAAAAGGATTGATGATTCGGCCCTTCTCCCTCTCCGACCTGAATGGAATTCTCAAAATCGAACGGGAATCCTTCCCCAAGTCTCCATACGATCGGACCACGTTCATCCACCTTCACTCCCTCTACCCTGGAAATTTTCTTGTCTATACCGGAGCCTCCCGTGATCAGGAGGACCAGATCTGGGGTTACATCATCTTCTCCCCGGAGGGACACATCATCTCTCTTGCCGTCATCCCCGGGCAGAGAAGAAAAGGGATCGGGCAAGAGCTCCTCCGGAAGGCGATGGAGACGCCTCAATTGAAAAGATTGCAGGCAGAGGTGAGAAGAAGCAATCTCGGGGCCCAGGCGTTCTATGCAAGCATGGGATTCCGGATCATCGGCGTCGTCCCGAACTACTACGGGAACGAGGACGCCCTCATCATCCAATGGACCCCTTCTAACTCTAAGAGAGTCTGATTACACAGATTTCAAAAAATGATTCCACAGATTTCTTGATTTGTCAGAAATCTCTCTCCATCGAATTGACAAGACAGAGAAGCTTTGTTATTGGGTTAGGGCGGAATGAGGAGGTTCTTCCCATCCCCCTCTCAACCTCCCCCTTGAAAGGGGAGGAGGTTAAGAAAGTTGCCCCTAAGATTCCTCCCCTTCAAGGGGAGGGTAAGGGTGGGGATGGGACAAATAAATTGATATTTTTATTAAGGGAGGAGATATGAGCGGAATCTTTGGGATCGTCTCGAAAAAAAACTGCGCTGACTTACTGCTCTATGGGACCGACTATCATTCCCATATGGGAACCGAATATGGGGGCATGGCCGTCCTGGGCAAGCAGTTTCACCGTTCCATTCATGACATCAGCAAGAGTCAATTCAAATCAAAATTTTTTGATGATTATAAAATGATGAAAGGCCGCCTCGGGATCGGAGTCATCAGCGACAGGGATCCTCAGCCTCTGATCATCGGCTCCCGATTCGGAAACTTTACCATCGTAACAGCAGGTTTGATAGAGAATGCCAAAGAATTGGCCTCCGAACTTCTTCGAGGGGGGGAGACCTTTGGAGAGATGTCAAGCAACGGGATCAACTCCGTTGAGCTGGTGGCCAAACTCATCACCCGGGGTCGCACCCTCATCGAGGGGATCGAAGGCGTCTATGACCGGATCAAAGGCTCGGCTTCCATCCTCCTTCTGAAAAAAGAGGGGATCTATGCCGCCCGGGATCGCCTCGGAAGGACCCCTCTGGTCATCGGAGAACGGGAAGGCGATTATGCCATCGCCACAGAGACCTGTTCCTTTCTCAATCTGGGTTTCAAGATCAAAAAATATCTCGACCCCGGGGAAATCGTCTTCATCGGAAAAAATGGGCTTGTGGAAAAAACGGCCGGAAAGAAGAAGAATCAGATCTGCGCCTTCTTATGGATCTATACGGGTTATCCTGCCTCCAGTTATGAAGGCATCAGCGTTGAGCTCGTCAGGGAGCGCTGTGGAAAGGCGCTGGCTCAAAAAGACACCGTCAAGGCGGATCTTGTAGCTGGTGTTCCTGACTCCGGTGTCGGTCATGCTATCGGTTATTCCATGGCATCGGGCCTCCCATATCGGAGGCCCTTGGTGAAATATACGCCGGGCTATGGCCGGAGTTATACCCCTCCCTCCCAGGAGATCAGGGATCTTGTGGCAACCATGAAACTTATCCCCATCGGGTCGGTGATCCAGGGGAACCGGATCGTCCTCTGCGAAGACTCCATCGTCAGGGGAACTCAATTGAAAAACTACACGCTCAAAAAGCTATGGGAATGCGGAGCCACAGAGGTTCACATCCGCCCCGCCTGTCCGCCTCTGATGTTCCCCTGCCGGTTCGCCCTTTCCACCCGCTCCATTGAGGAGCTGGCCGCCCGGAAAGCGATCCGGGCCCTTGAGGGCAGGGATATCGAAGAGGTCAGGGGATATATCGACCACCGGTCAAAGAAATATGACCGGATGGTCGATTGGATCCGCAAAGAGCTGGGAGCAACCACATTGAAGTATCAGAAGATTGAGGATATGGTGGAAGCCATCGGCCTTCCTCGCGAAAAACTCTGTCTCTACTGCTGGACCGGAGATAACACTACAATTTAAATTTCAGAATTCGGAATGCGGGTTTCGGATTTAAATCTTTTTGATATGCAAACCAATTCCACAATCATCAATCCGCAATCTAAAATTGTCAGATTTTCCATCTACTTGGAAAATCTGACAATGTCCCCTGCTCTGATCCCATTTGCAGAAAACCACCCTTTATTCATCTCCAGGGCATAGAGGACCGGCTGGGATGGAGAATGGGAATCCAGGGTAAGTGGCTTCATATCCTTGATATCCACAATTCGTCCATTCTTATCGATAAAGGCGATGCTCAGGGGAAGGAGCGTATTCTTCATCCAGAAACCATGATAACCCTCTGATTCGAAGATAAAGAGCATCCCTTCTTCTTTTCCAAGATGCTTTCTGCCCATCAATCCGAGAGCCCTCTCCTCCGGGGTTCTTGCCACCTCCACCCGGATCTCTTTCTCTTTGATATAAAAGGGAATCTTGGAAAGGTCCAGGGAATGGGCAAGGGGGGTTGAGAGGAGAAAAAGTGCAAAGAGGATCGCCTTAATCCTTCGGTCCTGAGACATATTTCTCTTTTTCCTTAGACTCCCTTTTTTCGAGCTGGTCGGCGAGCCTGCGAATCTCCTCTCTGATCTTGCCGGTGTTCCACTGGACAAATAAAACCCAGAGGGGAAGGAGAAGCCAGATGATCAGGAGGATCCCAAGAAAGACGAATATGGCAATGCCAAGCCCGAAGGGAAGTTCCTTAAAGATCTGTTCAAAATACCATTCCATCGTTTCACCTATGTATAGTTGCTTGGGTTACTTGAGTTGCTTGGGTTATTGGGTTACTTGGGTTATTGGGTTAACACAATAACTCAATAAACCCAATAAACCATGAAATCTGCTTACTGCTTTCTGCTGACTGCTATTTCTGCTGTTCCCCGCCCAGCTTCTTTCTCAGTTTTTCATTCACCTTTAAGATCTGATCCGCATCCGAGCCGCTCAACTCCCAGGAATAGCTATCTTTCCCATCCCTTTTCAACTTGATCTTCACCTCGGGAGGAAGGGGATCCCCCTTCTCCGCCTGCTCTTTCTCCACTGTCACTTTCGGAACCGGTAAAACTTCGGACTTCCCCTGCAAAGAGGAAGGCTTTCCATCACAGGCTGCTATAAAAACCATCAGGGCACAGATAATGATAAACAGTCTCATAATAGAATGGACACCCCTTGTAGAAGTAACTCCTTTATCCCCCTCTTAACCCCCCTCTGTCCCCCCTTAAATTAAGGGGGGATGAAGGGGGGTTATCCCTCCCCTTAGTCTAAGGGGAGGTGAGGTGGGGTTACTCGGCTTTAATGAGTTGGCGGCACTCCTTTAAAAAATCTTCTTTGGATCCAGCCTCCTGGGGATAGGAGAAAGTTTTACATTGGACTTCTGTCCCCTTTGGAACATACCCTCCCTGAGTCAACTTCACCTCAATCCTCTCGCCGATCTCCGTGGCCAGCTTTTGATCAATGAATGAGAAGATATAAATCAGGGTGTTCGGGAAAGGGACGATCGTGTCGACAGAACGGACCATTTTCTGAAGCGCATACTTCACGCCTCCCCAGGAGTCTTGGCTCAGCGTCATCTCCCGTTTCATCTTCGGATCCCAGAACTTTACCCGGATGATGGAAAAAGGGACCCCATCTTTTTCAGATTCCTCCAGCATCGGATGGATGAGGATCTGGAAGATGTTATTCACTCCAAGCAGGGGCAGGGTGAAGATGAACGCCGTGCCGCTTCCCAGCCGGCTCTCTGCCTGGATGGAGCCCTGATGCCCTTCAATGATCTCTTTGGTAATGGCGAGTCCCAGACCTGACCCCATGGCAATCCCTGTGCTCTGTCCCTGATAGAATCGGTCAAAGACTCTGGGTAAATCCTCCGGGGGAATCCCGATGCCTGTATCACTCACCACCACCTTCAGGTAGTCCCGTTTTTCCGTGAGACCCCTCGTATCGATCGTGATCTTGCCTCCGGTTGGAGTGAACTTAATTCCATTATTGATGAGGTTGATCAACACTTCCACCAATCGATTCCGATCGATCAAGACCTGGGGCATATCCGTGTCGAGCCGGTTTTCGAGGGTGACTCTCTTCTCTTCGAGGGCATGGGCCAGCGTCATGGAGGCATCTTCAACAACCTCGATGAGAGGGGCGGGTTCAAACTTCAACTGCAACCCCTTCCCGGACTCGATTCTCGAAAAGTCGAGCAGCGTATCGATGAGGTTCGTCAGCCGCAGTATGTTCTTGTGCGCGATGCCCAGATATTCCCTCTGGTCATCGGTGAGGGGTCCTCCATGCCCCTCGAGGATGAGGGAGATAAATTCTTTGATTACGGTCAGAGGGGTCCGGAGTTCATGCGAAACGCTTGAGACGAAAATGGACTTCAGATTGTCGAGCCTTCTGAGATCTTCATTGGCTTTTTCCAGTTCCAATGACTTCTGTTTCAAATCCCTGATGAGCTCCCTTTCGCGGCTCACCCGGTTCAATTTGGCCATCATTTCATCGAGAGAGAAGGGTTTGTTCAGGTAATCTGTCGCTCCGGCAGAGACCACATCGGTGTAGGTATAGGAGGCCCCGTGGCCGGTCATGGCGATGATATGCATGTCGGGAAATTCAGCCCGCACGGTCTTCATCAACTCAAACCCATCCATTTCAGGCATCTTAATGTCGGTGATTAAAATAGTGAAGGGTTCATTCCTTAATCGCTCCAGCGCCTCCTTGCCATTGCCGGCTCTCAACGCCTCGAAACCGATAAGGCTCACATAGGAGGCAACCATATCCAGAATCATGGGTTCATCATCAACGATTAAAATCCGCTCCTTCTCCACAATCGACATCCCTTCGCTTTAAAGAGAGGATATTCTTTTTGTTCGGCAATTTCAAGATAATTCATCATGCTCAGTAATGCCCTCAGCTACAAGCTCAAGTAATATAAAATATATCTTTACACCCCTCTTGGGCAAAGAGGGGAAGGGGGAGATTTTCCAAACATATTTTTAAAATCCCCCTTTGCCAAACTGATCCTTACCCATAAATAGGGGGGCTGGGCACAAGGAGCACTCCGACAGATCCCCCATTCCCCTCCTGACCTCCCCCTTGAAGGGGGAGGAATCACGCGAAGCGCGTGACGATTACCCCTCCCCTTCAGCCTGCCTGCGCGAAGCCCCGCCTCCAGAAGCCTTGCGGAGGGCAGGCGCTTCGGCGAAGGCAGGGGGGAGGGTCGGCCTGCCTGCCGAAGCCTCGGCGCAGGCAGGGGTGGGGGTAGGGTATGCCAAAGCCTCGATTGCACCAGTCGTACGTTCCCTCCTTGTGTCCAGCACCCCGAGATATGGGACACGGTCAGTTTGCCAAAGGGGGATAAAAACACCGGCAACTACTTGCCCTCCAGTTCCCTCTTCCAATGATGGAAAAAACTCCAGAATCGTTCGGAGGTCCCTTTGGGCAGGTTGAGAAAATGAGTCCCACCGGGGATCGTCTCCTCCGCAAGGTGGGGATTCATCTCTTTCACTTCTTTGTAATAAAATCCAATCGCCCCGGCGACTTCTGTCAGGGGAAGGCTTTGTTTCAGTTCAATCAGGACTCTCTCCATTTGAAAGGGGTCATAGAACGCTTGATCCTCAAGATAGAAACCATACTTCCCGGGATCGGAGAGAATGATCTTGGCCGCCGCAATCTTATAGACATATCGCTCTGTCTCCATGGGAAGATCGAGGTAGAAATAGTTCCTCGTCTTCTGTAATGCGATCTCCCTCCGGACCCTATTTTCTCCCGCATTGTAGGAGGCCATCGCCAGGGGCCAGCTCCCGAATTCTTCATAGAGGGTTTTCAGGTAGGTCAGCGCAGCCTCTGTTGCGTTAATAAAATCGAAACGCTCATCGATGGCCCTGTTTCTTCTCATTCCGTATTTTTCGCCTGTGGAGGGAATGAACTGCCAGATCCCCGCTGCCCCTGAAGAAGAGACGGCATGGGGTCGGAGACTGCTCTCCGCAATGGCGACATACTTCAGGTCATCCGGAAGATTCATCTCTTGCAATCTTTTCTCGATAGGGGGAAAATACCGGCGCGCCCGCTTCATCCATAAGAGGATCTGAGCGTGATTATCCAGGGTCACGATGAATTCCCTGTCCAGATTTTCCCAGATATTTCGGTCCTCCAACGGGATTCTCTCTCCGCACAAAGTCACCTCGCCGGGGAGCCGGTAGTGCGAGAGGGGAGGACGGGTCTGAATGCTCCTCAAACGGTCCTCAAGGCGATTGATCTTTAAATCCAGATTGGCCATAGACTTCTCAAGGCCTTTCACTTGATCCATCAATGCCTCGACCTTTTCCAGAGGCTCTCTTTCGATCACGATCCTTTCGGATGGCATTTTCGAAGCCCGGTCCATGGCACAACCGGGAATCAAAAAAGAAATCAATAAGATGAATCCGGTCATTTTTAGCCTTTTCATCTCTCTATAACCTCTTTCACAGTTTACTTCTTTCCTCATTGAATATCACAATTCTTCTTTAAGTTTCAAGGATCGATCTCCTCCTTTCAACTCCAAAGGGCGGATGTTATAATTGTTCCCATGAAAAATCCTTTTCTCTGGTTGATCATCGCATTTCTTCTCCTTCCTTCCTCCGGCTGCATGAAGAGAGTTCCTCCCCCCTGGGTTTTAAAAATCTCTACAAGCAGTCCCCCTCCGGAAGCAGAGGAAATTATGAAACTTCCTGAAGGTGAAAAAATATCCTTTCAGCAGCTTTCGGACGACCTTCAGGGAGCACGGGTGGTCTTTATTGGAGAATCCCATGATCAAATCGAGCACCACCGGATTCAGGTGAGAATTCTGAAAGATCTTCTGGCCAGGGGAAAACAGGTGGCCATCGGGATGGAGATGTTCGAGAGGTTGCAACAACCCATCCTCGACAGGTGGAGCAAGGGACTTTTAACCGAAGAAGAATTTCTGAAGGAGGTCCGCTGGGAAACGACCTGGAGCATGGATTATCAACTCTACAGGTCCATCCTCGATGAGGCAAAGAACCATCATCTCAAAGTGGTCGCCCTCAATGTCCAAAGGGATCTGGTAAGAAAGGTGGCCCAGAACGGGCTCGAAAAACTTTCTCCTGATGATAAAGCAAAACTTCCGGAGATCGGCCCGGCAGACGAAGAACATCTTGCGTATATCAAAACCATCTATAAGGATCACCAGGGTGGATCCGCTGAAAAGTTAAAACATTTTTATCAGGCCCAATGCCTATGGGATGAAGGCATGGCAGAAACGCTTTCACAATTTCTTAATTCTTCCGAGGGCGCCGGAAAGACGGTGGTTATCATTGCCGGGAGCGGTCATATTGTTTTCGATTTTGGAATTCCAAAACGGTTTTATCGAAGAACCCCCCTCCCTTACCAAACCGTTGTTTTAAAAACCTGGGAGAAAAACCTCGAGGAGGATCTCTCCTTTTCAGGGGCTTCGGAGCCTGTGGCCGATTTCCTCTGGATCACCCACCCCTCGCCGCTTGAGAAAAAAAGGCCCAGAATCGGTTTGGTCTTAAAAGAGAAAGAGGAGCCGGGAGGGGTCTGGATTGAACGGGTGATCCCCCGGAGCCCGGCGGAAGAGGCAGGCCTTCTCCCGGGAGATCAATTTATCTCAATCGACGGAAAAGAGATTACGAAGCTGAAAGATATCCACGATGCCGTCGTTCAGAAAGGCCGGGGAAAAGATATTGCGATCACTATTCTTCGGGAAGGATCAAAAAGAGAGGTGACGATAAGCTTGCCTCCTTTAAAAGAATAGAATGAAGGGGAGGCGCTGCGCTTCTTATAGCCACTCTGATTTTAGGCCGATTTTTGTTCGCGCCTCATCCATCACTTTTCCGGCGATGACTTTGCAGCGAGTGGCTCCGGTCTTTAAGACATCGACAATGTATCCCGGCCTCTCGTTCATCTCTTTCACGCGGTTTTGAATCGGACCCAATTCCTCCACCATACTCTTGAAGAGGATCTGTTTGCAATCAATGCATCCAAACCCGGCAGTCCTGCAGTGGTGATCGACCATGGCAATCTGATCCGGCTTTGAAAAAGCCCTGTGCATGGTAAAGATATTGCAGTGCTCCGGATGCCCTGGATCAGTTCGACGCTGCCGATGTGGACAGGTTGCTGCTATCCTCAACTTCTCCCAGATCACCTCGGGAGGGTCAAGGAGTCCAATGGCATTGTTTAAAGACTTGGACATTTTTGCATTCCCATCGGTTCCCAGAATTCTTGGAGCATCGGAAAGAAGAACGCTGGGTTCAGGGAAGGTCTCTCCAAAACGGGCATTGAATTTCCGGGCAATCTCTCTCGAAAACTCCACATGCTGTATCTGGTCCTCTCCGACAGGCACATACCCTGCCTTATAGATGAGAATATCCGCGGTCTGGAGGACGGGATAGTCAAGAAGCCCGACGTTCACATTGTGCCGGTGCTGTTTTCCCTTCTCTTTAAATTGCGTCATCCTTTCCAATTCCCCTACAGGAGTGACGCAGTTAAAGATCCATGTCAGTTCCATATGCTCAGGCACATGAGATTGGACGAAAACGATGCACTTGTCCGGTGTCAATCCGCTCGCTACGAGAACGGTCGCCGTTTCTAATATTCTCTGCTGCATCAGAGTCACATCGTATTCGATGGTGATGGCATGGTAGTCCACAACGCAGTAGATGCAATCATAACGGTCCACGAGCCGGACCCAGTTCCGGATGGCCCCCACATAATTCCCGATATGAATTTCACCTGAGGGCTGAATCCCGCTGAAAATCCGATCCATACGACTTTTCCTCCAGAATCATAAGAAAATATAGCCTCGAAAATAAAATCCTTAAATCCCTCCCTACCTCCCTTTGTCAAAGGGAGGAGATCATTATCCCCCTTAGTAATCTTTTTCCTGTCAGAGACAGGCAAAAGGGGGGCGAGGGGGGATTTTCATGTTTCGAGGGTGATGCTCCGTCACGACCCATTGTTCAAACCCATCCTCTCAACTTGCATGCTTCCGCCACCCGGGCGACCGAAACAAGATAGGCGGCCTGTCTCATGTTTACCTTCTCCCTGAGATACATCTGATAGACGCCGTGGAAAGCCTTTGTCATCTTTTCATCCAGTCTCTGGTGAACCTCCTCCAGGGGCCAGTAAAAGTTGTAGGTGTTCTGTACCTGTTCGAAATAGGAGACGGTCACACCGCCTGCATTGGCAAGGAAATCGGGAAGGACAAAGACCTTGTTCCGGTGAAGGATCTGATCGGCTTCGGGCGTGGTGGGGCCATTGGCAAGCTCGCACGAGATCTGGCACCGGATTTTATCGGCATTGGCCCCGGTGATCACATTCTCAAGGGCTGAAGGAAAGAGCACGGTCACATCGCGCTGGAGGAGCTCTTCGTTGGTGATGGTCTCTGCTCCGTTAAACCCTTCAAGCTTCCCTGTCTTCAATTTATATTCAACGACCTGCTTCGGATCCATCCCCTTCTCGTTATAGATGCCTCCTCTTGAATCGGAGGCCGCAACAAGCTTGAGCCCCAGAAGTTCATGGCCCAGAAGGGCCGCATGCTGTCCGGCGTTGCCGAATCCTTGAATGGCCATCGTCTTCCCTCTGAGGTCCATTCCCAGGACCCTGGCCGCCTCGCGGGTGGCATAGATGCCTCCCCGTGCCGTGGCATCCCCGCGTCCCTCCGATCCCCCGAGCGGAATGGGCTTCCCTGTGATCACTCCCGGATGATGCTCTCCGACCATGGCCTCATACTCATCCATCATCCATGCCATGATCTGAGGCGTCGTATAGACATCCGGCGCCGGAACGTCTTTCGTCACCGAGAGCATACTGGCGACCGCACGGATATAGCCCCTTGCCAGGCGCTGTTTTTCCATTTCCGACATCTCCTTGGGATTACAGGTGACCCCGCCCTTCCCGCCTCCGAGCGGAATATCGATCACCGCAGTCTTCCAGGTCATCCAGGCCGCCAGGGCCCGCACGGTATCAATATTCTCTTCCGGATGCCATCTTAGGCCGCCTTTTGCCGGTCCACGCGCCGTATTGTATTGAACGCGGTATCCGCGAAAAATCTTGGTCCTCCCATCATCCATCGGAACGGGCATAGTGACGATGAGTTCCTTTTGGGGCCATCTCAAAAATTCGTGGGTGGCATCATCGAGGCCCAATTTTTCTGCGGCCTCGTCCAGTTGCTGTTGGGCAATCTTAAAAGGGTTCAATTCCGGCATAGTTCCCCCTCCCGTCGATCTGATCTATCCTAAATCTCCTCCATATAATCACAAAGCATCTCGGCAGTCTTTCGAACGATCTCCGTGCATTTCTCCCTGCCACCCGTAGCCGCCCACTGTTTATTTTCCTCCGGATCGTCCAGATGCAACCCGATCAAACTGTAACAGTCCCTGCTTCCGAACTCCTTTTCGAACTGTTCCCAGAATCTCTGGCACCTGTCATAAACCTTCAACAGCGTCTCCCGGTCCTTCGGGTCTGTCCTTCCCATCTTCATTCCAATGGCCATAATCGATGCGGTGAAGGCTCCACAGAGCGACCCTTTCCGGCCAATGCCTCCACCGAACCCAGTGGCCAACCTGGGGATCAGAGAACCTTCAGAGCCGAAATACTCCTTGAAACTCAAGGAGACTGACTCCGCTCAGTTATACCCCTGATCAAAATAACCTTTGGCCTTCTCCGAAACCGCTTTTGCATCAATCTTCTCTTCCATAGAACCTCTCCTGTTTGAAAAAGTTAATGCCATTTTAATTGAACTCTCTCCTTTTTTCAAATCCTATTTTCCCCCTATCCATTCTATCGATTTTTTAAATAGAAGCCGCCTCTCCCATTGAAAGAGCCGATTTGACATGTCAAACCATATTCCCAAGACTTACTTCGAGGCCTTCGATCGTGATGGGCTGATCAAAACCTATGGAAAATCCATAAAAATCAATTGATTGCCCGTGGAAGTTATGTTAAATTTGCAGTAAGAGGTTGGAATGTTTACACCCCTCTTTCCCAGAACGGGAAAGGGTTGTTAAAAAAATAATTTTATTCCAATCGTCTTCCAACCTGTTTGATTACTCCCGTTAAAAATGAACCTGTCCCTATTCTCAAGATTCATCCTGAGTTACCTGATCATATTCATTTTAATGACGGCAGTGAGTGTCTATGCGATTATACAGCTACATCAATTGAACCGGAGTACCCGGCAAATGCTGCAGATCGACACCCCCATGCTGGATTTCGTGGAAAAACTGACAAACTCTATCCTCTCACAGTTGCGATATCAGAAGAAATATGTCCTTACCAGAGATAGGCTTCTGTACGATCAATTTCTCTCAGCCAGAGAGGACTTCCATAAATTTTTCTCCGACGCCCTCTCCAGAGCGGATACCCAGCAGAAAAGGGAGTCATTGAACAAGATAAAATCGCACCTTGACCGTTTCCAGTCATTCATCGACAAAGAGATTGAAGGGATTCGCAAGAATCAACCCTTCCCTAAACGAATGGTTGAGCAGGAAATCGAAAAGTCGGCAGACGGCATTCTGGAGGAGCTGAAAAGGCTGGAGGCTTATGCCAGATACGATATCCACCGGGGGATGAAGGTGTTGGGAGAGTCTGCGTCTTCTGCCCGGAGATTGGTGATCATCATGTCTATTGTCGCCATCCTGTTGCTCATTGCCATTTCTATTCTCCTGACCAAAAGCATGACTCGCCCGATCGCCAAATTGATGGACAAGACAAAGGAGATTTCCAAAGGTGTTTTCCAATGCGACTTGAACATATCCTCTCCCCCGGAGCTGGCGGAGTTCGCCGGGGCTTTTAACTCGATGTGCGCCAGGCTGATGACAGTGGACAAGATGAAGTCGGACTTCTTCTCTTCGATGTCTCACGAATTGCGCACTCCGCTGACCTCCATCAAAGAAGGGATCAGCCTCTTACGGGACGGCGCCGGAGGGCCGATCGCGGACAAGCAAAAAATACTTTTGGCGATCCTCTCTGAGGAAAGCAAACGTTTGATCGACCTGGTCAATTCCTTGTTGGACCTATCAAAGATGGAAGCAGGGATGATGCCCTACGTCTTTGAGCAAGCCGGTCTCCCTCCTCTGATTGAACGGGCAGTGAAGGAAATGCTCCCCCTCATAGAAGTTAAAAAAATTACCTTCGAGACAACGGTCGATGGGGAACTGCCGAGTCTACCGATAGACCGGGAGAGAATGCTCCAGGTGCTGCGGAATCTCATCGGAAATGCATTAAAATTTACTCCTGAGGGAGGGCGGGTGAGGGTCTCCGCCGGGCGATTGAATCGTGAAGTGAAAGTCTCGGTCACAGATACAGGGCCAGGCATCCCCAAAGAGAATCTTAAGACAATCTTTGAAAAGTTTCGTCAGGCCCATTTGTTGAATTCGGATAAGACCAAGGGGACGGGATTGGGTTTGGCGATTGTGAAACATATCATCACAGCTCATGGAGGTCGGGTATGGGCGGAAAACGAACCGGAGCAAGGAACCTCTTTTACCTTTGTATTGCCGGCCTGATATTCCTTTCCTTATGGGGCTGCGTTCGGTTGAGGGAGAAGGAACCGGTTCAATTTAAAAAGGAAACGGTTGAATCGAAAAAAGAGAGCGCTCCAATAGATGAAAATCTGATCACCGTTTCCAAATCGCTCTTATGGGCAAAAATACTTCTTGAACGGCAGGACTATGATGGGGCTTTAAAGGAAAACCAGAAGGTTCTTGCCCTTTCCGGTAAAACCCCTCCGGGGGATGATGCTCTTTATAATATGGGACTGATCTATGCCCACTTTGGAAATCCTAAAAAGGACTATGGAAAGTCGCTTGCTTTTTTTAAAAGAATGACCATCGATTACCCGCAAAGCGCTTTGGCGGAACAGGCAAGGATCTGGATCGGAATGCTCCAGGAGAATGAAAAATTAAACCAGACGATTCAAAAATTAAACCTGGTGATCGAAGAGTCAAAAAGAGTCGATATTGAGATTGAAGAAAAGAAGCGGGAAAAAGCAAAATAAGAGGGCGCGGCAGCCTGACCGGACCGTGTTCATTTGATACAATGCGAATGAGATAAAGGGTCGCTATGGGAAAGATCTTAGTGGTGGATGATGACAGGAATCTTTTGGAGCTCTTAAAAATTAGGCTTGAATCTGCAGGCTATGACGTCTTCACCGCCCTTGAGGAAGAGGAGGCCATGGAGGCAGTGAAGAACCAGCCCTTTGACCTTTCCATTGTTGACCTTCAGCTTCTCCACCAGGATGGGATATCCCTGATGAAAGAGCTTCATCTCATCCTTCCGGAGATGCCGGTCATCATCCTCACCGCTTACGGAAGTATTGAAAGCGCTGTGGAGGCGATGAAAAAAGGGGCTTACAGCTACCTGACCAAACCATTTGAACCACAGGATCTCCTTCTCCAAATCGAAAAAGCCCTGGAAAACCGAAGGCTGAACATCGAGATTAAAAGGCTCAAAGAGCTTTTGGAAGAACGATACGATTTCACTAACATTGTGGCCCGAAGTGAAAAGATGAGAAGGGTTTTGGTGATGGTATCACAAATTGCCAAGACCGAATCGACGGTTTACATCCATGGGGAAAGCGGAACAGGAAAGGAACTCATTGCCAAAGCGATTCATCTTGCCAGCGAAAGGAAGATCAAACCCTTTGTAGCCATCAACTGCGCCGCTCTTCCCGAAGCATTGATGGAAAGCGAGCTTTTCGGCCACGAAAAAGGATCTTTCACCGGGGCGGTTCGAAGCACAAAAGGTCTATTCACCCAGGCCCATGAAGGGACCGTCTTCCTGGATGAAATTGGCGATATGCCGCTTTCGATCCAGGCCAAACTTCTACGGGCCCTTCAGGAACGGCAGTTCTACCCTATCGGCAGCGCAAAGCCTGTTGAGGTCGATGTCAGGGTGATCGTGGCAACCCAAAAAGATCTCGAAGAACACGTCAAACAAGGCCTCTTTCGTGAAGACCTTTTTTACAGGATTCATGTCATCCCCATTCATCTGCCGCCTTTAAGGGAAAGAAAAGAAGACATTCCCCTATTGGTTGAGCATTTCCTGAAGAAATTTGGTCAGCAGATGAAAAAAGAGATTAAAGGTCTGACCCCAATGGCGATGCAGAGGCTGATGCTTCATCATTGGCCTGGAAATGTCCGGGAATTAGAAAACACCGTCGAATATGCGGTTGCAATGACTCAACAAGATACCATCACTGAGGATCTCATTCTCCAAAACCAGCCTCTCGACCTCCCTGAGGAACCTTTCAAGCCTTTTAAAGAAGCAAAAGACTCCTATGAAAAAACCTATCTTATTCATCTCCTCGAGACATGCGGAGGTAATGTCAGCAAAGCGGCAAAGATTGCAGGAAAGTACCGGGCTGACCTTTATGACCTAATGAAAAAACATGGTATAAAAAGTGAAGATTTTAAGAAACCTTCATAACGTGTAGGAAAGCACCTCCATTTTTCTTCCCTCTTTTATAGGAAAATCACTTCAGAAGAGAAACCCTCAAAATCTTAAATCTCAAAATAATATAATAATTTTGGAAAGTTGCGCATAAGGTAAACCTTGGCACACCATTTGCTATTTCCATAAACTCAGAGG
>MGQQ01000118.1:42734-44765 GCA_001798855.1 Deltaproteobacteria bacterium RBG_16_49_23 | reverse complement strand
TCTGGCTTGTCGTCTTTCCCTCCACCCTGGCAAGTTTATTAAACCTATCCTTAACCTCGGGATCCATCCTAATAATCATCTGGGTCGTCATGCCCCTAACCTCCAACAATGTATATTTTGTATATATTGTATAGCAAATTAAAATAGCTGTCAATGGTTAAAAAATCCGGCCTGCGAAGACACCTGCGGTCAGACCTGCAAGAGGAGTCAAGTCTGGTTTTGAGTCCTACTCATTTCGGCGATGAATGACATTCATTAAACGCTGGCAGGTTATTTAAGAAGACTAGAGATTTTTGAATAATGAAGAGTTTTGAGAGGGAAAAGGAATCGTTTTCTGAGCTCCCCAAAGTTTACTCAGATTGCTCCAGTTCTAAGAACAATTTTTTAAGTAAAGTTTCAATTTCAGCTTTTGTAATATCCTCCTGATCTCCTTTAAAATAAACGAATAAGGGGAAAAGGATTTGTTCTCCGGAGGTCCATGCGTAGATGACCCGGAAGGCTCCGCTTTTCCCCCTTTTCAGATCCCTGCTGGATATCCGAATTTTCCATACCTTTCGGTTCCAACCGGGAATAGGGTCTCCGATTTGTGGATCTTTTTGAAGGTTTTGAAAAGGAACAAAAAGATCGTTTTTAATGCGAGGGAACTTCTTCTTTAAATGCTTAATACACCCTTGGAAGGTTTGAGGAAGGTAGATCTCATAACTCATCCCACACTTCCTTCCAAGGACTGATTTTGCCTTCCTTAATTTCTCTCAGACCTTTCTGAACAAGCTGCTTAAAGTGTTTAGACTGAGACAGGAGTTTAGATTCCTTACGATCCGACCTTTCCTGGACCAACGATAGCATCTTCCGGTATTTTTGAATATCCAAAATGACCGCGGTAGGCTTGCCCTTTTCATCAACAATATACTGTTCTCCGAGCAACTGGGCCATAAGTCATTTGCCTCCTTAGCAAATAAGGTTATGATCAATTTCGGTACTGTAATACTAGTTTTTTATAGTCATGATAAAATTATATCAGATTATTTATCGAAGATCAATTAATTATTCTCCTCCCTCCATGATCTTTATGAACATTGTGAGGGGCGTTGTTCAAAATTGTCAATTTCTGATACTGGACTCCTTCTTCTTTATTAACCAATATGTTATCCTTGCCCTTACCTTCCACATCTTTCTCTGTGTCTTCCTGTTTTAATAAGAATTTGAGTATCGATTTAGCAGTTTAAAATCCCTCCCCACCTCCCCTTGCCCTCCGGGTCAGAGACCCCTCTGGGTCGGAGACCAAAGGGAGGAGAAATGTTTCCCCTTTTTGGCAAATGGTTCGACATGCCCTTCGATATAACTCGTGGCCCTGAGTTTATCGAAGGGCTTACCATCCTGAGCTTGCCGAAGGAGGGGGGGAAATAATTTTCTAAAATCTCAAAAAATTATCTTGACAAATTTAAAAATGAAGTTATAATTTCGTCAGTTTAGTTTGCTAAACTAATTTCTTTCTATACTGTCTTACACATTACTAAACTAATTTCTTTGTATACTGTGCTTTGGGCTTTATGAAGATTGGAGAACGCATTAAGAATCTGAGGCAGTTGAGCAACCTGACCCAGGAAGAACTGGCGGAGCGGGCCAATCTGACCAAGGGATTTATCTCCCAGATCGAACGGGATATGACGTCCATCTCCCTTGACAGCCTGGTCCCAATACTGGATGCCCTGGATGAGAACATCTCCGATTTTTTCAAGGAAGCATCGGAGGAGAAGATCATTTATCGGATTAAGGACCGGGTGGCCATTGAGAAAGAGAAGATCGAGAATTTTGAACTACTGGTCCCGGGCTCAACCAATCGGCGGTTGGAACCCATCCTCCTGACCCTCCGGAAGGGGGAGGCGACGCCGAAAGAAAAACCCCATGAAGGGGAAGAGTTCGGCTTCATCCTCAGAGGAAGGATTAACCTTCGTTTTGGAAGGGAGGTTCTAAAGCTGAAAAAAGGAGAATGTTTTTATCTTTCAGCAGAGAAGGAGCACTGGCTCCATA
>MGQQ01000118.1:0-42695 GCA_001798855.1 Deltaproteobacteria bacterium RBG_16_49_23 | reverse complement strand
TAACCTTCGTTTTGGAAGGGAGGTTCTAAAGCTGAAAAAAGGAGAATGTTTTTATCTTTCAGCAGAAAAGGAGCACTGGCTCCATAATAGCGGCTCGAAGGAAGCGGTGATCCTGTGGATCAGCTCACCCCCTTCTTTCTAAGGCTATATTCGCAAGCTAAAGCTTGCGGCTACCAATAAGGAATGGAAGTGGACCACAAATCCCAAATGCCTTCACCCAGATGTGAAATGAAGGAGGAGAGCTGTGATCATTAAAACCCCGACCCATTATTTTATGGTTTCTGGAGATTCAGAAGGTTTCACCCTTCTGAATGCTTTTGACGGAGCCCTCCTTCGCGCCGGGATCGGAGATACCAACCTGGTGAAGATGAGCAGTATTGTGCCGCCGCGTTGCCAGTTGATTTCTCCTGTTCCCCTTCCTGCGGGCGCTCTGGTCCCGACAGCTTACGCCTCCATCACCAGCGACGTCCCCGGCGAAATCATCGCTTCTGCTGTGGCGGTTGCCCTTCCAGAAAAACCGGATTATCCGGGATTGATTATGGAATATTCTGCCCGTGGGCCAAAGGCAGAGATTGAGGAAACGGTCCGGCAGATGGCCATTGAGGGGATGAAGCTGCGGGGGCGGGTGATTAAAGATCTCACTTCCATAGCGGTCGAGCATAGGGTGAAGAAGGTCGGCGCCACCCTGGCGGCTGTCGTCCTGTGGGAGAGGGAGGAAGAGGAATATTTTGAATGAATCTTCCCATCATGGAACAAACCTTCATCTCAGCAAAGGCTTCTTTTGCAGAAGCAAAGGCTGTCATTTTGGGCTGCCCCTATGATGGGTCAGCGACCTTCCGGCCCGGGGCCCGCTTCGGCCCTTCTGCGATCCGTAAAACTTCGTGGGGAATCGAAACCTACAGCCCTTACCAGGAGAGCGACCTAACTCAAATAAAGATTCATGATATGGGGGATCTGGAGTTGCCCCTTGGGGAGAAAAAGACCTCTCTTAGCTTGATTCAGGAGGGGGCACGGAGGATTCTCTCCGCAAAAAAATTCCCGATCTTCCTTGGAGGGGATCACCTCATTACACTCCCGATTATCGAGGAGATTCATCGAGTTTATCCTGATGTCCATGTCCTTCATATCGACGCCCACACGGATTTGAGAGAAGAATATCTTGGTGAGACGTTGAATCACAGCACGGTGATGAAAAAGGTCCTCGATCTTCTAAGCAAAGGAAGGCTGTCCCAGGTCGGAATACGGTCAGGAGCCCAAGAGGAGTTCGCCCTGGCAGAGAAGATAGGATCGATTCTCTTCTCTGATCCGAAATCCTTAAGAAGAATGGTTAACCGCCTTAAGAACAGGCCCGTCTATATCTCTCTTGACCTCGATGTAATGGACCCGGGCCTTCTTCCTGGAGTTGGAACACCTGAGCCCGGAGGCTTTACCTTTCAGGAGATCCTATCCCTTTTCAAAGGGTTACAACCTCTCCGCGTCATTGGTTTCGATCTGGTCGAGCTCACCCCTGATTACGATCCATCTCAAATCTCTTCAGTAACAGCCTCGGTCATCCTGAGAGAGATGATCCTCGCCTTCTGTTCTCGCTAAAGAATCTATCTTTTACCTATATTGAGCGATTTAAATAAATTTAATCGTAGGGCAACCCTTTAGGGTTGCTTATAATGCGCCTGCCTACGGCAGGCAGGCAAGGCTTAAGCCTTGCCCTACAGAACACCCCATGGGTGTTCTTAAAACGCTCCGGTATTACCGGAGCTACTATAGTTTATTTCAATAAGAATCGCTCAATTTAGGTTTTAGATTCTTTTGAAAATTCCCCTACCCTTTCGGCAAGCTCAGGAGAGAAATAATTTTCTCCCTTTGGGAAAAGTGTCTGGAAAGTCTTAGGGGCAATTATTCTTTCAAAGCGCCCATCGTCAGTCCCTGAACGATCGTTTTTCGTACAAAGAATGCAAAAATGGAAACAGGGAGTACGATCAGGGTAGCTGCGGCGCCAATGCCGGCCCAGTCGATCTTTCCATAGGAGATGAAATTATATACGGCCACCGGAACCGTTTTCGTCTTTGGGCCCGAAAGGATCAGCGAAAAAAGGAACTGGTTCCAGGAAAAGATGAAGGAGATAATGGCCGAGGTGGCGATGCCGTTTCGCATCAAGGGGAGCACAATAATGAGAAAGCTTTGCAGGCCGGAACATCCGTCGATCATGGCCGCATCTTCCAGTTCGGACGGCATGCCCTCGAAAAAGGAGACCATCAGCCAGATCACCATGGGAAGGGTGATGATCAGATGGGTGATGATCAGGGCGGCGTAGGTGTCAATGAGATTCAGTCGCCGGAAGATGATGTACCAGGGCAGCAGGTAGCTTACAAATGGCGTCATCCGGGCAACGAGGATGATGAGGCCGATCTTTCCCTGTCGATACTTAGCGATGGAATAGGCCGCCGGCAGCCCAACGACCAGCGAGATTCCCGTGGCAAAACCGGCAACAACGAAGCTGTTCACCAGGTATCTGAAAAAATTGTGCTGTTGAAAGACTGCCCGGAAGTTTTCCAGGGTGGGCGTGAAAATGAACTCCGGGGGGTAAGCGATGTTTTGAACGCCGGTTTTAAGGCCCGTCAGGATCATCCAGACAAACACGAAGACCGGCGGCACGCACAGGGCGACGGCGCCTGCATAAAAAAGAACCGATTTCATGGTCTTCATTGTCAGTGTTCCAGTCATGATCTCTCAGGCATCAGCACGCCGGATCATAACGCCAGGCCCGGTTAGAGGTCGCGGGCGCTGAGACGCATCCGGTTCATGACTACGTTAAACACCAGCACGATCAAGAATACCACCACCATGAGGGCGGAGCCGTACCCGGCTTTGAAGAAGCTGAACCCCACATTGTAAGAATAAAGGTAAAGCGTCTCGGATGAAATACCCGGTCCGCCCTGAGTGATGGTGTAAATCATGTCGAACTCCTTGAGGTTGTCCAGAGACCTCAGCATCAATGCCGCAATCAGCACCGGGCGGATCATTGGAAGCGTGATATACCAGAAAACCTGCAAGGCGTTAGCCCCGTCGATTTGGGCGGCTTCATAAGGAACACGGGGCAGGGATTTAAGCCCGGCCAGCACGATGAGTGTGATCATGGGCGTCCACTTCCACACATCGACCATCACGAGCGCCGGAATAACCGTTTGAGCGTTGCTGACCCACAGGCTGCCGGGCAGGCCGACGCTTTGCAGCAGGTAGTTCATGACTCCGATCTCGGGGTTCAGCATGATCCTCCAGATTAACGCAACAGCCACCGGTGTGGCTGCAAACGGTAAGATGTAAATGGCCTGAACGATCTCATTGCCCCTGAAGTTGCGGTGGAAATAGAGCGCAATGGAAAGTCCGAGCGCCATCTCGAGGGAAAGGCTGAGGCCGCTGAAGTAGACCATGACCTTCACGCCGTTCCAAACACGTTCGTCTGAAAGAAGTTCGATAAAGTTGCCGAGGCCGATAAAGCGCGGTTGCCCCAGCCCGATGGTCCACTTGGTAAAGGCGAGATAAAGATTATACGCAATGGGGATAATGACGATGAGAGACAGCGCGAATACCGCCGGCGCCGGAAAGACAAGGGCCTGGTGACGATCAATAAAACGGCTGAGCGTCCGGGAGGTGGTTTTCATGACGGTGATTTCAATCCCGATAACACCGGGCCGGGTCTGTCCACAAATCGGGCGTGAACAGATCCCGGCCCTTGGAATGTTATCGCTCCATCTTCTTATCCATCAGCTCGGCTGCCTTCTTTGCCGAGGCGGCCACATCCTTGCCTTCGATCGCATCCACGATCACCTGGCCGGTGATATCCCGGATTTCGGGAACGTTGATGACGGGCGGATTCCACTGGGGCTGGCCAATCTCAAAGGACTTCATCGTGTTTGCCGTCCAGTCCTGATGGGCATCCTTCGATTTAAATTCTTTGGAGTTCCACGCCGAGGCGCGTCCCGCCGGAACACCGGCTAAGAGCGCACCCAGGCAATTACTTTTATTGGTGGCCCACTGGATAAATAGCCAGGCGGCCTTTTGCCGCTCGGGTGTGCTGTTCCGGTTGATGGAAAGGCTCCAGTTAGATACATGGGGCACCTTGCCTGCCGGGCCGGCAGGGATCGTGGCGTAGCCCACTTTGCCGGCGACCTTCGATTCTTTGGGATTTTCGTACAATGCCTTGAACACGTTGGCGTCATAGATCATGGCCGCTTTCCCTTCCATAAAGAGGGAGGTGCTCTCCGCCCAGTGGAGCATGGTGCCGCCCTCGGGACCGTAGTTTCTCAAGAGGTCGCCGTAAAACTTGAAGGCTGCGATGCTCTGGGGTGATCCGAAGTTCGAATTGCCCTGGGCGTTCGTCCATGAACCACCGAAGCTGTATAGAAAGCCGACCCACTGTGAGGTGGCCGCGGCTTTCTTTCCCCGCAAAGTGATGCCGACCATCTTCTTGCCATCAATCTCCTTGCCATGGAAAAACTTGGCTGTCTCCTCCAGTTCTTTCATCGTCTGAGGGACCTTGACCTTGAGCTTCGTAAACAGATCCTTGCGATAGGATAGAAGCGATGTTTCAGCGTTAATCACGATGCCGATCTGCTTTCCCTCAACCGATGAGGCCTTAATGAAGCTGGGGAAGAAATCCTTTATATCCCAGTCTGCCTCGGTCAGAGCGGGGTCGGCGATGTAGGCATCCATAGGCTGAAGCCATCCTGCCTTCCAGTAATGGAGCTCATCCTGACCCGGCATGATCATGTAACCATCCATTTTGCCGCCGGCGTTGAGCTCGATCAGTCGCTTGTTCCGGAACTGATCCTCCGGAAAAGCTTCGAGGGTCACCTTGATGCCGGTCATTTTTTCAAACTCGGACACCTTGGGCTCAATGTACGTAGTAAAGGGGTGTTTGTTCATCAGAAAACGTATCTCCGTGCCCTGGGACTGCTTCCAGTTGACAGCGGCAAAAGCAGTCGCAGAAAACACTCCCATGCACACCAGACCTGCCACCACAACACATAATACTCTTCTTCTCATAAAATGCTCCCTCCTTCAATGGTTTTGGATTCTACCGTCAGACGTATCGTCTGCCGGGCTAAATGTTTTAATCAAGAACAATTGACCGGACCCTTTTTCGTTTTTCTCAAATCCCCCCCTTCATGAGGGCCCCTAAATAGCATAGGAAGAAAAGCCCCCGTCGATTGGCACCACGACGCCGGTGACGAAGCTGGAAGCATCTGAAAGCAGCCAGATAAGGGCGCCGATCAGATCGTCCGGCTCTCCAAACCGGCCCATGGGCGTATGGGCGATCACCTTATGGGCCCGGGGCAAGAGCTCCCCCGTCTTTTGATCGATATTCAAGAACTTCATCTGCTCGGTCATGAAAAAACCGGGGGCCAGGGCATTGACACGGAGGCCGGTGCGCGAAAAATGGACCGCCAGCCACCGTGTGAAGTTGCTCACCGCCGCCTTGGCTGCTGAATAGGCCGCCACTTTGGTGAGCGGCGTGAAGGCGCTCATGGAGGAGATATTGACGATGGACCCCTTGCCCATCTCGACCATGCCCCGGGAAAAGACCTGTGTGACAAGAAATATGCTCATAAAGTTAAGGTCAAAGACCTGGCGGAATCCGTCCGGATTCAGATCGAAAAATGATTGTGTTTCCGGGCCTGGCAATTTCTCCGGGTCGAAGAATTCATCGGATGTGCTGCCCCGGGGGTTGTTGCCGCCTGCACCATTGATCAGAAACTCGGGCGGGCCCCAGAGGCTGCGGATCTCCTCGTAACAGTCCCGGACCTGGTCCATATTCAGGACGTCGCATTGAAACGGTTTAGCTATTCCTCCGGAGTGATTGATGGTAAGCGACCGGGCTTCGGCTTTTTCGAGGTCGATATCCAGCACAGCTACCCTCACGCCCATCATACCGAGGGCTTCAGCCATAGCGCCGCATAATTCGCCGCCGCCGCCGGTGATGACAGCAACCTTTCCTGTTAGATCAAATCGTTTCAAGATGTCCCTTTTCATATCCCCTTCATCTCCGCCGATGATGATAGCATCTCATAGAGGACAATACCATCCCTGTCCTGAGGGGCTGGGAATCGGTTACAACCCACTGCGTTCGCTTACAAAACCCATCACCTCTTCCAGGGTAGGCATGGAGATGGAGCATCCGTGCCGGGTTACCACAATGGCCCCACAGGCGTTGCCCAGTTGCGCGGCCTTCCGGAGGTCCCATCCTTTCACATACCCGTACAGAAACCCAGCGCCGAATGCATCGCCGGCGCCCAGGATATTTTGAATCGTCACTGGAAATCCCGGCACGTCCTCCGCAGGGTTATCCCGCTCATGAATCCGGCAGCCATGCTTGCCGCGTTTTTCCACCACGACCCGGGGCCCTCGATCTAAGATGGCCCGAACATGCTCGGCGGTATTTCCAGGCACCCGGGCATCGGTCACCTGGGAATGGGTCACCCGGACGGAATCAGGGTCAGTCAGCATGGCGGCATTGATCTCGTCCTCGGTGCCCATCACCATATCCACGCTATAGAGGATAGAGCGAATGGCAGCGCCGTAGGCACGGGGATCGTGCCACTGGTCCGGCCGGAAATCGAGGTCGAGAACGACAGAGGTGCCGGCCTTCCGGGCAAGTTCGGCCGCATAAAAGGTGGCGCTTCGGCTCGTCTCCCTGCTCAGATTGGTGCCGGCAAACTGAAACACAAGGCTGTCATGGATTGGAGCGGCCAGCACATCGTCAATCTCCAGCGCGATGTCAGCGCAGTTCTCCCGGTAAAAGACGAGTGGAAACCGGTCCGGGGGCTCAATGCCCATGACGACGAGGCTGGTGTGACGCCCCGGCTTCCGGGGGCTGAACCGGATGTCCACACCCTCTCCGGTCAGGAAATGGATAACAAAATCGCCGACAGGGTCCTCTCCAAAGGCAGTCAATAGCGCCGAGTTTAGCCCTAACCTCCGACACCCGACACTCATGTTGGCAGGCGACCCGCCCACATACGCTGCAAAGCTCTTGATATGAATAAAAGCGGCGCCCACATCGTTGCTGTAAAGGTCCATACAGGATCGGCCCATGTGGAAAGTATCATAAGTGCGTTGAGCCTGTTGCGGGGTAGAGTGATTCATTAATCGATTGCCTGGTGGCTTAATGGGTTTGTTCTCGAAACCCAAAAAAGCTTTCTACTTCATAACATATCATCAGGCGGTTAAAAAAGGCCGAAATGACCCGATGTGACAGCCTCTTATTGAGGTTTCTTTTCGAGTTTTTTGATTTCCTCAAGAAGGGCTTTATTTCGGGGCATTCCTTCCTGGATAAAGCGGATCACACCGTTTTGATCGATGACAAACGTGACCCTGCCCGGTTTGTAAAGTTTCCGTATCTTCTGATCGGTATCGGCAATCAATGGAAACTGAAGCCCCAGCTCCTTGCTGAACCTTTTGTGAGTTTCGACATCATCGGGACTGATGCCCAGAACCTGGGCGTTGAGGCTTTCAAACTTGGAGAGGTCCTCCTGGAAAGCCTTCATTTCACTCGTTCAGCCGGAGGTAAAATCTTTGAAATAGAAGGCCAAGACAACCACCTTCTTCCCGAGATAATCAGAGAGCCTGATAACCCCCTGTGTCGAAACCCCTTCAAAGAGGGGAGCCTTGTCTCCCGCGTCCAATCCAAAGGCCTCCCATGGAAAGAGCAAGGAAATAATGAAAGCAACGGACACGAACAGTATTTTCATCACCGCCCTCCTTTCTTTTTTTCATCAAATGATCATCCTGCGGGGAAGTCGCCCGCAACCCACGAGCCCTGAATAAGAAGAGTCCCCCTCACTTTATTCTTTTCCCTCGTTTGGAGGAAGAGAGGGGAGTTGATTTAAAAATTGCTCCCAAAAATTCCAGAATCAACATTGCCGCGGCAGTCTGTGTCAAACCGATTGGATCGAGGAAGGGATTGACCTCAACCACATCAAAACCCAGCACCTTCCCGCGGGAAGCGATCCCCTCAAGCAAAGCTTTGATCTCTCCGTAGGTCATCCCGTCGAACTCCGGTGACGAAGTTCCCGGAGCAATGGAAGGATCGAGCACATCCATATCAATGGTGACGTAGCAATTTGACTTCCCGGGAATCGAGCTGAGCGCTTCTTCCACTCCCACTCTCCGGAATTCAGACATGGTAAAGATCTTATTCCCCCTGGCCCTGGAGTCTTGATAGGCATCCTCACGGGTCCGGATCCCTCTCATCCCAATCTGGATAATCCTGCCGACAAAATTCAACTCCGATATTCTCTTGATAGGATTTCCATTGGCCAGAAGAACACCTTCAATGGAATCATTGTAATCAAGATGAGCGTCGAGGTGGATCACATGGAGGGGGGCAAATTTCCGAAAGGCCCGGACAACGGGAAAAGCGACGGAGTGATCTCCCCCCAGAATCACAGGGAAGGCTTTTCTGGAGAGAATTTTTTTGATGGAATCGGTAATCGCTGAAAAGGTTTCATCTACTTTCAAATAGAGGACGTCCTGGTCACCGCAGTCCACAACCTGGATATTTTCCAGGTCCCGTTCCTTATTCTCAATATTCCAGTATCCCCGCTTCTTGACCCCTCTCTCATGGAAGGCAAACCGGGTGGAATATTCTCGAATGGATCTCGGTCCAAATCTCGAGCCCGGGCGGTATCCGGTCCCTTCATCCCAGGGAACGCCGAAGATAGCTGCATCAGCGGAAAGTTGATTGAGGTCCGTTTGAACCGGGAATTTGCAGAATGAGGCGATCCCGGTGAAAGGAAGATTGACTCGGCCATAGGATTTCATGCTCCACTCCTCAAATCTGGGGGTCCCTTTTAAATCAATTTAGCATAGATTTCCTTAAAAAAGTATCCTAAAAAAGGAACAGTTATGTGCCTCTATAAAAAAGGGGCAGGTAACTTTTTAAAAAGCAACCCGCCCCTTTGTGCTTACCCAGCAGGGCAGCGGCAATGGGCCGTCCCTGCGAATCTTTTATCTGGTCCACCCCTCCATTATTCCATTATTCCATTATTCCATTATTCCAATATTCCATTCATCAATCCGCTACATCCTTCCTTTCTCTTTCATCAACCGGATCATCAACTCTTTGTAAGTTTTTGGCGGAATTACTTTCTTCTCCCTCTCCACCATTTTCATTGCCTCGGTCGGACAGAAGTTGGCACAAACACCGCATCCGATGCAAGACTCTCCATCCACAACAGGGTAATCCCCTTCCATCTTAATGGCCTTGATCTGACAGTGATCCACACATATTTCACATCCATTACACGCCTCAGGATCGAGTTTGGCAATGTAATTGGTGGTAGTGACTGCATGTTTCAGATGGTGCTTCGTGATTCCCTCTAAAAATCCGCAACAGCAACCGCAACAGTTACAGATGAAGGTGGTCTGGTCCTGCACATTATCTCCGATGTGAACCAATCCCAGATCCTCTGCTTTCTTCAATATTCCTAATAGTTCTTCGACGGATGCCCTCCTCGCAAATCCCTGCTCCACCACGAAATCGGAGGCATTCCCCAGGGTCATGCAGATATCATCGATCGGTGCGGAACAATTTTTTCCGAGGTGCCATGCCTCATGCCGGCAATAGCATTTGGCCAGACTTCCCCGTCCTGCCATCTTGATATGTTCGGCGGCTTCATCAAATCGAAGGACCTCGCTTCTTATTTTTGGCAGGACCCCGCTGTAAACATAGGCTTTCCCTCTGCTCGTTCCGGGTGAAGCAAATTCCTTGATAAATTCCGGAGTGTTCCTGTAAATGTGCATGAGTTCGGCCAGCTTCTTCATGGGCAGGGATTCATTGGTTCGCATAAAAGTAAATTCAAAAAATCCGGTCATCCC
Source organism: Deltaproteobacteria bacterium RBG_16_49_23 (assembly GCA_001798855.1). Classification (GTDB taxonomy): domain Bacteria; phylum Desulfobacterota; class BSN033; order BSN033; family UBA1163; genus RBG-16-49-23. Next base: position 32,819 of record MGQQ01000118.1, on the reverse strand, counting down.
CGGGGAGAGGAGATACCGGGTCTTTCCATCTTTTTTGGTAGTGATCACCAACCCTTTCTTAATCATCCCGTTGAGGATAGGCTCCAATTCATCCTTTCCCATTCCGAACCCCTTCTGGAGCTCATCGATATTCACCGCTCCAAAAGGAAATTTGGAGCCTATTTCCGCTTCCTGCTCGTTGAACAGGATTGAGAGAATTTCATAAACCGAGGTGTGTTCCGGAAGCCCGACCGGATTCTGATGAAGCCTTTTCTGCAACTGTTTTAACAACTCTTCTTTTCCTGCAAGATGCCCCATGTTATCCTCCTTCGTTAAAAAAAATAGCGCCTCATTTATGGAGGCAGATTAAAATCCTTTTCGTCGGCAGTCAATGCCGACGCTACCCTTTCAAATTCCAAATCGATAAATAATTTTGGCTCTTCGCGTAAGTGAGTGGGCCATTTCTGACTATTTTCTCCCCCTCTTTGGCAAAGAGGGGTAAGGGGAGATTTTATAAATCATAGACAAATCCATATCCTCCCCGATAATCTTTTAGCAGTAAAACGGATCCCCCTTCAATTGCTTTCGTCTCAATTTTAACCACAACCTGTTTTCAGCATCTGTCATATTTTTTATGAGATGTTGCGATAATGATTTCAACTGCTTATCATAAGTAAGCATTTATTCTAAAAATCCCCCTCCATCCCCCTTTTCCAAAGGGGGATAATAAAGATGATAGCCATATCCTTATGAGGTTTATACCCACTCACTTCCACGAAGACTCTTAATTTTAATATCCTTTCTCTCGGTCCACAAGGGTAAGCAGGGGTTCTTTTCTCACCCAGCGTTCATAATTCTTGACGAACTCTTCGCAAATCTCCTCCGGGAGGTTGATTCCCGAGACATGCGGAGTGATGATGACATTCTCCAGATTCCAGAGTTCACTTTCAGGGGAGAGGGGCTCTTCCTCAAAGACATCGAGGATGGCTTTAATTTTTCCATTTTTAAGCGCCAAGGTCAATGCCCTCTCATCAATCGTTTTTCCCCGGCCGATGCTGAAAAGGATCGCTCCATCCTTCATCAAGCCGATCTCTCTTTCTCCGAGGAGGTGATAAGTGTCCGGTGTCAAAGGAAGGGTGTTGATAAGGATATCGACCAGGGAAATCATCTTCTCAAGGTCTTGGGGGCTAAAAACTTGATCGACATTCTCAACAGGCTCCGGAATTCGTTTTAACCCGATGACATCCATTCCGAACTCTTTCCCACGGTTGGCAATCTCTTTGCCAACCGAGCCAAGTCCCAGGATGCCCAACACCCTCCCCCTCAGTCGCTTCGGTCGGGCTGGCTCCCAGACCTTCTTCTTCTGATCTCTAAAATATTTGGGCAGATCTCTTAAAAAGTAGAGGAGGTAGGCGAAGACATATTCAGCCATCATCTCTCCGTAAACCGTTGCCTTGGTAAAAACGACCGATTCGGGGAGATGGGGGTTCTTGACGAGGTGTTCGTTTCCTGCAGCGGTTGAGGAAAACCACTGGAGGTGTCTGGCTTGCTTCAGCAATTCATCGGGGATTTTCCATGAGAGGATGATCTCGGCTTCCTCGATAAAACCGGATGCCTCTTTGGGTCGCTCAGCAGAATGGATTTCGAGATGAGGCAATCTTTTCAAAAGAATAGCTTCATAGAGTTTGGCATCGGTATGGTAGATGAGAAGCTGATGGTTGTCTCTGGATTCCATAGGTTTCTGGTCATTTCATTAACATATTCGGAAGCCAAAGCGAAATCTGAGGGAAGAGCACAAAAATCAACAGACATATAGCCATGCCCACAATAAATGGATAGATCCCTTTATAAATCGTACCGATGGGTACTTTCGTGATACCGGATACTACAAAAACATTGATGGCCATGGGAGGGAGGATAATCCCGATCATGCAGGTGGCACAGACGATCACGCCAAACCAAACCGGATCAAAACCCAACTTCAAGACGAGTGGCAGGAAGACCGGGATGGCAAGAATGGCGAATGCCAGATCTTCAATGAAGGAACCCCCCATGAGAATGGCAAAGATAATGATGATGATAATGATATTTCGGTGAACCGGAAGAGCACCCAGCCACTCTGCAAGGATGTAGGGCATCTTTGTGACTGCAAAAAAATGGCCGAGGATTGTTGCTCCTGCAAGGAGCATTAAAATCATGCAGGCGATACGCAGAGAATCCATAACCGATTTGATAAAGCCTTTCAAATTGATATCCCTCTTGGCGACCGCGAGAACGAGTACCGCAAAGGCCCCTACGCTTCCAGCCTCTGTCGGCATGAAAAATCCCTTCATCAGACCACCTACAACTAAAAAAAAGACGACAATAACACCCGACACAGGGGGGAGAGATGCAAACCTCTCTCTCCATGTGGATTTTTCACCCCTTGGCCCCATTTTTGGGTTTATTTTACACCAACCATACAGGGTGACTATAAAAGAAAAGGCGATCATAAGACCAGGAATGATTCCTGCTAAGAACAATTTGCCAATAGATGTCTGTGTCAGAATTCCATATATAATCAGAGTGACACTCGGAGGAATGATAACTCCCAAAGTCCCCACGGTTGCAACCGTTCCACATGAAACCCTTTTATCATAACCATATCTATCCATTTCGGGCACAGCGATTGTGGCAAAGGTGGCCGCTGTGGCAGGGGATGATCCGCAGATAGCTTTGAAGGCAGTAGCAGCTGCTACTGTCCCTAAGGCAAGTCCGCCGGGAACATGGCCGATAAATTTATAAGCGGAATAATAAAGGCTTTTTGAGATTCCAGCGCTTGCTCCGATTTGGCCCATGAGTACAAATAAGGGTATGACAAGGAAACCGTATGATGAGAAGACGGTGAAGATATCCATGGCTACAAGATTCAGCGCCGCTTCAATATTGACAATCGCAGCATATCCGATAAAGCCTGCCAGAGCCATTGAAAAACCGATTTCCAAGCCCATAAGAAAAAATACAAATAACAATAAAATGATCAAAAGGCCAATGGTGGTTATACTCAAGCCTTCACCCCCTTTATTTTTTGCAACAGGTCATAGAATAGGACCAGACCCACAACAAAACAGCAAACTCCGATGCCATAGGCGACAGGATAGGTCGGCATCTGAAGAACCGGAGAGACTTCTTTAGATCTCAAGAGGTTATTCCCATAGGAGAAGATTCTCCAGCCGAAGACGGCAAATATCGCCATTCCAAGAAATCGAGTGAGGGCGCTGAACATCCTTTGCCATCCTGGGGGAAGTTTCTCGGTGAGAAATTCCATCAGGACGTGTCCTTTGCCTAATGTGGTTTGAGGAATGGAGAACCCGATAGCGATTGCGCCGAGGAGGACGACAACCTCGTAAGTCCAGTCGATCGGCATCCTAAACCTTCTCAGGATTACATCCGCGACCGTCAGAAACACAATGGAGGTAAGGGCGATACCGGCAATCCAATACATCAACCGACTTAAACTTTTGATGATAGAAAAAATTCTCTCCATTGATCGATCCTTTTCTGTTTTGAATTTAAGCTTCCCAGGATATCCCTTTTTGTGTCTGAAGGGAGTTAAATGAAAAAAGATGGATCTGTGCTTCGGATGAGTTGGCGGGCCGATTTTCGAGCAGCAAGCAATGAGAGTTCATCTATTGACCCTGCATGGAGCGCTCTGGCAGGGCAGATACTTATGCAGGCTGGATTCAGTCCATTCTCCAATCGGTCCAAGCAGAAATTGCATTTCTGCATCTTTCCATTCCTGCCAAACTGTGGGACACCAAACGGACAAACCATTAAACACATTTTGCACCCGATACAAAAATTCGGATCCACTAAAACCAAACCATCTTCCCTTCGTTTATAAATCGCTTTGGTGGGACAGACCACTCTACAGGCAGGAATGGCGCAATGTAAGCATGAGAGTGAAAGATTTGCCACACGGACATTGGGATAGGCCCCCCCCTCCAATGTCAACACTCTCCGCCAATAGACCGTCTCCTCTTGAATGGCATGATGGGCCTTGCAGGCAACCACACAGGCATAACAAGAAGTGCAACGAGTGAGATCAAGATAAAATCCCTTTTGCATCGACTTTTCCATTTATTTAATCTACCTTTGTCACTTGGCACCTTAATGATTTAAACCCTGGAAATCCAGAGATGGGATCGAGATAATCCGGTTCGATCAGAAGATTTACATCTGGTTCCTGAAGCCCATGGGCCATATGGACAACTCCTGGAAGGACTGTCTCGGTAAGGTTAGCTTTGACACGAATCTTTCCTCTGGGAGTTTCCAGCCAAACCCAGTCATCAGGCCCGATGTCACGCTCAGAGGCATCAGAAGGATTCATGTCCAAAAGGGGATCCTTTCTTAATTCCTCACACCAAGGGACATTGTGCATTTCCGAATGTATAAACATTGGAAGTCGAGAGCCTGTATTGAGTATCAGAGGATAATTGGAAGGATCTTTGGAGAGAGAAGAATGCCGTGGTTCCCTATAGATGGGGAGGGCATCAAATCCTGCTTCCCTCAAAATGGTTGAAGTGATCTCCATCTTGCCAGAAGGGGTAGGAAAACCTGACTTTTCATACTTTTTATATCCTGACTTCAAAGGATTACGGACATAAGTTCCCTCTGGACACTTTCGAAGTTCCTCGGCAGTATAATTAGAGGGTGCCATCAGTTCATCGATGGCAGCATCAACGTTTCCATTCCAGAAGAGGTTTTCCAGGCCTAAATGTCTAGCCATGTCGAAGATGATTTCAAGATCCGAACGAGATTTTTCAACAGGATTGATCACAGGTGACGTCAACATCAGATATTTGGAATTCCAATGCTTCAGTTCTGTTCGTTCAAAAGATGTCGCTGCAGGCAGAACTAAGTCCATCCATTGACAGGTGTCGGTAAAGAAAAGATCGGTGTTCACCAGAAAGTCGAGGCTCAAAAGGGATTCTTTAAAAAAATCTGATCCTGGCCACATACGGTAATTGAGGCCAAAACCGATGAAGGCCTTCAGTGGATAAGGTTTTCCAGATTTGATTTGAAAAGGAATGGCCATGGAATGAGCCTCAGGAGTGTAGTAACGACACCAGATCGGGAAACGATCCTCACCAATCCTGGGAGGAAGCTCTTTCAGTGTCTTAACAAGACGTATCTTCTCTTCATTGGTAGGCGCTCCACTGGTCGTGTAGAGATAGGTGATCGGTTCCACCCAGTTACCGCCAGGAATATCGAAGTTGCCGGTTAACCCTGGCAAGAGAAGAATGGCCCTGTGGTTTTGAAAACCGTTGAGGTGGTGGGTAGTGGAAGAAGCGCTGGTCATCAAGGCTGCGGGCTTTGTCATGCCATAGAGCCTCGCCGCCTCTCGAATTTTCTCCTTTTGAACTCCTGTCATCTTCTCTGCCCACTCCAAGGGATGTTCCTCAATATAGTCCACCAATTCATCAAACCCCAGAGTCCACTTCTCTACAAAGTCTCGGTCATAGAGTTTCTCTTCGATCAAGACGCGAATCATCCCCAGCGCTAATGCCCCATCCGTTCCAGGCCGCAACTGTAGATGAAGGTCGGCTTTCTCTGCAAAAGATGAAAGCCTGGGATCCACCGAAATGAACTTAACCCCCTTCTCCCTTAGATCAAGAAGGGATCGGGTCAAAGTGGAATTCGTATAGAAGGGATTTGAAGACCAGTTAAGAAGACACCGCGTCTTGGGGAGATCAGGCCGGCCAAAATATCCATAGGTGAGTTTTCCCGCAACGGTCGGCGAGGAGGAACAGACACTCGATTCCGTAGCATAATTGGGTGAACCAAAGCCGTGGGCAAGACGCTGAAGAAAGGGTCGAAACCATTTTGGATAACCTGCAAAAAAAATGACTGACTCCGGACCATATTGATCTCGAATCTCAATCAGTCTGGAGGCGATCACAGAGAGGGCCTCTTCCCAAGAGATCCGCTCCCAATTCTTGCTTCCCCTTTCTCCCCTCTGAATCATGGGATATTTCAACCGATTTTTTGCATAAACATACTGGAGGCTCGCTGCCCCTTTAACGCACAAAGTTCCTTCATTAGCAGGGTGTTCTAACATCCCCTCCACTTCTATCAGTCGGCCATTTTCCACACGGGCATTGATGCCACAATGACTATGGGGGTTACAGATTGAACAAAAGGTCTTCAGGATGGGCATCTCGCCACCTCGATCATCGTCTTCAAATTCTTCATCGGTGTTCCAGGGGGGACAGCACATCCAGCCATGAGAATAAATCCATTTTTACCTCCCTGTTTAAGAGATCTCAAGGTCTCTCGTTTCACATCTTCAGGTGTCCCAAAAAGGAGGACCATGGGGTCGACATTTCCTCCGATCCCACAGCGACCAGCCACGGTTTCCTTTGCCAGGGTGAGGTCCATACACTGATCAAGGCTTAAGATTCTCGCTCCGGTCTCTGCTATCAGGTTGAGAATGGGCTCCGTATTTCCGCAGACATGGAGGATGACAGGAATCTCCAGGCCTTTAATCAAACGTTGAAGATGGGGAAGGACAAATTGGCGGTAGATCTTCGGAGAGATCATGGTTGAAGAACTCACAGGGTCTGCGATGATCAATCCATCCATTCCAATCTCTGTAAGGGCATGGCCGAAATCGGAAAGGAGGTAGCCGACCTTATCTATCATCCCCTCAACCATTGGACTATCCTTGATCAGGCCCCTCATCATCTTCTCTGCACCGAGGATTCGAGAAGAGGTGGTAAAAGGACCCTCCACAAGGCCCAATACGGGCACTTCTCTTTCAGGGAATCGGACGAGTTGTTCTGCAACATTTAATATGATGGGAAGTCTTCCATCTTTTCGGATGTCCACCTTAGGGAGTGCCCTTACATCCGCTTCATTCTTGATTTCCATTGAAGAAACATCCGCCCCTGAAGAACGGAAAACAAGGGGACATCCGAATGCCTCTGGGATATAAAGAGCATCAAGGTAAGCGAAGAGGGCGTCGTATCCAATTTCTTTCTGGGCATTGATTTGGGCCTTGACAAAGGCCTCCGGACTAAAAAGGAGTTCTTTTAGAGGAACCCCTGAGAATCTTGCAACCCAACCACTCACGGAAGGGATGGCAGGGACTTCCTCAACCTCTTCCAGGGCTATGACTTTCTTAAATGTAACAATTTTTTTACTCAAATCGGTATGATCCATTCTAATTCCCTGCCATCCCTAACCCTCTCATTTGGAATATTTTTCCAAAAGCAGACGAGCATCATCAAAGATTTTTTTCCCGGGGAGTCCCTTTGCTTCCATATCCGCGATCCATTTACCATTCAGAGGTTTGATCTGATCGGCCCATCTTTTCTTCTCCTCTGATGAAAGTGAGAGAATTTCTGCCTTCACTTTTTTCGCAGCCTCCATCCCTAATGAATCATATTTATCATAGGAGGCGCCAGCAGTCTCTGACATACGAGAACCGCAAAGCTCTTCGATGATCTTTTGTATGTCTGGTGAAAGACCATTCCAGGTCTTTGGGTTTATCGCAAAACCCATGCTCATGACATAAAGATTCGAAAGGGTGTGGTGCCTCGTCAATTCATAAAGTTTAAAATCTATAATAACAGAGAAGGGAACCACAGCGCCTTCTGCCATTCCCCGTTGAAGGGCATCATAGACTTCAGGAATGGGGATGGTGAGCGGGGAGACCCCTAATTCTCTAAGAAGGGCTGTCTGTAAGGGACCAGGGCTCCTTATCCTTAACCCTTTGATATCTTCTAACTTAGTGACAGGTTTTTTTGTCATATGGAGATGACCGGGTCCATGAGTCCAAAGTGTTAGAAGTTTGATGCCAGGATATTCCTGCTCCAGATATTTATCATAGAGTTCCCAGATGACTCGACTGCCAACTTTCGCTGAAGGGACGTTAATAGGAAGTTCTATTACAGAGGTAAGCGGAAATCGGCCGGCGGTATATCCATGGATGAATAAAGCGAGATCGGTAATCCCGTGCATCGTCATATCGTAGTGATCCTTCGCCTTCCCTAAGGCTTCCCCAGGATAGATGGTTACTTTAACCCTTCCCTTGGTTCGCTCCTCAACTTCCTTAGCGAAGGGGGCGAGCACATCCACGTGTAGGTTATGCATAGGTGACATAAAATGGGATAGTTTCAATTCGATAGGCTTCACAGCCTGGGCATAAGAAAACTTTCCTGTAGCAAAGATAAAAACTAAAAATAAAGCCATCGCCAATAAGAAAATTCTTTTTTTCATCTTCCTCCCTCCCTCGTATAATGTATTTGATTGATTAAAATAATTTCAAGAAGATCAGTGTTATCATCGATCACCTCCTTTGGTAGGAATCAGCAGCGCTCCATCCACCTCTTCCAGGTCGAACCACCATTTCTTTTTAGGTTTTGGTTTTCCGTATCCTATGAGATCATCTGCCCGGACAGCAATACTTCTTGCCATAGAAGAGTTACGCACTGCCCAACCGACGGCTCGGTGAAAAAGGGTGTAAGGCTTATTTGCCGGACAGACCTTGATGCAGGTTCCGCATCCCGACCCTTTGGGGTTTCCAACGCGCATCTTCGTGCATTTCTCAACATCCGAAGGCCATCGCTCATAACCATTGAACATGACCTTTCCCCCATCGCTCAGAGCTCCTGAAGGACATTCCCGTGCACACTTCTTGCATTTTGAACAAAAATCCTGTAGCCCAAAGTCGATGGGTTGATCAGGAAAAAGGGGCAGGTCTGTCGTCACCACGGCTGCTTTGAACCTTGGACCCAAAAAGGGATGAAGCACGGAATCGCCAATCCTGCACATTTCTCCGAGACCTGCCCAGAGGAGGATGGGGGGAACAACGACCTGATAATTTCTTGCGTGGTGGGCCCTTGCAGGATGCCCGAGCCTCCGGATATATTCTGCCATGATGCAAGCAATAAAACCGGATGTGGAATAGGCTAAGAAACTCATGGCATTGCTGATCCAGTCATGGCCATTGAATGCCTCTGCGGTCCTCCAGTCCTGGTCAATCAGAATGCCTATCGCGTATCGGTGATTCAGCTCGATCGGTTGACCATCAGGGAAACTATTTGTGTAAACGGCATAGGGAGGCAGTTTGCAGATTCCAACTGCGTCTGCTCTGAGAAAGTAGGCCAGTTCCTTAATGTGCCTGGATAACCGTTCGGGATCCTCCGGTAGGGGAGCTTTTTGCGATGCCACCAATCCATCTACGACATCTTTCAAATAGGCCGTCATCCAGGAGAGGGCGCCGGAGATGGGGTGTTTAACCACGAATCGTTGTCTTTCCCTTTGAAGAATAGGCCCATAATCGCCGCGGACTGCCTTATTGAAGCCGCTCTCCCGCTCATCCACTCTCTTGACCTGATCGTCCAGGATTTTAGTGGTTGGACGGTCAACCCTTTTCAGGGTATGCATGGGAAAGGGTTCGAAGTCGCGTTTGTGATAGCCGCTCATGACATCCTCCTGATGATGGATCTGATAGATGGGGGACTACAGTTTCATCAGTCGCCTCGCATTGCCCTCAAAAATCGCATGGCGCTCTGCCTGACTGATCTCTAAACTCTCGATGATTTCTATTGTCCACCGGATATAAGCCGACCCTTTTTCAGGATCAAAGGGCATATCCGATCCGAATAGGGTTCTATCTGATCCGAAGAATTTCAACCCGCAAATGGTCGCTTCCCTTGCCCCAAAAACAGCCGTGTCTGCATAGAAGAGCCGGAAGTAGTCCAGTGGGCGCCTCTTAAGCTTCTTCAGCAAAAGGGTATAGTCTTCATCAGAGGTCCGGGTACCCAACTGATCCCAGCCCGGGCCGACCCTGCCTTCAAAATAGGGGATCATGCCACCCAGGTGGTGAGTGATAATCTTGATATCGGGATGCCGGTCAAAGAGACCTGAAAAGACCAGATGTGCCATGGCTACGCTCGTTTCATAGGGCCACCCGAAAGTCCACCAGATCTCGTAATGGCTTTTGGGTTCCCCTTTGTAATCCGGAAAATCGGCTCCCCGTGCAGGATGCATCCAGATGGGACGGTCCAGTTCAGACATGAGGTCAAAGAGTGGCATGGTTTCGGGTTTATCCAGAGGTCTTCCCGATACATTCGTAAAGATCTGCACCCCCACGGCCTTGAGATCTATGATCGCTCGCCTTCCTTCTTTTAACAGCCCCTCCGGGTCATTCATGGGCAATGAAGCAATGAATCCGGGAAAACGATCAGGGTATTTCTGGACGAGCTCGGCCATCCCGTTATTGGCCAACTTAGCCATCTCCGTGGATATGGGCGGTGGACCAAAGACTTCAATCGGAGGAGAGCCAAGACAGATCACTTGAACATATTCATCGAATTGATCCATGATTCTGAACCGTTCATCGAGGTCCACAATGCAGGGAACGCTTCTGACTCGTTTATGCATATCCTTAGCGTTCGGTGCAACCTCGATCATCCGATCGAAGTACTTCTTTGGAAAGATGTGAGCAAAGATATCGATCTTCATGATGAAGCTCCTTTAGGTTTGGATTTTGCGATTAAAAAAAGAAAAGAGTTTTCCCTTCCTGTATTGAGGGATCAGCACAAGCCCCCCCAATCCTATTCCGATCAGACTGGTTGCCATTCCAGGATGGATCAAGAGAACCGCTCCAATGATCAGGAGTCCTCTTCCCAGCCATCCGATTTCCTTTTTTAAGAAACCCACTATCCCGATGCTTAATAAAAGGGTCCCGATGACGGCCGGGAGGGTGGCCAATAGAATCTCCGAAAGCGATCCTATGAGTAATAAAGAGGGATAGAAAATGAACATATAGGGGAGAATAAAACCTGCCAGGGCGAATTTAAAGGCGGTCCATCCTGTTTTCATGGGGTCGGAATTTGCAATGGCTGAACTTGCATAGAAGGCAAATCCCACAGGAGGCGTCACCATACAGAGCATGCCGAAGTAGAAGATAAAGAGATGAGCGGCCAAGGGGAGGACACCCATCTTAATTAAGGGAGAGGCGACTGTTGCTGCAAGCAATACGTAGCAAACCACCGTGGGCAAGCCCATCCCTAAAATAAGGGAAGCGATCATGATGAAAGGAAGAGCCAATCCCAATCGATCTCCGGAAGCGTAGAGAACGAAATCAGCCAGTTTCGATCCCAAACCGGTCAGGAGAACGATCCCGATAATAATGCCTGCACTGGCGCAGGCAGTGCAGACGAGAAGGGCGCTCTTTGCCGATACTTCGGAAAGAAGCATTCCCTTTCTGATCCCGATTCTTGTGGTTCTGGAAAAAGCGCTGAGAATCAGGATGATCAGAATGGTATAGAGCACGGCCTTGGTTGGTGTAAATCCCTTTGCCATCAGGAGAATCAGGGAAAGGATGGGGATGGAAAAAGTCCATTTCTCTCTCATGACGCTTAAGAAAGAAGGTAATTCCTCTTTTGGGAGACCACGGAGATCATTCTTTTTTGCGTAAAAATGGATGATGGCAAATAGGGCAAAATAATAGAGAAGGGCTGGAAAGATGGCGGCTTTGCAGATGGAGATATAGGGAATTCCCAGATATTCTGCCATGATGAAAGCAGCGGCGCCCATGACGGGCGGCATGAGAGCTCCACCCGTGGAGGTGACGGCTTCGATGGCCCCTGCCACATGGGGTTCAAATCCTGCTCTCTTCATCATCGGAATAGTGAAGATTCCATCCACCGTTACATTGGCCACAGCGCTTCCCGAGATGGTACCGAAGAGGGCGCTGGAGAGGACGGAAATTTTTGCCGGTCCGCCGGTCAAGCGGCCGAAGAGAGATCGAGCCAGATCAAGGATGAACTCCGTTCCTCCGGAAGCGGCATAGATGATCCCAAAAACGACAAAGAGATAGATGTAATCGAACATGACCGTAAGGGCAACCCCGAATATCCCGTTCTGGGTCAGAGCCAGGGTTGTGGCTATCCGCTCCAGATCATATCCACCATGGGAAAGAGGGGGAGGGAGGAGGTGTCCGAAAAAGGCATAGAGTAAAAAGGCGATATTGATGACGACCAAAGGTTTCCCCACGGTTCTCCGAGTGGCCTCCAGAACGAGAAGGACGGCAATGAGGCTGATCCAGAGATCTCCTCCCGTGGGCGCCCCCACACGAAAGATCAGTTCCCAATAATCGGCCGTAATATAAATACCGATGAGGCCGCTCAAAGCAGCGAAGAGAAGATCGAGAATTAAAATCCAACCGGAGGAAGAGTTCGGGATAAAGGGGTAAAGAAGAAAGGAGAGGGAGAGGGAAAGGCTGAGAAAGATGGCCAGTTGTCTTAAAGGCTCCAATAAAAAAGTGGAAGCATTCACCACCGTATAGAGGGTGAGAGAGACAGCGACCACAGTGGATGCTCTTTTTCGCAAAGAGGATCGAAGGAGAGGAGCGGCCATTCCCTCCCGATCCGGCGTCTTTTCCAATTTCCCTATCCTCCCTTAAAAAAACGGCATTCTCTTCGTCATCTCAATCGTTCCAAACTTTCTTCTCTTTGAAGTATTTGATTGCGCCGGGATGATAAGGATTGGCAAGTTTTGTGGCGGCCCAATCAGGGGTGATCATTTTCATCGGTCCGTAAGCTTCTCCCAGGGATTTCACATTCTCCATAAGTGTCTTGGTCAACCTGTAGACGAGTTCAGGATCGGTATCGTTTCTGACAGCCAGCTGCATCCCGAAATCCGGGACGATCATGTCTTGAGAGACCTCTTTAAAGGTGTGGGCTGGGATCCGCTGTTTCCCGTAGTAGGGATGTTTTGCAATCATCGCATCAAGAACCTTCTCCTCCATAAAGAGGATGTCAATCTTCGCGGTGGCTTGGAGCTCATGGATAATGGGGATGGTCGTGATGGCCGCGTCTACCTTTCTATCCTTCAAGGCATCCGCTCCCGCACCAATACCAAGGAAGAGGGGCGTGAAGTCTTTATAGGTTAATCCATAAGCCTCGAGGATGGCCTTGGCATTCGGCTCCAGTCCTCCACCTGCAGGACCGACATTGACCCGTTTCCCTTTCAAATCGGAAAGACTCTTAATTCCGGAACCACTCAGGACGACGTAACTATTGGAATTGGGAATCAGCCGCATCAGAATGCTGAACTCGATTTTTTTCTTCCAGGGGGGGTCTCCTTTCAGAGCCTGAAAGGCCACCTGAGGAGTGACGACAGCCAATTGGATCTTGCGATCATCCAGTAGCCGCAAATTTTCGATCGTCCCGGCCGTGATTTCTGCGGTCACATTCACTTCCGGTAAGAATTTGTTTAAACACTGAGCCACGGCCAGTCCAGCGCTATGGAATGTTCCACCCACAGAAGCGGTCCCCATGTGGAGTTGGGTGACGGCCTGGGCTGAGAAAGCCCCCATTAGAACAATCACCATCGTTAGAAGAAAATAATGGATCTTCATTTAAAAACCTCCTTTCCCTTTATTTAGAGATAGAGCATTTCAGGACCAAAACGGATCGTTATGGCCTCCACTGGGCAGTCGAGACGACAAGACCCGCAATGCCAGCATTCATCGGGATACTTAACGTAAGGAATATTTCGAACCCCATCAAAATGAATGACATCTAATGGACAGTGACGATCGCAATTACCGCAACCTATACACTTTTGGAGATCTATAACAGGTGGCATCGTTCGCCTCTCCTATTCAAAAATCTCTCCCCCCTAAGAGACTGTGTCGTAATTCACCATTCGCCCTTCGACACGCTCAAGACGAACGGCTAAATAATTGATTTTTAACGTGCCGTGGTCCGTTCGTGGTGAGCCCTTCGACTCACCGTTCGCCCTGAGGTTCTCGAAGGGTGAACGGTTCGCTCAGGACAGGCTCTGTCGAACCATGAACGGACTAACGACACAATCTCTTAGGAAAGAGGGATCTTATCGTAATCTAACTTTTTGAAGGAAGTCTTCATCCCCTGCTCCGTTTTCCATAACACGATTTGGCCCTCATATTCTTCATCTACCTCCGGATAATCTGTCCTGTGATGATAGACGCCAAATCGGGTCTCCTTCCTCGCCAGAGCAGCGGTGCACATCATCTTGGCAACCTCTAAGATTTGATGGGTTTCGTGCACGCGCATCAATTCATGATAGTTCTTGGCCCTTATCTCTTTGAAACATTGACTCAACTCCTCTAATTTCTCAAGAGCCACCTGGAGGCTCCTTTCATTCCGTGCAGGTCCTGCATTCTGCCAGAGCATCTTTCTCAATGTATCCTCAACTTTACGGTAGGAAATCGTTCCCGAAGTCCTCATGGGAGCAAAAGCCTTCTTCCTCAATTCTCTAATCTGAGGCAGACGCAATTTCGGCTCTTTTCCAGACCCCATGGCAAATTCTGCCGCCATCTTTCCTGCAAGATATCCACCTGTGGTGCAGATGTGGACACACCTCATCTGATCGGCACAGTCTCCTGCTGCGAAGAGCCCAGGAGCAGTCGAAGCTGTTTTTTCATCTATTAAAATCCCGCTTCCACAAACTTCCGATGGTCCTGCCTGCATCCCTTCAGAGGGCATGATTTCGAGAAGGTCCTTTCCAAGATCAACTCCCTTCTGCTCGATAAAATCTGGAAGCGTATCTTTATCATAGCCCAAAGTCCTTTTTAAATGATCAAGATCACTTTGAGAAAGATGGCGGCAGTCAATGTAGACCGGCCCCCTCCCTTCGTAGAGCTCCTTCATCACTCCTTCTACCAGTTTATAACGGGGAGATCTATTCCCTGAAGGATGGTATCTTGACATGAATTCTTCCCCGGAGGCGTTCACAAATTTTCCACCCATTCCTGTCAAGGCGTTCAAACCGGCTGCGCTGAAACCTCTTGGAACAACAGTGATCCGTACGAATTCCATATTGGCAAGTTTCGCTCCCACTTCATAAGCCATGGTTTGAGCTGCTCCGGTATTGGCCGGACATTGCCAGGTGTTAAATGGGAGCCCGGAAGGGTTCTCGAACAATCGGTTAGTGTTCCCTGTGGCAAGGACAATGGCTTTTGCTTTAATGATGTAAAAATTTCCGTTCCGGATATTGAACCCTACTGCACCGGTCACATTTTCTCCATCGGTGAGGAGCCCTGAGATGGAACATTTTTCCAGCACTTCCGCGCCAAGGCGCAGCGCTTCTTTGGCAAGAAGGGGTTTCAGTTGCTTTCCATTGAAATTGATGAAATAAGGGCCAGGCTGACCCAAGGACTGGGTTCGGAAAAAGTTCCCGTCAGGTTGTTTGAGTGTACATCCGATCCTGTCCATCCTTTCAATGGCTGCATCCAATTCCTTGCAGAACACGGCATTCTGGACGCTGAGATTGACCACGCCCCTGGCTATCCTGCCCACCCACTCCAGATAGGCTTCTTGGGTATCCCATGTATCCGTGCCTAGATAAGCCATGAAATGATCTACGCCACCGGCGATGGCGCCACATCGATAGAGCGAACTTTTGTCGGCAATGAGCGCCCGGGCACCCTTCTCCAGAGCCGCTATCGCTGCATTGTTCCCGGCTAAACCACCTCCTACAATCAGGACATCCGTTTCAAAGGTTACCCCCAATTTTTCAAGATTCTTTGCCATTTCAGATCACACACTCCTTTACCATTGATCAAGTTTGAAGAGTTGGGTGGCGTTCTTCCAGAGAATCTTTTCAGTATCCTCTTCCGAAAGACCCAAGCTCTTAATGAAACCAATGACCTTTTCCGGTCCTCCGATGGGATGAGCATAATCCGTACCGACGAGCATATGGTCAGGCCCCACAAACTCCAGAGCACATTTCATGGCTGGAAGATAAAAAGAGATCGCATCGATATAGACGTTCCTCTTGTAATACTCCAGGGGCGTCCTTTCCAGAGAGAAACCATATTCCTTTGAATAGGTCCTGAAGCAGTCTTCAACCCTTCCAACCAGATAGGGGAAAACGCCACCGAGATGGGCATGGATGATCTTCAATTGAGGAAATCTTTCAAGCACACCCTGAAAGATGAGCCCGGTTATGGCCATGGTCGTATCAAGGATAAAGCCGAAAAGGGAGAGCGGCATATGGACCTTCTTCATCACCTCGGTCGTGAGGGGAGGAGCAGGGTGTAAGAAGATGGGTATCCCGTAAGCCTCAACCGCTTCATAGATCGGAAAGAATTTCGGCGAGTAGATCGGTGTGCCTTTGATATTTGAGAAGAAAGTCACCCCCTTTGCGCCGAGATCCCTATAGGCTCGCTCGAGCTCTTTTACAGATTCTTTCACATCCTGAAGCGGAAGGGTCGCATAGGAATAGAGGCGGCCTCTATACCTTTCACACACAGCAGCAAAATAGTCATTCACCTTCTTTGCCCAGATCACACCTTCTCTTTTCGATACGAGTTCCACGCTGGGCGTCGTAAGGCTCATGATCTGGATATCGATTCCATATTCATCCAGGTCCTTCATCCGGGCCTCAGGATCATAGTGTCCGGCCTTGTTCACCGTAGACAACCGTGTCCCTTTGTAATAAAAGAGCATCTCCCCTGGCCCTGTTCGCTTCAACGTTGTCCTACCCTCCCTCCCTTCGAGATAATCCATCCATTCCTTAGGATAAAGATGGTTATGAATATCAATGACTTTCATGATTGAACCTCCATCATCTCAACTTACCGATGTCTCACTCATATGGAACACCTCTTGGGGCACGTGAGCAAATCACGTGGATGAGGATAAGTATTCCGATCAATAAGTAACCAATAATATCTGTGACCCAATAGGGGTAAATCAAAAAAAGCCCAGCGGCCAAAAACCCTAAACGTAGAATCCATCCCATGGTCTTCAACAGATATCCCTGCAATGCAACCGCCATACAGGTAATAGCAATAAAGGATGTCAATACCCTGAGAAGAATCATTTCCAATTGACCCATAAGGAGGATCTCTGTGCTGTAGACAAAGAGATAGGGGACTAACCATACCGGCAAGGAAACCAGGAAGGCGAGGTTTGTTGTCCTCACAGGATCCGAACCTGCTATGCCGGCCGCTGCAAAGGAGGTCGGAGCGACAGGGGGGCTAATATTGCCCAGGGTTCCGAAGAAGAAGACGAAGAGGTGCGCTGCCATTGGATGGATTCCGGCTTTGATGAGCGCAGGCGCTGCCAGTACGGCCAGAATCAGATAGCACGTCACTGGCGGAAGGGGAAGTCCAAGGATAATGGATGCAATCATCGTCAGAACAAGGAGGAGAATGGCGCTCCCGCCGGCAAGGGTGATGAGGATATCCGAAAAACGCTCCCCCATGCCTGCCATGCTGATCGCCCCTGTGATGATGCCGGCGGAGGCGCAGCAGGCCGCCACAATGAGGGTTCCTTTTGCGCCCTTTTCGAGAGCGGAGACGATTTCTCGAAAGCCCATCCTCGTCCCCCGGCGTAGCATGCTCGCCAGGACACAGGCAATCACACCCCAGAAGGCAGCTCTCGGTGGCGTGCTTGCTCTGATCACGAGGAAGTAAATGAGAACCAGGATAGGGATGAGCATATGCCCTTTTTCTCTGAAAAGGGTTCTCAGTGTGGGAAGCTCCGACTTCGGGAATCCGCGGAGTCCCAGCTTGACGGCCTGCAACTCAATAACCATGTAAAGCGCTACATAGAAGAGGATTCCAGGGATGATGGCCGCCCTCACCACATCCAGGTAGGTCCCGCCGATCATTTCGGGGATAATAAAGGCGGCTGCTCCCATGACCGGAGGCATGATCATGGAACCTGTTGATCCAACAGCCTCGATGGCCCCGGCCATCTCCGGCTTGTATCCCGCCCTCTTCATGAGGGGGATCGTAAAGACACCCACGGCTGCCACGTTGGCCACCTGACTCCCTGTGATCATTCCGAAGAGGCAGCTTCCCAGGACAGCCGCCTTTGCCGGTCCGCCCCTGTACCTCCCGAAGAGCGCCATTCCGGTGTCCATGAAGAGAGGTCCTGTTCCGGAGACCTGCAGAAACGCACCGAAAATGATGAAAACGACGATGACCGTGGCTGAGACTGCCAGTGCAGGCCCGAGGATTCCGTCGGTGCTGAAAAATAAAAAATTGATGACCTGCTCGAAGGTGAAGCCCGTATGGGCCAGATAGAAAGGAAGGTGATCCCCAAAAGCCAGATAGAGAAATCCGATGAAGCAGATGATCACAATGGCCCATCCGATGACTCGCCGCGTTGCTTCAAGCACCAAGAGGATGGCTAAAAGGCTGCAGAAGGAATCGAGGGTATTTGGAATCCCGGTGCGAAAACTGATGTTCTCATAGTCGAAAAAGACGTAAAGGCCGATGAATAAAGAAAGCAGAAGGAAAACAATGTCAATGGCTGTGATTGGTCGGCGCTCGTCAGTGGCCTTGCCCTCCCCCGTTTCCTCGCTCCTTGACCTAAAGGGGAAGAGTAGAAAGATAAGGCCAAGAGCAAAGGAGAGATGGATGGTCCGCTGTTGAACCCCTGGTAGCTGACGGACACCAGCGGTATACATATGGAAGAGCGCCATTGCGAGGGCAATCGCAAAGGTGAGAATGCGACGGACTCCCCATTTCTTTGCCTCTTCCTTGGGAGTGGAACCAATCTCCTGATCAGGTTTCATTATAATCGGGCACGTTTCCCCTTCACCCCGTTAGAAATAATGTTCCGCTGCTCCCTCCGGGCCAGAGGCCCTCTGGGCCGGCGGCTGCAGCGGGGTTACATTTCAGAATAATTCCGGGTTCCGCCCCGTAGGGGGTTCCACCCCGGAGGGCGGGGTTTAATGCCCCGCTGGAATTTCTAACGGGGTTCACTTCTTCATCGCACCGATCTCTTTATGGTATTTCTCTGCTCCGGGATGGAAGGGCACTGAAATCCCCTTCATTGCATCTTCAGCCGTCATATCCCTTGCCGATCGGTGGATGGCATAGTAATCTGCCTTACGATCGAAGAGGTTCTTGAGAAGTGCGTAGACATAATCGGTGCTTACGTTTGAAAGGGTAAAGAGGGCAGTGGCAAACCCATAGATGAGGGTGTCCTGCTCCAAGCCCTTATAGGATTTGGCTTTGACCACAGTCCCATAATAGGATGGATGCTCAGCCACCACCTTCTTCAGGACTGTTTCGTCTATCGGGACAATCCGGACATCGTGTCTCAGAGCAAGTTCGGTATAAATGGCAATGGGATACCCTCCTCCAACGAAACCACCGTCGAGACTTCCATCTTGTATCCCTTCGACACTCTCCCTGTAGGTGTAGTAGTAGGGTTTGAAATCATCCTTCGCCACACCGGAAGCTTCGAGGAACCGAAGAGCGCTATTGGCAACCGTACTCCCCGGACCTCCAATGCCAATACGCTTGCCCTTTACATCAGCAAAGGATTTGATCGGGGATTTGCTGGGAACTACTAAATACATATCAGAAGCGTTAACAAAAACGATCCCCCTAAGATTTGTAAATGGTTTTCCAGCAAACACCCCCAGGCCTTTATAAGCATCCGCGGCATCCGGAGTTCCGAAGATGGCAAAGGATGGCTTTTTCGCATCGTCCCGTGCCATCATGCGCCTCACCATATCCATGGTTCCCGTGGTGGCCTCGTGAACGAGATGAGCAGTAGGCAGATGCTTGTTGGTTAAACTTACGATCCCTGCTCCGAGAACATAGGCAGTGCCACCCACGGGAGGCGTATAGAGCGGGATAAGTTCGGATGCTGCCCGAAGTGTCGTTGGTGGAATGGTTGCGATCAAAGCGAAGATTCCTACTACTAATAAAGGAATAGGCTTTGTCCATTTCATCTTTCTACCTCCTTCTCTTGAGAGCTTTCCCATGGGTCTGGGGGACCCACTACCCCCTCCATGGTTATTGATGATCGGTTTCGGCTTTCTTCAAACTTCCCTGAATCTGGTGAATGTGTTTTCGCATCAATTCATAAACCTTTTGAGCATCCTTCTCTTTCAGTGCCTTCAGAATCTTTCTGTGGTGCCTCACCGTATGGGAGGCGATTTCGATATTTTTCGGTGAATTATCCACGATCCCAGAAGACATATCTTTCAGAACGTCGAGCACGGTCTTCATCGTTAGGGCGAGGACTGCATTCCGGGTCGATTCAGCAAGGAGGGAATGAAATTCTATGTTCTTCACCCTCGCTGAAACATTCGATTTGATAATGGCAAGAGCCTCTTCAATATTCCCCTTGAGTTTTTGAAGGTCCCCGGGGCTCATTCGTTCGCAGGCTAACCTTGAAATGCTCGGTTCAAGGATCATTCGTGCTTCCGTCAGCTCGTTCATGGAGGTCCTCCGAATGCGAAGGATGGAGGCGAGGGATTCGCTCATCGGCCTCGAATTGATCTCGGCCACAAACACACCGGAACCGGGTTTGATGGTTAATAACCCAGCCGTCTCCAGACTTTTAAGGGCCTCCCGGATGGAGATGCGGGAGGCTTGAAACCGCTCCACCAGTTCCCGCTCCGGGGGAAGCCTATCCCCTGGCTTCATGGCTCCCCGAAGGATTGCACCTTTTATCTGCTGGACGATGCGCCCGGAGATCTTTCCGCTTTTGACCGGTCGAAAGGGGTTCATAACAATTGGTATGACATCTGTCCTATTACCAACTTAAAAGGGGGCTGTCAAGCGAAAATGTGTGGATTTGACAAATTGCCTCACTCCAAATAGAATGGAGTCCTTCCGAATTGCATTAGTCTTAGAGAAGGAGACCCGCAATGATCAAGCCGTGGCCGAAGATTCGAACCCGATCCACACAATCCTATCGTGTCTTCTCCATACGGACAGATATCGTTCTCTCACCGCGGACCAATCTCGAACACGACTTCTACATCATCGAATCAAACGACTGGGTCAATATCATTCCTCTCGCTGACGATGATCAGGTGGTCATGGTGAGACAGTACAGGCATGGTTCAAGAGAGGTAACCCTGGAGATACCAG
Source organism: Deltaproteobacteria bacterium RBG_16_49_23 (assembly GCA_001798855.1). GTDB lineage: Bacteria > Desulfobacterota > BSN033 > BSN033 > UBA1163 > RBG-16-49-23. Next base: position 11,950 of record MGQQ01000118.1, on the reverse strand, counting down.
GAGGACTCGTGGATGCAGGAGATACACCCGAAGAGGCGGCCGCCCGGGAATTATTGGAGGAGACAGGCTATACGGCAGGTGAATGGATAAAGATTGGAGAGGTCAACCCGAACCCCGCCATCTTTAATAATCGCTGTCATACCTTTGTCGCTCAAAATATCAGAAAGGCCGCTGATCTCAAACCCGATCAGACAGAAGATATCGAGGTCGTTCTCGTCCCTCTTTCCGAAATTCCGGAATTGATTCGGATTGGAAAGATCGACCATGCCATTGTGATCACCGCCTTCACCCATTACTTTCTCCGGTGCCCGGAAGGATTGAAAAAGCCTTGACTCCCCTCAGCATCATTCTCGTCCTGATTTCAGCGCTCATCCACTCCTCATGGAACTTCTTCACCAAGAGGGGGAACTTCCCAGTGGAATTTTTTTTCTGGGTCTTCCTTTGGGGAACATTCCTCTATCTTCCATTCTTTTATTTCTCCGGGCTTTTCCCGAGCCTTCTCTTACAGGCTCCAGGCAAACTCTGGACACTCAGTATCATCTCAAGCCTGATTCAAACTCTCTACCTTATCTCTCTGATCAAGGCATACCAGATGGCAGAGCTCTCTCTGGTCTATCCCATCTCACGTTCAGCGCCTCTGTTCACACAGGTCTGGGCGGTCTTATTGATCGGTGAAATCCTCTCAATCACGGGAGTCGTTGGAATCGGTCTGGTGGTCGTGGGGATCTTCATCATTTCAATGAGTGGTTTTCGCCTCACTGCGGTCTTTCATCCTTCACGGCAGACTTCTTCCCGACCCTACCTCTTCGCCTTGATCGCCGCCGTCACAGGATCCGTTTATTCAGTCCTGGATAAGGTCTGTGTTCAAATGACCCATCCGGTCTTTTACTGTTGGCTCATTGATTTGTTCATGTGCATCGAGGTAGGGCTCTACGCGCTCCTCCAGAAAAGGAATATCCTTCTAAAGGTGTGGGGTCAATGGAAGAAGGAAATCTTTCTCATCGCGCTTTTGCAAAATGCGTCCTATCTGCTCGTCCTGGTGGCTATGCAGATGAGCAAAGTGAGTTATGTGGTGGCCTTCCGTCAGGTGAGCGCCCTTTTCGGCGCAGGACTGGGAATCCTCTACCTCAAAGAAACCCAGTGGAAGACTCGAATAACGGGCGCCCTGATCCTCACGATCGGTTTAATTCTGGTTGGATTGGCAAAATGAGTTTGTTATTTTAAAATGATGATTTGACCCCAATTGAGTTAAAATTTTCGTAACAATTTAGCTGTTTTAAAAAAACTTGTAAAATCCCTTCCCACCTCCCTTTGCCTGCCTCTGGCAGGATAAAAAGGCCAAAGGGAGGAGAAGGGTTTTTTCCCTTTTGACAAAGGGGGATGAAGGGGGATTAGATTTTTTTTTCAAAGAGCTAAAGTGATACAAATTTTCGATAAAATCCCATCTCACTCCCCTTTGCTAAAGGAGAGAACTCATTGTCCTCCCCCTTTCATAAACTGATCCTTACCCATAAATAGGGGCGCTGGACACAAGGGGCACTCCGATAGATTCCCCATCCCCCTCCTGACCTCCCCCTTGAAGGGGGAGGAATGTAGGGATTACCTTCCCTTTCAGGAGGAGGAACATAACGATTACCCTCCCCTTCAGGGGGAGGGTCGGGGTGGGGGTGGGGTATGCCAAAGCCTCAATTGCACCAGTCGTACGTTCCATCCTTGTGTCCAGCCCCCCGACTTATGGGACACGGTCAGTTTCATAAAGGGGGATTGAGGGGGATTTAAAAGGTGGAGAAGTTTGAACCCTATTGAAAAGAGCAGCAGAACCCGATCTCTCTTCTCCTTCTGCGCCTTCCATTTCTTTGATGATGGCTTTACGGACTCCATCTACCTCCTTCTCCCTTTCATCGCCGCCGAGTTGAGTCTCTCCTTCAGCCAGGTGGGGCTGATCAAAGGGATCTTCTCTGGTTCGACCAGCCTCTTTCAATTTCCCTTGAGCCTCCTTGGAGAAAAGATCGGAGAGTTGACCGTCATTGCCCTTGGAACGTTCGGTCTTGCCGGCGGATTCTTAATCCTGAGCAGGGCCCATGCCTTTCCGGCCATTCTTCTCTCTCTCATCTTTGCAAAGATAGCCGGAGCAGGCCAGCATGGATTGAGCTCCTCCATCCTCTCCAGGGTCTTCGAAGCTTCGGGCCGCCGTGCAGCCATGGGGACCTATAATTTTTCCGGGGATCTGGGAAAGGTATCCATCCCTTTTCTTTTGGCGCTCCTGATCAACCTCTGGGGTTGGAGACAGGCGACCCTGATCCTCGCCATTTTAGGAATCGCAGGGGGCGGCGTTCTTTACGGTCTCGCTCCAAAGCGGAAGGAAGATGCCCTGTTCCTCCGGTCTAAAGAATCTCCATCGGAAGAGAGGAGGTGGGGGCTTAAAGATCGAAATAGTTTCTCGGCACTCCTGACCATCGGGATCATTGACATGGCGGTACGCAATGTTTTTCTCACTTTTCTCCCCTTTCTTCTTCTACAAAAGGGAATCCCGTCTAATAAAGTTGGCTTTGCTCTCACCCTGATATTCGCCGGAGGCGCCGCCGGTAAATTTATCTGCGGAGTTCTTGCAGAGCGAATGGGAATCATTCCCATGGTGGTGGGGACGGAAATTTTAACCGCTGTGGGAATTTTGATCCTGACCCTTCTTCCCCCTTCGGGTATCTGGGTCCTCTTACCCTTCGTAGGGATCGTATTAAATGGAACATCCTCAGTTCTTTATGCTACGGTGGCAGAGATTTTTAATCCGGCTTCACGGGCGAGAGGGTATGGGCTCTATTATGCCATTACATTAGGGGCTGGAGCAGTCTCTCCTATGGCCTTCGGTCTGCTCACCGACTCGATGGGCCTCTCTTTTACAATCGCGATGACATCCCTGTTGGTTCTCCTCACCATTCCCCTGAGCCGGTATCTCTCTCTCAAACCTTAAGAGTTGATCCGGGTATTGAGTGGGTAACCTCCCATTATGCTAAGGCTTAACCCCCCCTTCATCCCCCAATCTAACGCCCCCTTCCTTCTTCCCCCTCTTAATATAAGAGGGGGAAGGGGGAGTTATAAGGGGGGATGAAGGGGGGGGTACACTTAAGAGGGGGAAAACACCCACACAAAAGCAAGAACCACTTTAAGAGACCGGATGGATCTTCTCGTGGATACAAATCTTCCTTCTTTTAAGTTCCTTGAAAACTTCCGATGGATCAAAGGCGAGTTCCGGGATAATGACGCCTTTGGCTTCAACCCTGCCGGAGGCAAGGATCTGTGTCCCGATGGCCATGGGGATGCCCACGCATCGTGTATAAGCCCTCAGTTTCTCCCAACCTTTCACCGACCCATCCGAAGCAGGATGGGTATGGGTCAGGATATGCTGAACCTTTTTCCCATCCCTGGCGCCGATGACTTCCACATGAAGGGCATATCCATAAAGATCCGTTGTCTGGCCCTCAGGGGCCTGCATTAAGTAAGCTCCGATCGCATCCAGTATGCCGGTTTCGGAACTTCCCAGCTTCACCTTCTCGTTGCGCATGAAACCCCAATCATAGAGGGCTTTAATCAACTGCATATTCTTTGGAGGCCAGGTGCCGCGGACTTCGATCAATCGCACGCCTTTATTGGCGAGATACTGGGCCGCCGTTTTCGTCTCCGCATGGGGAATAATATATTGAGGGTGGGTCCCATAGGGCGCGGGGAGTTCAATCTCTCTGGGTCTTGCAAAAGGCGGGACCTGGATGAACTTGCCGTCTTCGTAAACCACACGGCCGGGAAGATTCGGGGCGTATTCATAAGTCGTCGTCTCCGTGATTGACGCTGAAAACGCAATGGGCCGGAAGGCCCCGTGGCTGACACGGACAATCTCGACCGTTTCCATCTGATCGGCTGCATATTTCACCATCATATCAGTGGTCCCGGGGGTCATGCCAAATCCGGGGACATGGGTCTTACCATGATCCTTGAAGAGCCGGTCATACTTATACTCCTCCCCGAAACCGTTGAGGTTGATGCCATGGCAGCCTGCCTCCCCAATGCAGGCGGTCGTTTGATCGTTAAGGGAGATAGTGGTGCCATCCATGACAATCTCATACTCCTGCATCAGTTTCACTGTCTCTTTCTTGTCATTCACATCGACCTTTTTAAAATCGACCCGGGCGTCGTTGAGCCATTCCATCACTTCTCGGCCAGCCTTCTCATTTAAATCGCCAATGGTGATCGTCTTAAAATCAGAAAATTCGACAAGGTCATGGGCCGCCTCACGGCAAATTTTACCAGCTCCTCCCAGACATAATACTTTCATCGTTTTAGACTCCCTCCGTTCATTCGAAAATAAAAGTGTCAGTGTCAGTGTGAGTGTCAGTAAACCCCACCCCCACCCTTCCCCTCCCCCTGAAAGGGAGGGAAACTGTCACGTGCTTCGCGTGATTCCTCCCCCTTCAAGGGGGAGGTTAGGAGGGGGATGGGTTTACTGTAGCTTAAAACATGTCGCGAAGGATCTAATTTTTCCTCAGAACGTGGATATTTTTAGGAATGGTCAGATAAATTTTTTCATTCTCCTTAAAAATTCCCGTCTCCCGGGGATTCGTCTGGTCAATAATCATCCTCTCGCCTTTCACCTGTACCGTATATTTGGCCAACGAACCCACATACATCCCGATCTCCACTTCCCCCTGTAAGATATTATCGCCATTTGCTGGTTCTGACCGGGACATGTTAATGGTCTCAGGCCGAATCACCAATTTCACCTTATCCCCAACGTTAAAATTCCTCTCCGGGACAAAGTTGATTTCCCCAACAGGGGTCGATACCGTGGCCATATCGGGCCGGAGATCGACTCTCTCCACGACGCCATCCAAAAAATTAACATATCCCACAAAAGAAGCGATGAACTCATTCTCGGGCCGTTCGTAGATTTCGATAGGAGAACCGATCTGCTGGATGACCCCTTCCTTCATCACGACAATTCGGTCGGAGATGCTCATGGCCTCAAACTGGTCATGGGTGACAAAGATCGTGGTAATCTTCAATCGCTCCTGTAGTTTCCGTATCTCCCCCCTCATGGTCAGTCTTAGGTTCGCATCCAGATTGGAGAGCGGCTCGTCCAGCAGCAACACTTTAGGCTCCAGACTCAGGGCGCGGGCCACGGCAACCCGCTGCTGCTGGCCTCCACTTAGCTTGTCGATCATTCTCCCTCCGAGCCCTTCCAACTTTACCAAACGGAGCAACTCCTCTACTCTCTCCTGAATCTTATTCTTCTTCCATTTCTTAATCTTCAGCCCATAGCTGATATTTTCAGCCACGGTCATATGAGGAAACAGAGCATAATTCTGGAAACAGATCCGGGTGTCTCTCAGATTGGGGGGCAGATGGTCGATTCTCTGTCCATCCAGAATCACCTCTCCGGAATCAAAAGGAGTAAACCCACCAATGACCCTTAACAAGGTGGTCTTCCCACATCCGCTGGGCCCCACAAAGGTCACCAATTCCCCTTTTGTAACATCCAGGGAAATGCCCTTTAAAACTTCGAGACGATCATAGAACTTATGGATGTCATTGAGCATTAGCATTGGAATGGATTGATTAGAACTCATACGGTTACACTCCGCTTCTTCTGTGACACATCGAATCCTGTCTTCTTGGTAATATAGTTGAGAATGACCATGCAGAAAATGACAATGACCACCAATTTCATCGTGGTTGCTGAAGCGATCCCGATTTCACCATAAGCCGCTGCATCAAAGATCTTCACCGCAGCCAGTTCAAATCCCGGGCTGACAAGAAAGACCACGGCGCTCAGGGAAACGATGGCAGTCATGAAGGTGTAAATAAATCCTGCAATAAAGGCAGGAAACATGATGGGCAACACAATCTTATAAAAGGTGGTCATGAAGTTTGCTCCCAGGTCCGCAGATGCCTCTTCGATTTCGATATTGATCTGATGGAGCTTGCTGATCCCTGCCTCCACTCCCACAGCAAGGAAACGGAAGACACAATTCAGAGCAAGGATCATGATGCCTCCTGTCAATTTGATGGGGGGGGTATTGAAGGCGAGCAGATACCCTATTCCGATGACCGTTCCAGGAAGGGCAAACCCTGAAAGAGAGACCATCTCAATAAAGGTTCGGCCAAAAAATTTCCCCCGTACAATGACATAAGCGAGGAGCGTACCGATGATGGCCCCGATGAAGGCGGCGATGAGAGAAACCTGGATGCTGTTATAGATCGCCCGGTTCGAATCGAAGTTTAAGATGTGACTGAAAACGATCTCATTTTTAACGCCCAGAAGTCTTGTGAAAGAAGAGATAAAAACGACTCCAAAAGAAATGAGGATGACCAGTCCGGCAAGGCAACTGATGATGAGAAAAGGGATCTTTACAAGGGGAGTCATCTTTCTTGGCTCAGAAGCAACCGGTTTCCCCCCGATCGTCGTAAATTTTTTTCCGGTGAGCAGGTAGCTATGAAGGAAGAAGATGATGATGCAGGGAATAATGAGAATGACGGATAAAACACTTCCCATCTCAAAGTCGGCCTCGCCGATAATCATCTGATAGGTGTCCGGCGCGAGAAAGGGCGTCCGCCCTCCCAGAATGGCCGCATTTCCAAACTCAGCAATGGTCATCACGAACACAAGGAGACCGGCTTTTAATATTCCCGGAGCGAGTAAAGGAATGGTGATCGTCCGAATAATCCTTGTTTCCGAAGCCCCCAAATCGTAAGCGCTCTCCTCCAGATTCGGATTGAGAGACATGAGTGTATTCTCAATCATGAGATAAGCCAAAGGGATGAAGGCAAGCGTCTGAGCAATGACTACGCCGCTGAAACCATAGATGCTCCATTTCAATCCGAGCGCCATGGTCAAGATGCCATTGCGGCCAAAAAGAATGATGAGGGAAATGGCAAAGAGGTACGGCGGAGCAATCAGGGGCATCATGGCAATAAATTTTAGCGGTTTCCGGAGAGACAGGGGGCCCCGGGTTGTGAGATAAGCCATGCAGAAGCCCACCGTCAAACAGACCACGGTATTAATAAAACCGAGCATGAGGGTATTGAGGAGGGATTGAAAATAATAGCCCTTTACAAAAAACTTGGCGTAATACGAAAGGGTCAACCCATCAGGGCTTTTGATGCTTTTGATGAGGACGGCGAGGATGGGGTAGAGGAGAAAGATGGCAAGAAGCAGAAAGAGAATGGCGGCAAGAATATGGATCAACTCCGCATTGATAAAGGTTTTGATCTTTTCCCAGAGATTCCTTTGGGGAATGGAAAGGATTTCCGCCTTTGCCATCTTTCTCCTCAAACAATCTTTTATTTAAATTCGGTCCTGAATTTCTCTTTCCAGACATCATTCCATTTCGGCCGCATTTCTGCCGCATAACCGAGGTCCAACTTGATATATTTGGGCGTCTTATCACCGTAAAGAGCGTTGGGCGCCGGGCGGGGGGTGACATAGCCCATCTTGGCCATCATATTGCTGAATTCAGGAGTCCCGAAGACATCAATCACTTTCTTACAGACATCCATGACCTTCGTCCCCTTGAGAATCATCGCAAAGGTTCCATCATAGCCAATGCCTTCCTCCGGCACAGCCCAAAGCAGCGGGAAACCCTTATCAAGCCTGTCTTTGACATTCTCGTCCGATGTGATCCCCAGGAGAAACTCTCCTCTTCCTACTAAATCAGTGGGGGCGTTTCCGCTCCGGGTGTAGTGGTGAATATTTTTATCCAGGGCTTCTATGAACTTCCATCCCTGTTCTTCTCCATAGAGGGCCAGGAAGGAGAAGCGGATCATATTGGCTGTCCCTGAGCTAAAGGGTGAAGGCATGACAATCTGATCCTTCCACTTCGGATCCAGAAGCTCCTTCCAGCTCTTCGGCATGGCGTATCCCTTCTCTTTTAACTTATCCCGATTCCCGACTAAAACGAAGGAGAAATTGGAAATATTAAACCAGAATTTCTCCTTATCGATGAACTCGGAGGTCATGCCCTTCCATTCAGGAGAATCATAAGCCACAGACCATCCGTTTTTCTTGGCCATAAAGGCAAGTGGAGACCCGCAGCCTGTGATCATATCGGCATTAAAATTTGGCGCTTCGGATTTGACCTTCGCCTCAATCTCTCCAAAGGATTGGAAAGTCTGCAGGATGGAAATCCCCGTTTTTTCTTTAACAAAGTTAACGACTTTAACATTGTTCTCCGGTGAGAGGCCCATGTAGGCTCTGACGTTCTGTGCCTGGGCATGATTCATCATGAATGCTACAGAAAGAATTGCTATAAACATTGCTAAACCCAACTTTCCTCTCATACCTTTCTCCTCCTTTCAAGTTTTTAATATCCTTCGTTTTAAATGCTACCTCCAGTCACCTCCCTTCTGATGCCATTCTATCAATATTAGAAAAAAAGTCAAAAAAAGTCCTTCTGCCCTTGTAATACCTCGGTGATGGTTGTTTTTATCCCCCTTTGGAAAAGGGGGATAAAGGGGGATTTTAAAAAAATGTTGGTAAAATCTCCCCTCGCCCCTCTTTGCCAAAGAGGGGGATAAGAGTTCATTGGTATTACTTGAACCCGTAACTGGGGGGTTACCTGCCCTCTCACATTTCCTCAAGCGCCTTCCGGCTGATGTCGATTAATTTCTGGATATCCTCATCCGTGTGGGCCAGGGAGAGATAGAGCTTTGTCCCCATGGGATTTAAAAAGATTCCTTTTTCAAACAATCTCAGGGCAAACTTTCTCGCCTTCTGACGGTCGGCCAGGAAGGCCGTCCGGTAATCGATGACCGGCCTTTCGGTGAAGAGGACCTGACAGAGAGGGCCATCTCCCAACACCTGGCCAGGGATCTCCAGCTCCCGAAGGAGTATTTGAAACCCCTCTCTTAATTTCCGTCCAAGATCATGAAGCCGCTCATACGTTCCTGGCTTTCGAAGTTCTTTCAGGGTAGCAAGGCTGGCAGCCGCTGAGACAGGATTTCCTGCCAATGTAGAGGCAAACCAGACATAGGCTTCTCCGCCCAGATTGGACTCCGCGCAGAGATCGAGGATATCCGCTCTTCCACAGATGGCCCCGATGGGATGCCCTCCTCCCAACGCCTTTCCAAAAGCGGCAAGATCCGGAACCACTCCATAATACTCCTGAGCCCCCCCATAGGCAAGGCGGAATCCGGTGACCACTTCATCGAAGATGAGAAGAATGCCTTTCTCCTGCGTGATCTTCCTGATTCCCTCAAGAAAACCTCTGACGGGAGGGGTGCATCGCTGAAGAGGCTCCATGATGACACAGGCAATCTCCCCTTCGTTCTTCTCCATGAGTTCTTGGGTTGTCCCCAGATCATTATAAGGAGCGATGATCACCTCTTTCTCAATCTGCTTGGATATACCCGCAGAGGTAGGTTCAGGTTGGGGAAAAGGGAGGAGGCTCTGAGGGAAGAGGCTCATAACGCCAATATCGTGGGCGCCATGATAAGCTCCCTCGAACTTCACCACTTTTGTCTTCCCTGTGAAAGCCCTCGCGAATCGTATGGCATAGAAAGTGGCCTCTGTTCCGGAGGCGGCAAAACGAATCTTTTCAGCGCAGGGGATCGCCCGGTTCAGTTCCTCGGCCAGACCGAGCGCTTGCTCTGTGATATAGGAAAAACTCGATCCTTTTCCGATCTGTTTTTTTACAGCTTTGATAATGGCGGGATGGGCATGGCCTAAAATGACAGAACCCCAGGAGATCGAAAAATCGATAAACTCCTTTCCAAAGACGTCATAGACCTTTGACCCTTTGCCATGGGAGAGGACGGTGGAAAGCTCCCTCGTGAGGTTGAATTCTCCAAGGGAACCGCCTGGAAAAAATCGGAACGAAAGGTCAACCGGGTTCAACTTTTGACCTCCTCTCTTTCCCTGACGTTCTATTTCTTCGAAACGGCTTCATCCACAAGGCGGCAGGCTTTATCGATGACGGATAATCCCTCCATCAATTGCTCTTCCGTGATGCAGAGAGGGGGTGCGATAAAGATCACGTTCCACCGGGAATAACCTGAAACGCCGTTTTCCTTGGAATAGTTCAATACGGCAGCAATGCTGGGATCCTTTTTCTCATAGGTCTCTACTGTCCAGGGGACCAAGGGTTCCCGGGTCTTCTGATCCTTGACAAACTCAATCCCGGCAAAAAGGCCCAATCCCCGCACATCGCCAATGCTGGGATGTTTCTCTTTCATCCTTTCAAGGGTGGTCATCAACTTCTTTCCCAGGACCCGGGAATTCTCTATCATCCCCTCTTCCTGATAGACCTTAATCGCAGCAATGCCTGCAGCGCAGGCGATCGGGTTCCCGAACTGAGTCAATCCGCCATAATACATATGGTCCTCAAAGTGATCTGCGATCTCTTCCCTGACCACGGTCGCTCCAAGGGGCAGATAGGCTCCATTGATCCCCTTGGCAAGCGTCATAATATCAGGAACAACATCCCAGTGGTCACAGGCAAACCACTTTCCCGTTCTTCCAAAACCGGTCATGACTTCATCGGCAATCAATAAGATCCCATACTCGTCGCAGATCTTTCGGAGCCGCTGCATATAGCCATCGGGAGGCACGATCCGGCAGTTGCTTCCGGTGATCGGCTCGACGATGATGGCCGCCACCTCCCTGGGCCCCTCTACTTCGATCACTTCCCGGATCTGATCCGCGCAGAAAACGTTGCATTCCGGGTAGGTCTTGCCAAAGAAACATCGATAACAGAATGGATCCCACACCCGGATGATCCCCGGAATCCCCGGCTCATTCGGGAGCCTTCTCGGATCTCCTGTAATCGACAGGGCGCCGTAGGTTGCTCCATGAAACGACCGCCACCTGGAGATAATCTTTGATCTTCCCGTATAGGCCTTGGCCATCTTAATGGCATTCTCATTGGCCACTCCCCCTCCGCAGGAAAGAAAGCTTTTTGTCAAATCGCCGGGAGTGATCTCCGCAAGCATCCGGCACAGCTCCGCACGTGTCTCGTTTGCAAATCCGGGAGCCACATAACAGATCTTCTCCGTCTCCTCTTTGATCGCTTCGATGATCCGGGGGTGCTGGTGCCCTGCATTCACATTGAAGAGCTGGGAAGAAAAATCGAGATACCTCTTCCCTTTTTCATCCCAGAAGACCGCCCCTTCCCCCCCCGTGATGATAAGGGGTTTGAAATCCTTCTGAGCCATCCAGCTATGAAAGACATAATCCTTTTCATTTTGAGCCACCCTTAAGGGATCCATGGACTTCTCCTTTCTTGTGATGTCTGAATAAGTTCAGAAATCACTGATTTCACCGATTAGGAAACGATTAAATAGATAAGAAATACACTTAAATAATCCCTCCCCTTCAGAGACTGTGTCGTAATGTCATTCTGAGGCGATAGCCGAAGAATCTCTATGATCGATTCAGTTGAAATCATTAGATTCTTCATGGAGTTTACCCTGAGCGGAAAAGATAGACTCCTCGCTTCGCTCAGAGTGACAGTAAGCGAAGGGTTCAGAATGACAAACATCCCAATTCCCACATTGCGACACAGCCTCTCAAGGGGGAGGGATTAAGTTTTTGGATGTCGTCAATTTTCAAGCATCAACTATTTTTAGTTTGTTTTTTAGTTCTTAGAAAAATTCCTTTTCGATCAGCTCCGGAAGATCCGCCACGCTGGGAATCACATGGGTATGCCAGTATCTCCCCCAGTCCGTCACCGGGCGGGGACCGCTCAAAACGCCGATGACGCCCCGGCATCCGGCATTGCGCCCCTCCAGCATATCCGCAGGGGTATCCCCGATCTTGATCACCTCATGGACACTCTGAATGTTAAGCTGGGTCATGGCATAAAAGATCATAAAAGGGGCAGGCCGCCCGATCTCTCCGGGAATGTGTTCCACATCAACGGAAATATCGACCAGCCCCTTCTTGACCCACCCCAGCCCTTCCATAATG
>MGQQ01000117.1 GCA_001798855.1 Deltaproteobacteria bacterium RBG_16_49_23 | reverse complement strand
ATGTCATAACCTTCCTGCGCCTTGGCATACAGGCGCGGGATTTCTTCCGGCCTGTCCTGCAAGTCGCAATCCATCACCACTACCCAGTCGCCGCGACAGTGATCCAGGCCGGCGGTGATGCCGTAATGCTGGCCGAAGTTGCGGCTGAACTGGATGCCGCGCACGCGCGGATCGGCCGTAGCCAACCGCTCGATCGCCTGCCATGAACCGTCACCGCCGCAGTCCTCTACCAATATGATTTCGAAGTCCGGCGAGATGCTTTCCAGCGCGGCCTTCAGGCGCAGATACAACTCATCGAGACAATTCTCGGCCTTGTATACCGGGATGACGACAGATAGGAGCGGGACAGGATGGCTCATTTTTTAAACTTGCATGCTCATGATGAAATGATGAAATTAATGCAGCTCATATTCCTTATCTTTGTAAGTTGATGCATCACTTTCGCGATATTCTAGCAATGTTAAAAATAGTTGTGCAGGATCGGCAGCGTTTATAACTTCAAGGTCACCAATAGGTCAAACATTTTCCCAATTTGCCGAAATTCCCTAATTGGTTGTTGAAATACGTATTGCATCCTACCCCAACGGAAAACCCGACCTGACATAATGCGACACATTCTATTTTCTCAACGTTGGGAGCGTTGTTAGCACCCCGAAAAATGCTGCAATTTGACTGCATGAACCGAATTTCAACCTCCTGCCAAGAGGTTAATGCGGGCATAAACAAAAAACTTGAATGCTTCGAGTAATAGATTATCACGACAGTGGTTGAGGCTGAGGTTTGTTTTTTATTTGTTCAATGTTTCATCTCATGGCCACACAACGTATTGGCATTTAAAACATTTTCTGATTGCCGATTTCTTTTCGTTCTTAGGCGATTTCAGGATGATTCTCGATGAGAAGTCCGCTTGGGGTGATGCCGTTTCGATTCATCTTTACGCTGCATTTCTTAAGCCGCTTTTGACAACTTCTGCTAAAGTATCCATCATGAACATGACCAGCGCCCAACTCTATTTACGTCTTCTTGGCTACGTCAAACCCTATTGGCGTACTTTCGCAATTTCTCTTATCGGCACAGCCGTGGTCGCTGCGACTGAGCCTTTGGTTCCAGCGCTGATAAAACCGATGCTGGATGGTACTTTTGTACACAAGGATATGACGATGATGCGCATGGTGCCCGCCATCATCATCCTGATTTTTCTAGTGCGCGGCATTGCCACTTTTATCAGCACTTATGCGATCAGTTGGGTGGGCAATATGCTGGTGATGGATTTGCGCAACGAGATGTTTCGTAAATTACTCGCTTTACCGACACGCTATTACGACGATCATGCAACCGGCAACCTCATCTCAAAGCTGACCTATGATGTCACCCAAGTAACCACCGCCGCCACCACGGTGGTAACGGTAGCCGTACGTGACAGCATCGTCCTGGTCGGCTTGCTCGGTTGGTTGTTTTATCTTAATTGGAAGCTGACACTGCTGAGTTTACTAATGGCGCCAGTGATTGCTTTAATTATCAGCACTATCAGCAAACGGATGCGCAACAGTAGCCGGGATGCACAGAAGGCTATGGGTGACATCACACAGGTGATCGAAGAAAGTGTTGGCGCACACAAGGTGGTCAAGTTGTTCGGCGGCCAACAATATGAAGGCCAGCGCTTCAGCGAGCAGAACAACTGGATGCGCCGCCATGCCATGAAGCAGGCTGCAGCAGGTGCAGCGAATGTGCCCATCGTGCAAATTGTTGCAGCAGTCGCCTTGGCAGCAGTGGTCTACCTGGCAACCCTGCAATCCAACGCGGATGAAATTACGGTGGGCGGTTTCGTTTCGTTCATCATGGCGATGCTGATGCTGACCGCGCCACTTAAGCGCCTGACCGGAGTGAGCGAATATCTGCAACGCGGACTGGCAGCATCGGAAAGCGTGTTTTCTCTGCTGGACACCGAAAGCGAAACAGATAGTGGTACGGAGACAATTGGCCGGGTACGCGGCGAATTGCAATTTAATAATGTGCAGTTTTCCTACATCCAAAACGCTCGTCCCGCACTGCAAAATATTTCTCTTCATATTCGTGCCGGAGAAAACATCGCTTTGGTAGGCGCATCCGGCGGAGGCAAAACCACGATGGCCAATTTGGTTCCGCGCTTCTATTCCCCGACCAGTGGCGCAATTCTGCTAGATGGGCACGATCTCTCCAACCTCACCTTGTCCAGCCTGCGCGCCAATATCGCTTTGGTAAGCCAGGAGGTTGTGCTATTCAATGATACTGTCGCGGCAAACATCGCCTATGGGCAAATGCGCGAAGTGCCGGAATCTGAAATCATCGCTGCCGCCAAAGCTGCGCATGCCATGGAATTCATCAGCGAATGGCCTCAAGGCTTATATACACTGGTCGGCGAACGTGGCATCAAACTTTCCGGCGGCCAACGTCAGCGTATCGCCATCGCACGCGCAATCCTCAAAGACGCCCCTATTCTTATTCTCGATGAAGCTACCTCAGCACTCGACAGCGAATCTGAACGTCACGTGCAAGCCGCGCTTGAAACTTTGATGCAAGGTCGCACCTCGCTAGTCATTGCACACCGTTTATCCACCATCGAAAAGGCGGATCGAATAGTCGTGATGCAAAAGGGAGAGATTGTCGAGACAGGAACCCACCGCGAATTGCTGGCAAAGGATGGGGTGTATGCGCAGTTGCACCATATCCAGTTTTCCAATGCTGGTGCTGAGTAGCGGGATAGGGAGCCGACATCAATAGCCGGTGGAGGGTTTAATATTTAACCCGGATAATCCATTAGCAATGCTTTGATCATGTTCGTTACGGCTGAAAAGCTTGCACCCTCAGTGTCAGAAAACTTATGGCCGGGCACCCGTAGGAGCCCGATTTATCGGGCGATTGGTTTGAGACCCTGTCGCCCGATAAATCGGGCTCCTACAAGAAGTTCTGGCCTTAATGGATTATTTGGGTTTAAGGAAGCGCTGAATAAGTCCTCCGTTCGTGGTGAGTTTGTCGAACCATGAGCGGAGGGCAATTAACAATCAATACATTAGCCTGCCAGCCCTTCGACAGGGCGAACGGACTTAATCAGTGTTTCCTTAAATAAAGCTTTATAACAACATGCTAAGCCCGTTAAAATTAACACTTCAGGGCAATCAAGGAATACATGATGAAAGCGGTCATTCTAGCGGGTGGTCTTGGCACACGAATTAGTGAAGAAACCTCGGTCCGACCCAAACCCATGATAGAAATAGGCGGTAAACCAATTTTATGGCACATCATGAAGATCTATTCGTCGCACGGAGTGAATGAATTCATTATCTGCCTTGGCTACAAAGGCTATTTGATCAAGGAATACTTTGCCAACTACTTTTTGCATACATCAGACGTTACATTCGATATGAAGAACAATCGAATGGATGTTCATCAGAACAGCTCTGAGCCTTGGAAAGTAACGCTGGTAGATACCGGCGATGAATCCATGACCGGTGGACGACTTAAACGGGTTCGCCAATTTTTGGGCGATGACGATTTTTGCTTTACCTATGGTGATGGCGTTGGCGATATTAATATCACTGAAGCAATCAAGTTTCACCAATCTATGCGCACTTTTGCAACCTTAACAGCCGTTCAGCCTCCTGGCCGATTTGGCTCGCTAATAATGGACGGCACCAAGGTTCAAGGTTTTCAAGAGAAACCTCAAGGGGACGGCGGTTGGATCAATGCGGGATTTTTCATCTTGTCGCCTAAAGTGATTGACGAAATTGAGGGAGATCACACTACATGGGAACGCGAGCCAATAGAAAAACTTTCTAGCGCAGGTCAACTATCAGCCTATAAACATCATGGGTTTTGGCAGCCTATGGATACGCTGCGCGATAAAAATCATCTGGAAGAGCTATGGCAATCAGGCAAAGCGCCGTGGAAAAATTGGCCGTGACCTCCACTTTCTGGACAGATATAAAGGTTTTTGTTACCGGGCATACCGGCTTCAAGGGAAGCTGGTTGTGCTTGTGGCTGCAACATCTAGGCGCAGAAGTGACAGGCTATGCACTGCAACCGCCAACCAACCCCAGCCTGTTTGAAGTTGCCCAGGTTGCACGGGGCATGAAATCCATCATCGGCGACATCCGCGATGGCGAAACTTTAACCGGCGCAATGCAAGCCGCAACTCCTGACGTGGTTATCCACATGGCTGCCCAACCGCTGGTCCGCTACTCCTACATAGAGCCGGTAGAAACCTATTCGACCAATGTAATGGGCACTGTGCATTTGCTTGAAGCCGTGCGCAAAACGCCGAGCGTGCGGGCGGTAATCAACGTCACCAGCGACAAATGCTATGACAACAAGGAATGGGTGTGGGGTTATCGTGAAAACGAAGCCATGGGCGGCTATGACCCTTACAGCAACAGTAAAGGATGCGCAGAATTGGTGACCTCGGCTTATCGCAACTCGTACTTCAACCCAGCGAAATACAGCGAGCACCGCGTTGCACTGGCATCGGCGCGCGCAGGCAACGTCATCGGCGGTGGCGACTGGGCAGACGACCGCCTGATCCCCGACATCCTGAGAGCCATCAGTGAAGGGCGGCCCGTCGTCATCCGCAACCCGCGCGCAATCCGCCCCTGGCAGCATGTACTTGAGCCGCTTTACGGCTATTTGCAGCTAGCGCAGAAACTATATGTTGAGGGCACTGCCTATGCCGAGGGTTGGAACTTCGGGCCTAATGATGAGGATGCCCAGCCTGTACAATGGATAGCCGAACACCTCACGGATAAATGGGGTGATGGCGCAAGCTGGCAAATGGATCAAGCTGATCATCCTCATGAAGCGCACTACCTCAAGCTCGATTGCTCTAAAGCCAGGATGCGCCTTGATTGGCGGCCACGCTTGAATCTGTCTCACACCCTGGAAATGATTGTTATGTGGCAACGCGCTTACCTTTCACAACAAGACATGCGCAAATACACATTGGAACAGATCAAGAAATTCTCTAACTGAAAGAAAGCATGGGCACGCACAGCAAAGAACAAATACGCACACAAATCGCTGACCTCGTTAAGCAGTATGCCGACCTCGCTTATGCACCAACCATATTCGTGGCAGGCAAGAGCGTCATACCGCCTTCCGGCAAGGTGATCGGTACGAAGGAACTGCAAAACATGGTGGAGGCCTCGCTCGACGGCTGGCTCACCACAGGGCGTTTCAATGATGCCTTCGAAAAACGCCTGTCAGAATTCCTGGGGGTTAAGCATGTACTGACTACCAATTCAGGCTCTTCAGCAAACCTGCTGGCATTCTCTGCGCTTACCTCCCACAAGCTGGGAGATCGCGCCGTCAAGCCTGGCGACGAAGTAATTTCGGTCGCCGCAGGCTTCCCAACTACAGTTAATCCTATTTTGCAATTTGGCGCCGTCCCTGTTTTCGTGGATGTAAATATTCCGACTTACAACATCGACCCTGCCAGGATCGAAGCAGCGATCACGCCCAAGACCAAAGTTATCATGCTGGCACACACCTTGGGCAACCCTTACAACCTTGAAGTGGTCGCAGCACTGGCCAAAAAACACAAGCTGTGGCTTATCGAGGATTGTTGCGATGCGCTCGGCTCAACTTATGACGGCAAGCTGGTAGGAACCTTCGGCGATATTGCCACGCTTAGCTTCTACCCCGCACATCACATTACCATGGGCGAGGGAGGCGCGGTGTTCACCAACAACGACGAACTCAAGATGATCATCGAATCATTCCGTGACTGGGGGCGGGATTGCTACTGCGGCCCAGGCAAAGACAACACCTGTGGCAAGCGTTTTTGCTGGAAGCTGGGCGACCTGCCGGAGGGTTATGACCACAAGTACACCTATTCCCATTTGGGCTACAACTTGAAGATTTCCGACATGCAGGCAGCCTGTGCCTTGGCGCAGATGAACAGGCTGGAGGATTTTACTGCCGCACGCAAACACAACTTTGCTTTCCTTAAAGATCGCCTGAAGAGCTGCGAGGAGTTTCTTATCCTTCCCGAGGCCACAACGAATAGCGTTCCGTCATGGTTCGGTTTCCCAATCACGCTGCGCGAGAGTGCCGGCGTAAAGCGTGTTGATCTGCTGCAGTATCTGGATGAGCACAAAATTGGCACACGTTTGTTGTTTGCAGGCAATTTGACACGCCAGCCTTACATGATAGGCAGAAATTTCCGCGTATCCGGCGAACTAACCAATACTGACATCATCATGAACAACACTTTCTGGATAGGCGTATATCCCGGGTTGAGTGAAGAAATGCTGAGCTTCACCGTCGATAGACTGGAAACATTCCTGGGTGTAAATTTCTAAAATATCGGTATGTCAATATTGCTGACAGGGGGGAGCGGCTTCATCGGCAGAAATCTCATCGAGTTGATGGATCACAAGTATCAGATTGTTGCTCCAACCAGCAAAGAGCTTAATCTGCTTGATGAGGATGCCGTTGAAAAATTTCTGGTAAATAATGAAATAGATTTCATCATTCACTCTGCCGCCACGCCAGGCCACCGCAACGCACCTGTTTTTCCCGATCTGGTTGCACGCAACTTGCGCATGTTTTTCAATCTGGCGCGAAACAAACATCGATTCAAGAAAATGATCTATCTTGGCTCAGGGGCCATATACGATGGCAGGCATTATGAACCCAGGATGCGAGAAGATTATTTTGATGCGCATGTCCCCGCCGACCCGCACGGCTTCTCCAAATATGTCCTGTCAAAATATATTGAACACGAACCAAGCATCATCGAGTTAAGAATCTTTGGCGTGTTCGGGAAATATGAAGACTATGCGATCCGCTTCATTTCCAACGCCATCTGCAAGACGTTCTTTGGCCTACCGATTACCATCAAACAGAATCGCCGCTTTGACTACATCTTCGTGAACGACCTCGTGCCGATTATTGAGCACTTTATTGAAAACTCATCGGCCCGAAATATCTTTAATGCTTGCAGCGATCACGCGATAGACCTGCTGACACTGGCTGGAAAGGTGCGCGAGATATCAGGCTCGCAGTCAGAAATTATTGTGAGTAAGCCAGGCAGCGAATTGGAATACAGCGGTGACAACAGCTTGTTGAGGGCCGCAATTCCAGCCCTTGAACTGACCCCTATTGATACTGCTATTCGTGAACTGTATAACTGGTATGCAAATAACCGGCACACCATCAACAAAGAATTGTTACTTTCAGATAAATAATGAGCCTAAAATTTGGTCATTCCCGCGAAGGCGGGAGCGACGAAATATGAATTTAGTGCCAACACAATGCAACGAAGAGGGCATAGATGATTAAAGTTTCCGATTACATCGCCAGGCGAATTGCCGAACTTGGTGTGAAACATGTGTTCATGATCTCAGGTGGCGGCGCAATGCACTTGAATGATTCAATCGGAAAGCACAAAGGCTTTCAGTACGTTTGCAACCACCATGAGCAAGCCTGCGCTATTGCAGCAGAAGGTTATTCGCGCATTACCGGCAACATGGGCGTTGCTGTTGTAACCAGCGGCCCCGGCGGCACCAACACCGTTACAGGCGTTCTTGGCATGTGGCTGGACTCCATCCCCGGTCTATTTGTTTCCGGGCAAATCAAATACAGCACAACTGTTGAAAGCACCGGCCTACCATTGCGCCAACTGGGCGACCAGGAGGGCGACATTGTCAGCGTGGTAAAACCCATCACCAAATATGCGGTAATGGTAAAAGACCCAAAAACCATCCGTTATCATTTAGACAAGGCAATTTACCTTGCCAAACATGGACGCCCTGGCCCGGTGTGGCTGGATATTCCGTTGGATGTGCAAGCGGCCATGGTAGATGAAGCGTCACTATTGCCTTACAGCACAAGTGAAGATGAAATCTGCTTTGCCCAAAGTGAAGTGGAAAAGCAGGCCGCTACAATTATTCAGAAGATCAGATCTGCCGAACGGCCGGTATTCTTAGCGGGCAACGGCATTCGTCTCAGCGGCGCAATGGACCTTTTTTATGAAGTGGTTGACCTGCTCAATATCCCCGTGCAAACAGCCATGGGGGGTAATGACATCATTCATTCTGACCACACTTTGTTTGTTGGCCGTCCAAGCGTAACCGGCGACCGTTCCAGCAACTTCATCCTGCAAAACTCCGACCTGTTATTAGCAATCGGTGCACGGCTGGGCGTCAGAACAGTCTCCTACCTGTTCAAGGCCTTTGCCCGTGCTGCATACAAGATCGTGGTGGATGTCGATTATGCGGAATTGCTCAAGCCCACCCTATACCCCGACATGCGCGTACATTGCGACGTTAAAATTCTTCTTACTGAAATGGCTCGTCAACTCCGTAGCGCACCTGTTACTCCAAAAAAGCAATGGATAGATTGGTGCAGAGAGCGCCGGCGCCTGTATCCAAGCGTCTTGCCGGAATACAAGGAACAGAAGGATTTTGTAAATTCGTTTTACTTTGTGGATGTACTTTCAAAACTTGCTGCAGCGGAAGACACCTTCGTTCTTGCCAATGGCGCAGCCAACACCTGCACTTTCCAGGCCGTTAAATTGAAAAAGGGCCAGCGCCTGTTTACCAATTCTGGGTGTGCGTCCATGGGGTATGACTTGCCCGCAGCCATTGGGGCGTGTTTCGCCAATGGTAAGAAACGGATCCTGTGCATTGCCGGCGATGGCAGCATCCAGATGAACCTGCAGGAACTGCAAACGATTGTTCATCACAATCTGCCCATCAAGATTTTCTTGCTGAACAACAATGGTTACACCTCCATACGCCTGTCCCAGGACGCCTATTTCCCCGGCGAATATGTTGCGGCCGACCCCACCAGCGGCGTCTCATTCCCTGACATCCAGAAAATTGCTCTGGCCTATGGCATCCCATCACAAAAGGTCAGAACACATGCCGAGCTGGAAGAAAAAATAATTGCAACGCTAAGCACACCCGGCCCAGCCATCTGTGAACTGATGATGTCACCCACGCAACCATTGTTACCCAAGCTCGCCTCTGAAATCAGACCGGATGGAACGATGGTCTCCAAGCCACTGGAGGACATGTTTCCCTTCCTGGATCGGGAAGAGTTTATGCAAAATATGCTGATTGAGCCCTGGGATTCGTCAAAATGAACAACCATGTTCGCTATTGACTAGCCAGAATATGAAACTAGTCACTTGTCTCTCAGGTGCTTCCAAGTGAAATTACTATCGCAAAAAAACCTGGTATCGCTGCTCTACTTCCTGCTGCCCGTCATTGTTGTCTTTAGCGGACAGAATCTGGTCGGTGCCCGATACACTGCCTGGGACACCCATGATTTTGGGTTTACCAATTTTTTATATTTCAGCGATTCCATCTTCCAGGGGATTATTCCGTTGTGGAATCCATTCATTCAGTCCGGTACTTTTTTTCCTTCTCTTAATAACGCCGGCCTGTTTTCACCCCTCGTATTCCCCTTTGCCCTGATTGCGCATTTCTTATCGCCCGTTGTGGTCTACGAGTGGCTCATACAGTTCATTATCCTGCTGGGTGGCATTGGCACCTATTTATTCTGTCGCTCTGCCAAACTGGAACACGATCTCGCCTGTTTGGGCGCCACGATTTATCTTATAACCACACTCATACCCAATATGGGACAGTTCGGCTTTATCTTTACCTTAAGCCTTCTTCCGTGGATGTTGGCAGCTGCTCATGCAATCACAGAAAGAAAGTTATCGTTAGCCGCATGGCCACTATTTGGTGTTCTCTGCGGCTTTGCCATGGCCTCGGGATATCCGTGGATGAACCTGGTCAATTGCGGAATATTCGTTGGCTATACTGCCTTTTTGCATTGTTCTGATCGGTCAAACTCTAGAGAAGTTGCTTTCCGATTTATTTATTTTTTGCTTCCAGCCCTGCTGACCTACAGCCTCTTCATTTTCCCTGGCTATTCAGACTTAATCTTTAATTACTCAAATTTCGCAGGAGATTACATATACCCTGCGGAAGAAGTTCAACGCGGCATCAATAGCTCAACGCTGAAATCACATCACTATGACTCACTGTGGACGGCTATCAAAGTACTAATCAACCCTGATTTATTCGGCGTGACTTTTGCGGGATGGCGATCAGAAACGACCACAGGATGGAGCATGGGCGTTGGTTTTATCACCGCCTTGCTGCTTGTTAATGCGGCTCTCAAAAAACCCGAAATCAAACTCGTTTATTATTTCTGGATTGCCCTTGCAGCCGCTGGCCTCTTTTATGCCTCAGCAAACCAACCCATGGCTTATTTAAGCAAGCACCTCCCGCTGTTTAGTTCAAACAGATGGTGGTTTCTCGGGCTGGATTATAGTGTGATTGCTTTGCTTGTCCTCGCGCTGCTCTGGACACAAGACGCCTTTAGCAAAGCAGCGCTAACGCTACCTGGCGGGCTTGGGTTAACTGTTATCAAATACGGAGTGCTACTGGTTTTAATTCTATTTCTATTGGGTCAGCGCATCCCGGCAGGCCCGGTTCTCATTATCCTGAGTGCTATTGCCGTTTTAACTTTCCAGGAGCTTACCCGTAACAGACGGGGACAAATAATCTTCCTGACAGTGCTGGCAGTTGCAGAAGCTCTTTTGTTAGTCCGCACATGGGCCAACGACAATACTTATGGCTCCTCTTTTCTGATGAATAAGCGCTATTCAGAACAAGTTAAGCAGCGTAACAGTTCACCAATAATTATTAACCAAAACGAAAGAATTACCACAAGCACGGATTGGCATATCAGCAAAACCCCCTCTTCAGGCGGCAATAACAATCTAGGTAACCCGCTTTACTGGTATATACAGGGCACGCCCATCGTTTCACAGTTGTTTACGCTGGCAAACAATTCAAGGCAAGAGAAAACCATTCGCAGAGCCGACTATAAAAATGACAACACTTATGTGGATGCAATTATTGGGGACATATTGAGCAACCCTCAAATACCGACTGCAGATATTCCATTGACAATCAATTCTGAACTTGGCACATCAACCCCAAGCAGGATTTTGCACACCGAACTTCAGCCCAACAAGGGAATAGTTAGTGTTGAGATAGCAGAGCCGACGCTTGTTATCTTTAATAGTAATTACGCCCCTGGGTGGGAGGCATATGTAAATGGGAAGCCTGTTCCGTTAATCAAAATCAATCACCTGTTCATGGGCGTTGAAATTAAAGAGTCAGGTCACCAAAACGTAACGTTTGAATATAAGCCGACAATGGTGATTGTGACGATTTTCCTGCCTTATATTGCGTTGCTGATTTTCTCTCTATTGTTTTTCTGGTTAGCTGACCTTCCCCCGAAAAATCGTCTTCCAAGGGTGACGTAAAATTAACGTTACATTTGGAAAGGAATACGATGAAGATACCGAAGCAGGAATACA
>MGQQ01000116.1 GCA_001798855.1 Deltaproteobacteria bacterium RBG_16_49_23 | reverse complement strand
AGAAGGCTCCGGTTTATGTCATTGAGGTGGACGGAATCATCAATCCAGCCACAGCGAAATTCATTATCGAATCGATTGACCAGGCCACTGAAAAGGGCGCCCAGTGCCTCATCGTCCAGCTCGATACACCTGGAGGCTTGATGGAATCAATGAGAATCATTGTCAAAAAAATCCTCACCGCCAACATTCCTATCATCGTCTATGTGGGCCCACAGGGGGCAAGGGCAGCTTCTGCTGGTGTCTTCATCACGATGTCAGCCCATATTGCCGTGATGGCTCCCAGTACACATATCGGTGCAGCCCATCCTGTCTCATTGGGAGAGGGAAAAGAGAGCAAAACGATGTCCGAAAAGATCGTAAACGATACCGTTTCTTACATCAAGACGATCGCCAAGACAAGGGGGAAAAATGCGGATTGGGGTGAAAAGGCGGTTACGAAAAGCGTCTCCGTCACGGAGGACGAAGCCTTAAAACTGAATGTCATTGATTTCATCAGTCCGGATATACAGGACATCCTAACGAGGATTGATGGGAAAGTCGTTAAGTTCGACGGAATGACCCGGACCCTTCTCACCAAGGGCGTGAAACCCCGCTCGATTCAGATGAGCTGGCGCTATCGATTCCTGGATATCATCTCAAACCCCAGTATTGCTTACATCCTTCTGATGTTGGGAATCTATGGCATCTTCTTCGAGCTTTCAACTCCAGGAGCCATCCTGCCCGGAGTCGTTGGCGGGATCTTCCTCATCCTCGCCTTCTTTGCCCTGCAGATGCTTCCCATCAATTTTGCGGGCTTAGCCCTCATCCTCTTTGCAATGATCCTCTTCATTGCGGAGATCAAAGTGGTCAGCCACGGTCTGCTTTCCGTTGGGGGAGTCATCTCCCTCTTCCTCGGTTCCTTGATGCTGATCGAGAGTCCGACCGAATATATGAGGATCTCCCTGAGCGTAATCATCCCGGCAGTCCTGGTCAGCGCCGCCTTCTTCATCTTCGCTGTGACGATGGCCATCAGGGCTCGCCTTTCAAAACCGACCACCGGGATGGAAGGACTGATAGGAGAAATCGGTGTCGCCACCACAACAATTGCCCCCGAAGGGAAAGTCTCCATTCATGGGGAGTTCTGGAATGTTAACACTGATCAAACCATAGAGAGGGGGGAGAAAGTTCAAGTTACCGGTGTGTCGAATTTAAAACTGAAAGTTAAAAAAATAGAATAAGGAGGGAATAGTATGGGCATAACAGGTCTTCCGTCAGGTCTATTCTTTTTGATCATTTTTTTGTTCATCTTAGCCGCCTCAGCAATCAAAATTCTTAGGGAATATGAACGAGGAGTCATCTTCCGTCTGGGAAGGCTCATTGGCGCAAAGGGTCCGGGATTGATCTTCATCATCCCTGGAATTGATAAGTTGCTCAAGATCAGCCTGAGAACCGTGACATTGGACATCCCCCCCCAGGATGTCATCACCCGTGATAATATCTCCATTAAAGTGAATGCCGTCGTCTATTTTCGCGTCTTGGATCCGAATAAGGCGGTGGTTGAGGTGGAGAATTATCTTTATGCCACCTCCCAGTTGGCCCAAACCACCCTTCGAAGCGTAGTGGGGCAGGCGGATTTGGATGAATTGCTCTCCCAGCGAGACAAAATCAACATCAAACTCCAAGATATCTTAGATAAACACACAGAACCATGGGGAATCAAGGTTTCGCTGGTGGAAACCAAACAGGTAGATCTGCCGGAGAGCATGCAGAGGGCCATTGCAAAACAGGCAGAAGCAGAAAGGGAGAAGAGAGCCAAAATCATCCATGCTGAGGGTGAATTCCAGGCCGCTGAAAAATTGTCGCAGGCCGCAAATATCATCAGCGTCAATCCCGCAGCCCTCCAGTTAAGGTTTCTTCAGACCTTAGCGGAGGTTTCCACGGAGAAGAATTCTACCATCATCTTCCCCGTGCCGATCGACATTCTCAGCGGTTTTATGAAAAAGTAGTAAATATAAAGCTGTGGTTGAGGATTTTGTAGGGGCGATTCATGAATCGCCCCTACCTTTCCTCAATATCCAATCGACCTTGCTCCAGATCCCTTGAAGGATCCGGACGTCCCGTTCCTCCAATTGGCTCCTTCCAAAGAGTCGCCGGAGGGTTCTCATGATTCCTCCCGGATTTCTCGCCTCTAAAAATCCAATATCCAGGAGCGTTTTTTCCATATGTGTGAGCATATTCTCCAGATGTTCGGATGAGGCGAAACGGGAAGACCTTCTCGCAGTTTCCATTGAAGACTGAAAGAGTTCGTAACAGAGCGCCATCACAGCTTGTGCGAGATTGAGTGACGGAAAAGAATTCGAAGAAGGGATTCGGGTATAGAGATGGCAAAGTGACAGTTCTTCATTGGTTAATCCCTCTTTTTCCGAACCGAAGACGAGACCGATTAAATTCTTTTTAGAAATGGGGACCAGCTTCTCCGCCAGTTCTTTCGGGGTAAGCAGGGGAGTTCTCTCTTTCCCTGACCGTGAGGTCGTCCCGACCACACACCCCATCCCATAGATCGCTTCGTTCAGATCGGGAAACTCCTCAGTCCTTTCTAAAATATCCTCAGCTCCTGAAGCCAGTTTGTAAGCATTCATATGAAGGGGCGAGCATCCGTCAACCAGAATCAATCGGTGAAGCCCCATATTCTTCATGGCCCTCGCCGCCGCGCCGATATTCTCGGGAAACCTGGGCTTCACTAAAACGACGGAGATTGAATCGAGAACGATTTTCCCAGACATAACAGCCATTATATCCTTACAATTTTACCTAGAAAATAGCTTATTAAAATCCCTCCCCGCCTCCCTTTGCCAAAGGGAGGTGTAATTATCCCCCTTTGCAAAAGGGGGACTAAGGGGGATTTTCATTATTCGTGGGTGACGCTACGTCATGAAAGTTTGCCTTGACTATCAACTTTTTTTATCTTATTTTCAAGACCATCTTTTTCCTATGAGCATTGGAGATCCGATGACGATGAATGTTCCTTTTTTCGATCTAAAACCTCAATCCCTCTCCCTGAGACAAGAGATTCAATCCGCCATTGATGAAGTTTTCGAAACCCAGCAATTCATCCTGGGATCGAAAGTGGATGCCCTGGAACAAGCCATCGCCCAATACTGTCAGACCACTTATGCCATCGGTGTGGCCTCAGGTTCGGATGCCCTCTTTCTTTCTTTGATGGCTACAGGGATCGGACACGGAGACGAGGTCATCCTTCCCCCTTTCACCTTCTTTGCCACGGCAGGCTCGGTCTCCCGCATCGGAGCCAATCCGGTCTTTGTAGATATCGACCCTGATACCTATAACATTGACCCTTCCCAAATTGAAGAGAAGATTACAAAAAAGACGAAAGCCATTCTCCCTGTCCACCTCTTTGGACAATGTGCGGATATGGACCCCATCCTTCAAATGGCAAGGGCAAAAAGACTCTATGTCCTAGAAGACGCCGCCCAGGCTTTGGGATCGGAATATAGGCCCTATTCCGATTCGATAGGTCGAAGGGCCGGCCAGATGGGAGATCTGGGATGTTTCTCCTTCTATCCCACAAAGAATTTAGGCGCTTTCGGAGATGCTGGGATGGTGGTGGCCAATGACCCTCTTCTGGCGGAAAAGGTTCGCCTCCTGAGGGTCCATGGAAGCCAGCCCAAATATTATCATAAATGGATTGGGATCAACAGCCGCCTCGATACGATTCAGGCCGCCATTCTACTGGTCAAATTCAAATATCTTGAGAAGTGGACAGAGGCGAGACAGAAGAAGGCAAAGAGGTATGGAGAACTCTTTCAGGAGATCATTTCTCTCGTGGACGATTTTCAGCTTCCAACGATTCAATATCAAAACCGCCATATCTTCAATCAATATGTGATCCGTGTTCCAAGAAGGGATCAATTGCGAAAGTTTTTAACGGACGAGGGAATCGGAACAGACATCTACTACCCTCTTCCCTTGCATTTGCAGGAATGCTTCTCCTTTTTAAAACATCGCAAGGGAGACTTTCCGGCATCTGAAAAGGCTGCCGAGGAAACCCTGGCTTTGCCCATCTATCCTGAGCTAACAGAGGATCAACAGGATAGGGTCGTGGACCGAATCAAAGCCTTCTATAAAAGATAACCATACCATGGAGTATCTAATCCCCCTTCATCCCCCTTTGTCAAAAGGGGGAAATATTTTACCTCCCTTTGGCAAAGGGAGGTGGGGAGGGATTTTAAAAAGTTTATTTAAAACACTAAATTGATTCGAACCCTTGAATCCTTGAACCCTATAAGAAATGATCATGTCTGAGAGACAATAATACTATGATTGCGGCTCAATTGATGGGTAAGATCCTCAATAAGCAGGTCGTGGTTGGGGTCATCGGCCTGGGATATGTGGGCCTTCCTCTCGTGCTCAGATTCTGCGAGGAGAATTTCAAGGTTGTAGGATTCGATGTCGACTCCCGGAAAATCGCCCTTTTAAAAAAAGGAAAAAGTTACTTAAAATCGATCCCCTCCTCCCGTATTTCTCAATTTATCAAGAATGGCCTTTTGGAGGTCACGGATCATTTCTCACGTCTCAATCAACCGGACTGCATTCTGATCTGTGTCCCAACTCCTTTAACGGAAAAAAAAGAGCCCGACCTGCAATACATCGAAAAAACGACCGACTCCATCCGGCCCTGTCTGAGGAAAGGTCAATTGATCGTTCTTGAAAGCACGACCTATCCCGGGACCACGGAAGAACTGATTCTACCGAAACTGGAATCAACAGGTTTGAAGGTTGGAAAAGACTTCTTCCTCGGCTATTCCCCGGAGAGAGAGGACCCAGGGAATCAAGGATTTACTACCTCCCGGATCCCAAAGGTGGTCTCCGGAGTCACTCCATCCTGCAAAAAAGCGGTCATTGCCTTATACGGTCAAGCCATCCAAAAGGTCGTTCCGGTCTCCTCCCCCCGCGTCGCTGAACTGACCAAACTTCTTGAAAACATCTACCGGAGCGTCAATATCGCCATGGTCAACGAGTTGAAGATGCTTGCAGACCGGATGGGAATCGATATCTGGGAGGTGATCGAAGCCGCCAGCACAAAACCTTTCGGGTTCACCCCTTTCTATCCAGGGCCCGGAATGGGAGGACATTGCATTCCCATCGACCCCTACTACCTCTCCTGGAAGGCACAGGAGTACGACTTCACCACCCGGTTTATCTTCCTGGCAGGAGAGATCAACGTCCATGTTCCTTATTATGTCGCTTCAAAGATTCAGGACGCCCTTAATTCGAGGGGAAAAAGTTTAAGGGGCGCAAAGCTTCTGATTCTTGGAGTGGCCTACAAAAAGGATGTCGATGATGCGAGAGAATCCCCTGCCCTCGCCCTCATGGATCTACTTCAGAAGAAGGGGGCCGTCCTCCTCTACCACGATCCCTATATCTCCTCTCTTCCCCCCTTTAGAAAATACCATTTCAAGCTGAAATCCTCTCCACTCACAAGGCAGTTGCTTCGCCGGATGGATGCCGTTGTGGTTGTCACAGACCACACTCAGATCGACTATGAATGGGTCGCTGCTAATGCCCCCCTCACCATCGACACCCGCAATGTGACCAAGAATCTAAAGAAATGGAAAAAGAAGATTGTTAAGGCATAACTCTTCCACCCCTGATCCCCGGCTCGCCTGGCTTGGGTTTGGCCTTGGGGCTTGCATTATCCATTCTCACCTTCTGCCAATTCCTTGTTCGTCTTGAATCTTACCTGTAACACGGTAAAGAAGCCAATGCATATCAGGAACTGACTTAACTGTTGCCCGGCAGCAGTTTTTAACTACTTCTGATTTTTCGATGATTTCTGGATATCACGGCGTAGAGTCTGAGCGGTGGAGGATAAACTGCTGTTTGGAAAATGGCTTTGCATCTTATAGAGAGAGGATAAAGCGGCCGTAGCATCTTTGAATTGATCCCACTGAATCTGGGCCATCCGAAAGAAGACCATCTCTGCATCTTCCGAATTGGGAAAGCATTGAACCAGCATTTCGTAGAGACGAAGGGCATCTTCATGCCTTCCTTCTGCTTTCATGATACTGGCGAGTTTTAATATATGTTTGGGTTGATATATTTCCATATCTCCATTCTTGGAGGTCAGGTAATCCGCCACCAATGCCGGGGCTTTCTGAATGAGATCAGGGCCCGCGCTTCTCATGGCACGATCGAGACTCTCTTTTTTCGCTTCACCGCCGGCTCTGTCCATCAAGGTTTTCAATGCTTCTATATTATCCGGTTCTGCCCCCAACACGGTCAATAGGTTCCAATACGACATTTCCGAGAAGTCCGCAGGGTTTGATAGGGTTGCTTTCACGTTTGAGAGGGCCTCTGTATCGCGCTTCGCCCTAATCGCTTTGCAGAACAAAAAACCTGTTATCAATCCAAAGAGGTGTGCCAAATTTCCCACCCCCTTACTGGCTTTTGCCAGTCCGGAAATCAAGCCGCCAATTACATCGAGCAGGAAATATGAGCCGATGACCCAGAATGCCATGACTTCAAAAGTTCCAGGAAGAAAAAACCAGTAAAATACATGGACGCGGCTCCAGGGGAACATATACAAATATGCCCCCATAACTCCCATAATGGCTCCCGAAGCTCCGAGAATGGGAATGCCCTGCTCTGCTGCGAAAGTCCTTATAAATATGCCCTGCACAAGACCGCCTGCGATTCCGGCAATGAAATAAATAAGAAGAAAAGCCGTTGGTCCCAGACGGCCTTCAACCGATCTGCTAAAGAGCCAGAGGAAATACATGTTTCCCACAAAGTGAAAGATGTTTATGTGCAGGAATAAATGAGTGAACAGTGAGATCAATGAAGGCTGTCCTGACAAATAAGCCCACTTGAGCAATGCTTCATCATTAATAACCAAGAAATTCGTAGTTGTAGCCGCATATACCAAAATGTTCGCGATAATCAGCCCCAGGGTAATTTGGGGGATTCCCTTACTCGGGTTGTCCACTTTGTAGGGAATGAGCATGATCTTCGCTCTAGGGGTTACTTCCTCTTAGGACGTGAACGGATTTCGTTAATACGTATTTCCAACTTTTCAGCTTCTTTTGTGTTGCCAATTTTTCTGTAAAATTTAACCATATTTTCACAAACCGCTGCCACATCAGGATAGTTGGCTCCAAGAGCTTTTTCACGTATGGTCAATGCTCGTTTGTAAAGGGCCTCTGCCTCTCTGTTTTTTTCTTGCTTATCATATAGCAAAGCCAGGTTGTTAAGCACCCAGGCTACGTCGGGATGGTTCGGCCCATAGGCTTTCTCCCGTATGGCCAGAGACCGCTTAAGCAGAGGTTCTGAATCTGAGTATTTGCCCTGGTCCCTATAAAGCACACCCAGGTTGTTAAGTGTTGTGGCCACTTTGGGGTTCTCTGGCCCAAACGCCTTTTCCCGAATAGCCAGAGACCTCTTGTAAAGAATCTCTGCCTCGGCATACTTGCCCTGGTCATGAAGAAGTGACGCAAAATTGCTAAGAGAATTGTCTACATTTGGATGGTCTGGCCCAAGGGCTTTCTCCCATATGTCCAGTGACCGCTTGTAAAGGGATTCCGCCTCAGAATATTTGGTCTGCATTCTGTAAAGTCTAGCCAGGTTATAGAGTGTAGAAGCTAAGTCAGGGTGGTCCGGTCCAAGAATTTTTTCTGTCATGGAAAAAGACCTCTTAAACAGAGGCTCCGCCTCAGTATATTGGCCCTGAGCCACATAAACCAGTGCTAAGTTATTAAGTGTTAAATGCCATGACATCGTGGACAAAATAATGTGCCACGACATCGTGGACACCGTTCCCTGACAATCGAATAGCCACTCTGTCACAATCA
>MGQQ01000115.1:12452-12523 GCA_001798855.1 Deltaproteobacteria bacterium RBG_16_49_23 | reverse complement strand
GCGGAATAAAAAATTTAAGATTTCAATTCCGAATTCCGCATTCTGCATTCTGCAATTGAATCAACTGGAGT
>MGQQ01000115.1:0-12432 GCA_001798855.1 Deltaproteobacteria bacterium RBG_16_49_23 | reverse complement strand
CTTTTTTTGTGACAATCCATACACCACTCCATCGAATTGAAATAACTGTCCACCATTCTCACGGGTCTCTCATGGGTTCCTGTCAGACCATGACAGGTTGCGCAATCCACCCCGCTCCGGATGTGAATCCAGTGCGGATAGACGACATGCTCCGGAAGCTGATACATCCGCTTCCAGGGGATCGTCTTGTTCCCTTTCACATATTCGAAAACCTTTAATGCCTGGGGTCTTTGACTGACCCCCTCACTCGAATGGCAGATCCGGCAAAGTTCGATGTTCGGGATGCCGGCAGAACGAAATTTTTCAACATAGCGGTGACAGAACGTGCAATTCAAATTTAATTTTTCTTTATGGACGAGATGGTTGAAGAGGATGGGCTGATCCATTGACTCCCACGTAAAGATCGGGAAGAGGGAGAAGAAGACCGTTTTCGTCTCGTATTGAAATCGATGATAGGACACAATGGCAATGACAAGGCCGAGGAGTATGCCGATCGAAATGAAGAATCCCTTTCTCATAGAGCTGCCGGTCCGAAGAAGAGCGACGATCTGATCCAGTTTAATGAATTATCGTAACAATTTAGCGCTTTGAAAAAGCTTCATAAAATCCCTCCCCACCTCCCTTTGCCCTCCGGGTCAGAGACCGCTCTCTCCGAGCCAGAGGCTCTTCTGAGCCGGAGGCTGGGTCGGAGACCAAAGGGAGGAGAAATACTTCCCCCTTTGGCAAACTGATCCTTACCCATAAATAGGGGCGCTGGAAACAAGGGGCACCCTGATAGATTCCCCATCCCCCTCTCTCCGAGCCAGAGGCTCTCCGAGCCGGCGGCCTGACCTCCCCCTTGAAGGGGGAGGAATCACGCGAAGCGCGTGACGATTACCCTCCCCTTCAGCCTGCCTGCGCGAAGCCGCTTCGGTGAAGGCAGGGGGGAGGGTCGGCCTGCCTGCCGAAGCCTCGGCGCAGGCAGGGGTGGGGGTGGGGTATGCCAAAACCTCAATTGCACCAGTCGTACGTTCCCTCCTTGTGTCCAGCCCCCCGACTTATGGGACACGGTTAGTTTGGCAAAGGGGGATTGAGGGGGATTTAGGATATGACGATATCTTGATCAGACCTCTTTTTCAAAAAACTAAAGTGACAAATTATCTATATTCGATGGAATATCACACTGTCAAGAAAAACGATGATGATCATCCCCTCACCCCCTCCCTCTCCCCAACGGGGAGAGGGAGGGGGTGAGGGGAAATTTACCCATGGCCGGTGATGTGACTGCAAGATTAATACAATAGATGATCCAGGCTGAAAAGAACCATCACTGCCAAAATATAAATATTAACCGTCCTGAAAGTGGAGCGAAAAGGAGATTCTTGAGGCCGGCGGAAGAGGATTTTTGAGGCTTTCCATATCAGCCAGGTTCCCAGAATCATCAAACCTCCCAAAATGGCCCGTGAATTTCCAATTCCAAACAGAGGGATCAGAAGGCCGGCAACCGCAGTGGCAAAAATCCAGAGGAATGCGATTCTTTCGACCTGTTTCAACCCGCAGGCTTGAGTCAGGCAGGGGAGTCCCGCGTTCTCATAATCTCTTCTATAATCCAGCAGAAGAAGCCAGAAGTGAGGAATTTGCCATATAAAGAAGAAAAAGGAGAGAGCCAAGATCCGGGCATCCGGAGACCCTCCTGCCGAAAACCATCCGATGGCAGGGGGAATGGCGCCGACGAAGGCTCCTGGCAGGACAGCCCAAACCGTCCTTCTTTTAAGGGGGGTATAGATCCCATTATACCAGAGCACGGCAAGGAAGCCTAAACCCAGAGCCTCCGTATTTGTCCCGAAGCAGAGGATAGAAAATCCCAACAGGAGAAAAGAGAGGGATATTTTCAGCGCTGACGAGGGAGTAAGCCTTCCCGAGGGAATAGGGCGTCCTTTTGTCCTTTCCATTTTCCGGTCTTCCCTTCTTTCCTGGTATTGATTAAGGGCACAAGCTCCCGATGCAAGAAGGAAAACGCCGAGAAGGGAAAGGATCATCTCTTTCGAGAGTCCCTGATAGGCCAGCACGAACCCCAGGCCGGCAGAAAGGGTCACAAAGAGTGAGATTCTAAACTTCGTCAGGTCGATGATAAGAAAAACCCACTTTTTCACAGCGCTCATTTCAATTCCTTCATATACCGGACCAGTTCATTGATCTCCTCTTCAGAAATCAGACCTTTTTGGGAGGGCATGATCGGAGGAAACCCTTTGACGATCTCCGCATTCGGTTCGATCAGAGATTTCTTAAGGTAAGCATCATTTGCCTGAACCTTTTGTTCTTTACCGTCTTTTAAAACGATGACCGACTTTCCGAAGAGGCCTTTGAGGGTGGGGCCAATTCTTGGGGCGCCATCGAGGCTATGGCAGACCAGGCACCCTTTCTCCTGAAGCAACTGCGGTCCACGGGGAAGGCCCCTGGCCCTTTCCATCTGCAATTCCTTGCCCTTCCCCTCGTACCACCGGTTGAACTCCTCCTCCGAAAGGACTTTTACTCTTGCGAGCATGTAAGAATGTTGCCGGCCGCAGTATTCGGCGCACAAAACATCATAGGTCCCCACTTCTCCGGCTTTAAACCATAAGGGAGCGACCATTCCCGGGACAGCATCCTGTTTGACCCTGAAGGCAGGGATATAAAAACTATGGATCACATCCTGCGAGGTGAGCAAGAGATGGATTGGTTTTCCCACCGGGACCATCAACTCTTCGGTCTTCACCCCATTCTCATATTCGAAAAGCCAGGACCACTGGCGCGCCGCCACCTTTACTTTGAAAGCCCCCTCGGGAATCTTTTTCAAAGAACGGAATCCTGTCCACCCATAATAGAACATGGAGAGGACGAGAAGGGTGGGGATCACGGTCCAGAGGATCTCGAGCCAGAGGTTTCCCCTGATGTCTTCGGGTTGCGGGTTTCTCTTCCGGCGGTAGCGAAAGGTAAAATAGATCATCAGGAAGGTGATGAGGACCAACATGAAGACAGAAATGGCCGCAATGAAAAGGAAGACGTTATCAACGACTTCGTTTGAAAGGCCTGTCACGCCTCGAATCATACTCCATCCATCCTATCGAAAGGCAACATCCAGAAAGGTCAAACCGATGAAAAGGATTAAAATGGACAGAACTCCCGGAATGATCCATTTAAAGAGGCTTGACCCTTTCTCATCTTTAAGATGCATAAAATAGTTGAGGATTAAACCCGATTTGAAAAAAGCGATGACCAGGGCCGAGGCCATGCTCCACCGCCCCCAATCCATTCCTGCCACGGAGACGGCAACCCCCGTCAGGGCCACTAACATCAACCAGACCAGGATATAAGTTCTCACACTCCATCCTCCCGGGGTCAAGTGATCAAGTAGAAGAGAGGAAAAAGAAAGACCCAGATGATATCGACCAGATGCCAGTAAAGCCCGGTATTTTCCAATGGGACAAAATGATTTCGATGGATGTTGCCTCTCAGGATGAAGATGAACATCACGGAGAGGAGGAGAACGCCCGCAAGCACATGGAGTCCGTGGAGACCGGTCATCGAATAGTAGAGGCCATAGAAGAGAACCTCTCCTTTCTCCCTTTCGAGGAGACGGGGGGCATCGGGATAGATTCCGTGATGAACCTTCCATGTCCACTCTAAATATTTATTGAAGAGAAAGAGAAGCCCTAAAAAGAGGGTGGCGGAGAGAAAGAGCAGGGATCTCCTGGGCCCTCCCTTCTTCAGGAAGGAGATGGAGAGGGCCATGGTGAGACTGCTTGTGAGAAGGATCAGTGTATTGAGTGTGCCGAGGGGCCGATCTAACGCCTCAGCGGCCAGATGAAATGCCTGCGGGTTGTTGAACCGGTAGACCGAATAGAGAATGAAGAGCCCCCCGAAGAGGAGGATTTCCGAGAGCAGGAAAAGCCACATGCCCATTTTGGATCCGGTATCGTTCTGAGGGTTCTTCATTGTCCGTTTAAAAGAGTCTCATCTTTATTCCTCCCCTTTAGTAAAGGGGAGGCGAGGAGGGGTTATGAGTTACCTTCATCGCCTGACAGTAAAAGTTTAGCCCCCCTTTAATCCCCCCTTAAATTAAGGGGGGGTAAAGATTTATTATCTGAACTCATAGGGCCCTCGTTCCACATGGGGTATCTTCTCGAAATTCTCCTTTGGAGGAGGGGAAGGGATCTGCCATTCGAGGGTGGAGCCATGCCAGGGATTGTCCCCGACTTTCTCACCCTTGAAGAGAGAATGGACGAGATTGGCAAACAATAAGATCAACCCGGCGATTAAGATCCAAGACCCAATGGTGGATAGTAATTGGAGAGAATGAAATTGAGGAAGGTAGTCATAATACCTTCTCGGCATTCCCTTCCAGCCCAGTATGAGCATTGGAAAGTAGAGCGTGTTGAACCCGACAAAGAGAAAGGCCCATGCAAGATAAGGAATCTTCTTATGATACATACGTCCAAACATCTTTGGGAACCAGTAATGAAGGGCTCCGAAAAGGGCAAATCCCGTCCCTCCGAAGATGGTGTAATGAAAATGGCCTACTACCCAGTAGGTGTCATGGAGATGGACATCCGTGGCAAGGGCTCCCTGGAAGAGGCCTGTCAGGCCTCCAATGGAAAAGAGGAAGATGAAGGTGAGGGCAAAAAGAAGGGGAGGGGCGACCTCAATGGACCCCTTATACAGGGTGGAGACCCAGTTAAAGACTTTCACGCCGCTGGGAACGGCTACCAGAAAGGTGAGCAGGGAGAAGAGGATAGAGGCGAGGTCGCTCTGTCCGCTGACGAACATATGGTGTCCCCAGACAAAAGAGCCGACGCTTGCGATGGCCAGACTTGAAAAAAGGATTGCCTTATATCCGAAGATCGTCCTTCGTGCAAAGACGGGGATGATTTCCGAAATGACTCCCATGGCAGGTAGGATCATGATATAGACAGCCGGATGGGAATAGATCCAGAAGAGGTGTTGATAGAGGAGCGGGTCCCCTCCCTTTGCCGGATCGAATATTCCAACCCCCGCCAGTCTTTCCGTCAGGGTGAGAAGAAGGGTAATCCCCACCACCGGGGTGACAAGAACCTGAACCCATGCCGTGGCATAGATGGCCCATACGAAGAGGGGAAGGCGAAACCAGGTCATCCCGGGAGCCCGGAGCTGGTGAGTGGT
Source organism: Deltaproteobacteria bacterium RBG_16_49_23 (assembly GCA_001798855.1). GTDB lineage: Bacteria > Desulfobacterota > BSN033 > BSN033 > UBA1163 > RBG-16-49-23. Next base: position 7,275 of record MGQQ01000115.1, on the reverse strand, counting down.
CGTTACAAAATTGATTCCTGTGAGGATCGATGAAATTCCTAAAATAAAGACGGCAAAGACAGCGAGGGGGACATTGACCGGAGTCCGGAGGCTGTAAGGCACGTAGAAGGTCCAACCCGTATCCACGGGCCCGCCTCCTGTGAATAAGGAGAGGATGGCCAAAAAAGCGCCCGTCATAAAGATCCACCACGAGAGGAGGTTGATCTTTGGAAAGGCGACATCCCTTGCGCCGATCTGAATCGGAAGGAAGAAATTTCCAAAGATGGAGGGAATGCCGGGGATGACGAATAAGAAGATCATGAACACCCCGTGCAGGGTGAAGATGGCATTATAGGTCTGTGGCCTCATGATCGTGGGTCCCGGCGCAATCAATTCCAGACGCATCAGAAAGCCGAGGAGGACTCCGATGGCAAAGAAGGTTAGGATCGAGAAAAGATAGAGCAATCCGATCCTCTTATGGTCGGTAGAAAAGATCCATGACAGGATTCCCCTGGAACGGTTCCCCACTTCGTAGAAACTTGGCATCCCTTTTACCCCGTTAGAAAGTCCCGCTGCCCGCCCCGTGTCAAGCTTCGCTTGTATCGGGGCTTGCAGCGGGGATGATGGCTGTTCCTTTTTCAGCAAACACGGGTTTTAATGCCCCGTGTGAACCTTCCCGTTAGAAAGTAGAAAACTTTCTAACGGGGTTTAACCTTTTTTAAAATTTCTTCTCCTCCCTTTCCAAACAAGAAAGAGGATAAAAGAGGAGGCGAAGATCAGAGTGACTATTCCGGTAATCTTCAGCGTGTTAAATACATATTTTCGGCCCTTCGGATCATAACTGAAACAGAACCGCAATACCTTGCCGATCGTCGGCCCGGTTCTTCCTTCAGAGGCTTCGAGAATGGCCATTTTCAGGTCAAAAGGAAGAATCTCTGTTCCGTAGAGATACCGGGTAATCTTACCCTCGGAAGAAAGGACGATCAAGGCAACCGGATGGAGAAAGTCCTTTCCTTCTCTCTGAAAACGAAAACCGACTGAATCGGTCAGGTTCAGGATGTTTTCCAGGTCGCCTGTCAAAAATCTCCAGGCCTCTTCCGGAAATGGCCTTTCAATCATTTTAAGGTAGAGTCTCTTCTTTTCCGAGGCCAGAGGGGGGCCCTCTGTTTCGTCAAAACTTACAGCAAGAACCAGAAAATCTTTTCCGGGTTCGGCAGGCAATCGATTCATGGCCCCTGAGAGATTGGATAATAAGAAACTGCAGACGTCCGGACAGGAGAAAAAGACCGGAGCGAGGATCGTGGGTCTGTCAACCAGCTCTTTGAGGAACGCCGGTTTTCCGTTTTCCTCGCGAAAGGTCAGATCCAAGGGGACGGAATGGCCCAGTCTTTCATCAATTCCAACCCCTTTTGTTTCATGATGCTGTTCGACATGGGCGGGAAGGCTGTCTTGATAAAAAACGATCAGGATCAACAGGATGGTTCTTACGATAACAAAATGAACAGGATGGGCGGACATAATAGGCCAATTTATCCCAAACCTCACATGAAATCAACCCTAATCGTGTCAGAGTGTAAGAAATTGAACTTGAACAGAGAGGTCATGCGCCACTTGTACCTAAATTGAGCGATTCTTTTTAAAATACCCAGTAGCCGCAGTGATTCGTAGGCCAAGGCCCTGCCGCAGGAGCCTTGCATGCCCTGCACCGCATGGTGTACAGGGCATGGGAAGCAACCCTAAAGGGGTGCCCTACAATTAAATTTATAAAATCGCTCGATTTAGGTTGTATTTAAGGGCGATATTTTGAAAAAACATAATCTTTATCTTTCTGACCCAAATGGCAATTATAGCAGCCCTTTCCTCCATCTTTGACAAAGGAATTTTTCGTATCCTTTTCAAAAGCATCAAAACCCCATCCCCCTGTCTCCTTGAACTTCTTGGAGTCTTTCTGCATCACTCCGATAAATTTTCGCGCTCCCTCTACATAAGCTCCCTGATCTACGGTTGCCTCTAAAAGATCAAAGACGATGATTGTTCCATCCGGGGATGGGCCTCCTTTCTTGTAAGCCTCCAGACCCTTTTTGTTCACATAAATATGATGAAGGCCGCTGAAGGGATTGTAAAGAGGGTGTTTGGGATCATGGATGAGCATGGACTTCACATGGGGCCAATCTCTGTATCCCACAGGATAGGCCACCTTCGCTTTCTCTTGAGCAAGAGAAAGGCTTGCGGAGAGAAGAACAACAGACAATAGAGAAATAAAGAGGACTTTCTTCATCATTTTTCTCCTTTCATAGGGAATTAAAAACAGATATAAATATTTTAAGTCATCCATCTTAAATGGGCAAATTTTTTTCTGAGAATCCCCCTTGAAAAAAAAGGGTATTCAAAAGAATGAAATCACGTTATAATTAATTGAAACCTAAATTGAGCGATTCTTTTGAAAGGAACCTGTAGCCGCTCCGGTAATACCGGAGCGTTTTAAGATCACCCATTAGGTGTTCTGTAGGGCAAGGCCCTGCCGCAGGAGCCTTGCCTGCCTGCCACAGGCAGGCATTATAAGCAATCCTAAAGGGTTGCCCTACGATTAAATTTATTTAAATCGATCAATTTAGGATATATTGGTAAAAAGTCAAAAAAATACGCCTTGCTGTCATTCCGGCGAAAGCCGGAATCCAGTCTTTTCAAGTAATTTTAAGTTCTCTGAACTCCGGTTTTCACCGGAATGACGACTTTTTACGAGACCATCATTTAGGTGATGCTATTATTTGATGAGGAGGTCTGTGATAAAATGGAGATTAAAAAGATAGGAGTCATTGGAGCAGGACAGATGGGCAGCGGAATTGCAGAAGTGGCGATCAGTTCAGGATTCCATGTCCTGATGAGAGATGTTACCCCTGAAGCGCTCGATCGGGGGAAAAATAGGATCATCGGCGACCTGAAGAGGAGGGTCGAGAAAGGAAAAATTTCTCCGGAGGAGAGGGAGGCGATTTTGAAAAGACTTTCAACCACCACACGGCTGGAAGATTTTAGAGATTGTGAGTTCATCATTGAAGCCGTGGTAGAAAATATTCCGTTGAAGGAGGAGGTTTACAAGGAACTCGACAAGATTGCTCCGAAAGAGACGACCCTTGCCAGTAATACCTCTTCGATATCCATTACACGGATCGCTTCCTTCACGAGGAGGCCGGATCGAGTGGTCGGGATGCATTTTTTCAACCCGGCGCCTCTGATGAAATTAATCGAGATCATCCGGGGGTTAGCCACCTCTGACGAAACTTTTCAGATCACCAGAGAACTCAGTCTAAACCTGGGCAAAACTCCTGTGGAGGCTAATGATTTCCCCGGTTTTATTTCAAGCCGGTTAATCTTCAGTCTCATGAATGAGGCGATTTATGCCCTTTACGAGGGAGCAGGGAAAGCAGAGGAGATTGATTCCATTATGAAACTGGGGGCCAATCACCCGATGGGCCCTCTGGAACTTGCCGATTATGTGGGATTGGACACCGTTTTATCGGTCATGTGTATCCTCCAGGAAGCATTTGGAGATAAATACCGGCCCTGTCCCCTCCTCATCAAGTATGTTGATGCCGGGTATCTGGGGTTGAAGGCAGGCAGAGGATTCTATCCTTATGGAGAAAAGAGATGATCGGATTTGAATTAACACCTGAACAGAAGGCCCTCCAGGAGAAGGCCAGACGGTTTTCGCAGGAGGTGATCCTCCCGGTGGCAGCCCGATACGACCGGGATGGAACCTTCCCTCTGGAGGTGATGGAGAAGGCTCATGGATCGGGTTTTTTCACTCCGTTGATCCCGAAGGAATATGGAGGGGAGGGATTGGGGGTTCTTGATAACTGCATTATTGCAGAAGAACTGGCAGCAGGCTGTATGGGGATCTATGTCTCCATCTTCGTCAGCACCCTGGCCCTTTACCCCATCATCAAATTCGGCACGGAAGATCAGAAGGAGCGATTCCTCAAACCTTTCTGTTCAAAGTTTAGCATGGCTTCTTACTGCCTGAGTGAATTTACTGTGGGATCCGATCCGGCTTCGATGAAGGCCACTGCCATCCCTGATGGGGACCACTATCTCCTTAACGGAACAAAGATGTGGATCACCAATGGGGGATATGCCGACTTCTATCTTGTTTTTGCCACCACAGACCCGGGGAAAAAAGATAAAGGGATCATCAGTCTGATCGTCCCTTCTCACTTAGCGGGGGTGAGCCATGGGGCGCCCATTGATAAGATGGGCCAGAGGGCATCGAACACGACTGCAGTGACATTTAAAGATGTCAGGGTCCCCGGGGAAAACCTATTGGCAGGGGAAGGGGAGGGGTTTAAAAAGGCGATGATCGCACTCGACATCACCCGGCCAATGATTGCGGTGGGAGCCGTGGGAGTTGCCCGGACCGCGATGGAATTGGCCATTCAGTATGCAAAAACACGGGTCCAGTTCGGTGTGCCGATTGCCCGTCATCAGGCTATTCAGTTCATGCTTGCGGATATGGCCAAAGATATCGAGGCGGCAAGACTCCTGACCTGGAAAGCGGCCTGGCTTGCCGATCAGGGGGCTCAGAATTCAAAAGAAGCGGCCATGGCCAAGGCTTTTGCCTCTGACGTGGCGATGAGGGTGACAACGGATGCGGTTCAAATCTATGGAGGAATGGGTTATACACTATGGCATCCCGTCGAGAAGCTGATGAGGGATGCAAAAGTTATTCAAATCTATGAAGGCACAGCCCAAATTATGAGACTCGTCATTGCCCGGCAGATGCTTCATGAGGTTGGGGGAATCTTTTAATTCAGGTCCGTTTTGTGATCTTATCCACTCAAAGCCTTCGTAGGGATAAAAAATTCCACCCTTTCCGTATCGATTTCGATCTCTTTTCTCTTACCCCCTGGAAGTTCGAAATCGACCAGAAAACTGCCTTCCTTATTATCTAATTCCCAGCACGAACATTGATTCATTCCTTTAATCACATACATATCATTCACCCCTTTCTTACCAAAATTTAGTCATTTGTTCCAAAAATATCAAGGAGATCAAAAGATGATTTGTTCATTCAACGGGAGGTGGTTATATTTAATAAAAGTGTAGTTCTCCGGTTCTTGAACTAATTCAAGGTTTGGGTGGTTTGAGGTCATGGAAATCACTAAAATGGTTCCTAACGTGAGAAAGGGTCTTGTCGTTGTGATCACCGGCTATGGAAAGGGGAAGACCACGACTGCTTTAGGAATTGCCTTGAGAGCGTGCGGACATCATTTGAGGACCTCGATCATTCAATTCATGAAGGGGGATCTCTATGCGGGTGAATGGGAGGGTGTGAAAAAGCTGAACTGCAAGGTGGAGTTGATTCCCACAGGGAAAGGATTCTGTGGCATTGAAGGGAATCCCTACCCCTTTAAAGAACATAGAGAGAATGCCCAGGAGGCTATCCAGCTTGCCCATCAAAAGATGGAATCCGGGGAATTTGATATTCTCATTCTGGATGAAATCAACAATGCGCTTCACCTCCATCTGGTGGATCTTGAACAGGTGTTAGAGATCATCCGGCGGAAACCCCCAGAGATGCATCTTGTTTTGACAGGCAGAGATGCTCACCCCGAAGTAATTGAGCTGGCCGACACAGTGAGCGAGATCAGAGAGATTAAGCATGCTTACAGGAAAGGGATTGATCCCCAGCCCGGGATCGATTATTGATACCTAAATTGAGCGATTTATTATCCTAAATGTAGCCGCACCCTTTAGGTTGCGTGTTTTTACCTGCCCGCCGAACCTGCCTTCGCCGAAACGCTTCGTGCAGGCAGGCAAGTTCTTTGGCAGGCAGGTCGGAAACGATTTCTCACCTAACAGGTGAGAAGGTGTGAAAAGATTACATTTCCAGAATCGGCTTCGTTCCGGCCCACAGGGTTGGGAGGATTGGAGAAGCTTTAGGGCGGAACCTCTAATATTAAACTACGTTACCTAAACCTGGGTCATACCGCTATCTTATCGAAAACCAAGGTTACCCATAACATCTAATGACCCGCCTTCTAAAGCTTGGACAATCCACCCAATCCTGTGGGCCGAGCCACAGTCCGCCAATTTTTTCACAGCTTCTGAGAGGAAACCGCCCCGGTAAGCCGGGGCGGCTACAGGTTCCTTTCAAAAGAATCGCTCAATTTAGGTAGTAATAAGCCTTTAGGATGCCACCCAGCATTGGGGATCATCGGCAAAAAGGTCAGGGGTCCCTTGAGTGGAAGAATAGGCATAAGCGACGGCCCGGCAACCCCGGCACGATGGCCAGAAAGAACAGCGGCTGCACTTCCCCGAGTAGCTCTCCCTATCCCTCAATTGCCAGAGGAGCTTTGAAGAAGCCCAGATAGCACGGAGCGATTTCTTCCTAAGGTTTCCGGCAACCAGGCCGATTCTCCTGCAGGGCATCACCGAACCATCGCTGGTAATGGTCACCCCTGAAAATCCCGCACTGCATCCAGAAAGGGTCAGGTTGCATCCTGACGGAGGCTTCGCCTCCGAGAGTCTTCCTGCCAGGGGATCTCCGGATGTCACTTCAAAGGAGGGATCATTTAATGAAAGAATTCTTTGATATGCAGATTTGAGCTCGTGAGGGGTGAGGAAGTAATCAAGCAACGTTCTCCCGCTTCCGCAGGGAACCATCCGGGAAAAACCAATGCCATAAAACCCCATCTCTTTTGCAATCCGTACGGTGTCTTCAATCTTATCCAGATTGATGCGTGAAAGGGTCACATTGGCGCTGACCCGGTTGCCCTCCCCAACCAAATACTGAACCCCTCGCGCGGCTGCCTTAAAACTTCCTCTTCCCCGAATCGAATCATGAAGCTCCGGGGGCCCTTCCAGGCTGACCTGGATGTCAAATAATTTGAAAAGAGAGGCCTTTTGGGCATCTTCCCTCTTGATTCGGGAGCCATTGGTCATCATGGCCACCCCATATCCCTTTTTCCTGGAATAAGAGATGACCTCCCAGAGTCCTTTGTAGAGAAAAGGTTCTCCGCCGGTAAAGTGAATCGACGGGGAAACCCGAATGCCGTGCTCTTCTTCCCAGGCCTGAAACATCTGGGTTGCCCCGCCGATTTCACGCTTCACTTCATTCGCTGACATCTCCTGAAGGTTTTTCCCCTCCTGATAGCAGTGACGGCAGTGGAGGTTACACCGTTCCGTAAGATGCCATTGAATGAAGAATTCAAACTCTTTTATTGCCGGACCGGCAATCAAATGCTTTTTCACTTCTTTCACTTGAGACATCGCTTGCCAGGTTCGGCTGCCTGCATCATT
>MGQQ01000114.1 GCA_001798855.1 Deltaproteobacteria bacterium RBG_16_49_23 | reverse complement strand
CCATCAGGGAGTAAGCTTCCTCAGGACCGAGCTTTTCGGTTAGGCTGGTATACCCCTCCATGTCGCAAAACATCACCGTGACCTGCTTCCGCCCACCCTCAATTCGGTTACGTTGAGCTAAGATTTTTTCACTTAATCCCTCTGGGAGGTAGCGCTGGATTTTGGTCAGTTTCTCATCAAAGGAGAGTTCTTTGGGGGTAGGTTTTATTGGGACAATAAGACTATGGCCACAATCATTACAAAACTTACTACCCAGGGGATTTATCTTGCCGCATGATGAACAAGCAACTTCCAATTTACTGCCACACTCGTTGCAGAATTTGGCTTCTCCAGAATTCTCAAATTGACATTTCAGGCATTTCATTCTTGACACTCTATAGATGAATTTATGTTTGGTTGGGCTTTATCGAGATGATCCACCTAACAGAACAAGAGGTTCTATTAGGAGACAGATAGGCACATTTTGAGGTTCTTTCTCATTTAGAATACTGCGGTAACGGTGTCCATTACTGAATTGCTGACCCTGTCTCAGCTCTTCGAAAGTACTGGCAGAGGGAGATCATGATCTTTTTCTGGAGCCCCGGAACCGTATCAAGCAAATGGTCAAAGGATTTGCTGTTTACGATCAACAGGGTCATATCAGTTTCAGTAATGACCGTTGCGGTTCGGGGTCCCCTGTCAATGAGGGAGACCTCACCGAAAAAGTCGCCTGAAGCCAGACGGTTTATCACCTTACCGCCTTTCTCGACTCGGGCCTTACCCTCTAAGATGAAAACGAATTCCCATCCTAAATTACCCTCCTCAGCCAAGACCCTGCCCGCCTTCACCGGCAACTGATCCGCATACTTGGCGACCTCGTTCAGATGGCGGTTACTAAGATTGCTAAACATTGGCACCTTTTTAAGCAGATCTACCTTCTGGGAACGTTGGCGGAGTAACATTTTAATCCCTCCTTGGAGGTAAGCATTCGGCTCTAAAGTCTAAACTTACCCTCCTGATGTTGTGTCCGGTTTATCGGTCGAAAATTCTTAAGAAAGAGGTGAGGTTCTGGAAAGAGTCTATTAAATTCGTATAGTGAAGTCAACAAGAAATATCATCTTTTAAAATTACTGAGGGATTACCTTTAAAACCAGCCGAAGGTCTGTTTGATCTCTTCGGCGAATTAGGGAGATGGAGACGATCATGTGAACCCGTCTCCAATATCACAGCAATTGATCGAGGAGTTCGATGAGCTCTGGATCGCCGCCTGCGGGAGGATTCCAATTCAAATGGACCACTTCTGCACCCTGACTCTTCAAGGTTTCGGCAAAATCGAAGATCCCGATATTGATGGCTACCGGCCCATTCTGCAACAGATCCTTCAGCTTATCAGACACGACATTTCTCCTTTGAACTTGCCATTAGAAGCGCACAGAACTGAGCGGCCTGAGCACTGCTTGAAAAGACAATGACTCCTGTCTCCTCAAGCATTTTAACTTGCTGTTGGATGTTCTGAGAATCGTTCTCAGTGCCGCATACGGAGGCAATGACGCTGAGCGATCCACCTTGTTTCCTGGCCTGGCCTCTGGCCTCAGCGATTGCAGGAAGGAGTTCACCGGCAGGATCCGGTGAGGCATTGAAGCCGAGGATGAAATCGAGGAGGAGAATGGAAACTTGAGGATCTTTGGCCTCTGCGAGGATGCGTTCATAACGGAGACCGGAATCGATCATGGGATGAGGCCGTCCTGATGTAAATTCATCTGAGCCCATGTCGATCAGCGTGTGTTCCACACTGAGCAGGGGGTTTTGCAGTTTTGAATTTCCCTCAAGAGGGAGATTGGAATGGACTAAGATCCCGGCATCCTGGAAGATTTGTTGGGCCTGATAGCAGAAGGTGCCGCCGGCAAAAATCCCGCGGATATATTTCTGTTCCGGACTTTTATTGATTCTTTCTCGGTTGATCAGTTCCTGAAATTTGAACGATCGGTCCTCCAAGTGCGGGGACGGATTGTTGGTTGCTATCTGAACGGCAAGCGATGCCGCATCGTCCAGAGTGCGGGCGGTCCGGTAACGGAGATTGGCATCATCAGGGTCCTGTTTGGGGCCGAGAAAACAGGTCACAACCGGTTTCCGACACTGCATGATTCTGTGAATGAGGTTTTGAAGGGCTAACGGACCGGGCGGTTTAGACAGGAGCGCTATGACACGGGTCTCTCTGTCGGAATCGAGGACCTCGAGGCTGGAAAGGAAAGTGATGCCGCCGACCTGATCTGAAAGATCACGGCTTCCCGTTCCAATGGCGTGAGAGATGCCTGATCCGAAACGGTGAACGAGAGTGGTAAATTCCTGAAGTCCTGTCCCCGAAGAGCCAATCACACCGATGGGGCCGCGTCGAACCACATTGGCAAAGCCGATCCCGATCCCATTGATAATCGCTGTTCCGCAATCCGGCCCCATGACGATCAGGCCTTTCTCACAGGCAAACTCTTTAAGAGAAAATTCGCTCTCCACAGGGACGTTATCGCTGAAGAGAAAGACATTGAGCCCATGCTCCAGCGCCTTTCTCGCTTCACGGCTTGCATATTGGCCCGGAACCGATATGACGGCAAGATTGGAATGGGGAAGGTGAGTTAGGGCTTCTTCGAGTGTTCGATAAGGGATTGTTCCGGCCTGCCCCAGGCTCTCATTGAGCCAATGGTCAATGTTCCCAAGCACGGCAGAAAGGGCCTCTTCATCCTCCGCCATGATGGCGATGATCAGGTCATTTGGTCTAACAGAAGATGTCTCCACGCCGGCCATCCCGATGTCCGAAAGCAGTTCTTTATTCTTCTCCGTTCCCATGAGAGCGGCCGCCTCCAGGATGCCCTTCTGTCCGGAGATTCGCTTTGCCACCCGCATCAGAAAGACGGAGTCGTAATATTCGTTTTTTCGAATGATACAGCGTGTGATCATATTGATTGACCCTTGAATCTCAGTCAAAATTTAACGTTTTGGAAAAGGCTTTATAAAATCCCTCCTCACCTCCCTTTTCCAAAGGGAGGCGAAATACTTCCCTTAATTGGTTCGGCAATCCCGTATTTCCGGCCAAAGCGAAGGAGCGCTTTTTTGAAGCATTCAAGCGGAGCGCGCACGAGTCCCGCTCCGATGATGGAGTAGCCTGGATTCCTGTGAGCGATGGCCGTATCGATGATGGGTGTGATCCCGGTCTGGACCACTTTGCGTATGTCAATTCCCAGGGGGGCGCCCTTAAAACCAAAGACAGGCATGCGGTAATTCGAACTCGTTGTCACTGTAATCTGGCGCATCTCTTTGCTGTAAGCCAGCGCCTCCTCAGGCGTTCCTCCAACGAGGCCGAGGATTCCCGTAGCGCCGGCCAGGACAAGACCTCCCCAACCCGCGGTCTCGGTGATGGCAGAATCTCCCATATCTGCGCCCGCGTCCTTTTCGGTATAACCGGGGAAATAGAGTCCGTTGACCCGTGGCGAAGAGGCAGTAAACCATTCTTCTCCAAGGCCGCTCACCCGAATTCCGAACTCCGTGCCATTTCGAGCCATGGCAACGACAACGGTGCTGTATTCGATGCCTGCGGCCGGGTCCACTGAAGCTTTGCCCGAAGCCATGGAGAGGCCCAGGAAGAGAAGTTCGTGTTTGGTAATATAGTTCAGTGTGCTGAGAAGATCATCCCTCCCGACCCCTGCTTCGATCATCGGGCAGGCCAGAGCATTGGCAAAGAGGCTTGAGGCGGCAACAGGACGGTTATGGAGCTCGTCGCCCATCGTCAGGGCCTTGGCAATGATCGGTTTCAACTCAAGGCCTCCCATCTGAAGAAGGCCTTTTCGGAGGGAAGGCGCCCAGATGTCGCGCCACTGGCGTAATCCCTCCAGGGCTGAATCACTGTAATCGCCAAACTGTTGGCGGCCTTCAACCTGACGGCAGAAGGCGCGGTTTCCGAAAGTCCTGTTCTCAACAACCCAGACCGGCATGGAAGGCGAGATCGTGCCGGCCATGGGACCAACCGACTGATGATGATGGGTCGGCTCAAACTGAATGGTTCCATTCTCGAGAAGCCTTGAGGCCTCATCAACGCTTCCAGCCCAGTTTTCAAAAAGCACAGCGCCGATCATGCCGCCCCGCTGAGCGCCGCACATGTTCTGCCAGTCCACAGGCGGACCGGAATGGAGGATCATTCGATTTCCAAGGCCGGGGATGACCTCTCGAGCCGGCGCAATGTCCACCAGCACAGGTTCTGCGGCATTGATGCGTTTCACTGCTTCTGCATTGGCAGATTCGATCTTTTGCTTGATATCTGAGGATGGTTGCGCCCCTGTCGCCATCAGAGTTTCTCTCCTTTCAATCTCCTGCCTCCTCTCGAAATCGTTTCACTTTGCCTGTCAGCAGGAGTATGCCTGTCAGAAGACCGGCGAGGATGTCCCAACCGGACGTGTGCCCGATTCTGCAGAATCGATCGATGTTGAGCAGCATTTCATCCCGATCCCCTCCGGATAAAAGAAAATTAAGGATATCGCATAAAGGCTCGGGACCATGGCCAGAGCTGAGATCACTGAGAATGGCATGGCTGATGGGATGGGTCCGGCTGAAGGACCAATCGATCAAGTCGAGGATGGGCTGCTCATCCCAAAAGAATTCTTTTGGGAAAACCCTCTTCAGGAAATGGAGGGCAAAGAACAACCCTCCCAGAAAATCATCGCCAGAGGGCGTGAGCCCAGGGCCCAATCCGATCAGCTCTCTTCCCATCTTTGCTGCTTGAACGATATCTTCCCTGAGACAGGCATTGGCTATGGCATGGATGGGACCGATGGCCCGGTTAAATAAGGAGTCCGAAAGAACTGTCCTCAGGTCTTTGCCCTTGACAATGGCTGAAATCATCGGGATGGCCTGACCTAAACCAGCTTCCGGATGTGGCCTCGGCAGGATAGAGAATAGCCAATTCACACGCTCATTGACCATAAACACCGGATCTGCCTGCCCTGGCCCGATGATGAAGGGCCTCCATTGTTCCCCCCGATCCAGATCAATGGCCATGGCCTCGCCAATCTGCAGAGAAGAGCCTGAAATCCAAAAACCCTGCCCGGGGCGAAGGGGGTGAAGCTGGAAAGGGGCTGTAATGCATCGCCTGTGCATGGGCAGATCTACTTTTGCGATCCAGAGGATCTCACCATCCCTTCCTGAGAGGTAAATATTTTTAGAAAATACGGCGAGGATCGTTCCTCCGAATGAGGGCGAGGTGACCAGGCGATTGGCTTCTTGGCCGATTCGCGTGGCTCGCCATCGAAATGGACGAAGGTCTGTCTCTATTTTTTGAGCGCTATTGATGAATAAATCGTTTTGCAAATTACCTCGCCTGACCGATCACACCCTCGATCAGAAAATCCATCTTCCCCAGGTTTTCCATAGGCCATACTTCGCCGGCCTTCAATCGCTCAACGCCTTTGTTGTCCTTGATCGGACCCTGGAAGACTTGTGATTTGCCACTGATAAATTCCTGTTTTTTTGCATTCACTAATTTCGCCGCATCCGCTGAAACAGCAGGACCAAAAGGCGCGATGGTGAGATAATCGCTCGACAGGTTGCCTAATAAGTTTTCGCTCTTCCAGGTGCCGTCCATCACCTGTTTGGCAAAACGGGTGTAGAGTTCTCCCCAGGTGAAGGCGATTCCGCTGATCCAGCCCTTTGGCGCAAACTTCTGGACACCGAGGTAGTGGTAGCCCACGGAATAGGCATTGCGCTTTTCAGCGGTTTGAACCACGGTGATGGGAGAGTCGACGATCACGCCGAGGACATCCACTCCCTGGTCAAGAAGGGCGTTAGCGGCTGTTGCTTCTTTGCCAGGATCGAGGAAGGTCCCTGTGAAGACGACCCGGGTTTCGACCGAAGGATTGACCGAGCGGGCGCCAATCTGAAAGGCATTGATGTTGGCTAAAAAGAAACTGATGGGAAGAGCAACCACATAACCCATCTTGTTCGTCTTCGTTGTCTTGCCGGCGGCTATGCCCATCAGGTAGAAGGCCTCCGGTGTGCTGGCCCAGTATGTTCCGAGATTGGGCGCGCGCTTGTATCCGCCCGGATGGACAAACTTGATATCCGGGTATTTCTTGGACACTCTGAGGGCAGGGTCGAGATAGCCGAAACTTGCCGGAATGATCAGTTTTGCCCCTTGTTTGATCATGTTTTCCATCACCCGCTCCGCATCCGCTCCCTCAGGCACATTTTCCACCCCAATGACCTCCACGCCGGGAAGGTTCTTTTTCATGATCTGCGCGCCTTCTGCGTGGGCCTGATTATAACCGGCGTCCGCAATCGATCCGATATGGAGAATACCGACTTTCAATTTTGGCTCTGAAGAAGCCCTTGCGGAAGTGGTAGTCACCAGCATAAACATCAGCGCGCTCAGGAGCGCAAGAAATCCCATTCCCATTTTAAAATTCTTCTTTCCCATCTTCTCCTCCTTCTTTGGTTTTGCTGCACTTTTTTAGAAAGATTTTTGAAACTCAACGATTGCTATTCTGTGCCCTGAAAGACCCGACCCAAACTGCCCGGCGCTGCCCTTCGACCCGCTCCTCCCCAGACGACCAGAACGCCGAGGCTCAATAAATAGGGAAGCATGTCGAGAAGGAATGGCGATACGGGTACACCCAGGGCCTGCATCTGGAGCTGAAGGGCGATGGCGCCTCCGAAGAGCAGCGCTCCGGAAATCGCCCTGACCGGATGCCATTTGGAAAAGATGACCAGGGCAACGGCAACAAACCCACGGCCTGCTGTCATCCATTCCGCCCATGTCTTTGCAAGCGATAGAGAAAGATGAACTCCGGCAATCCCTCCGAGGACCCCGGCGATGAAAATCGCCTGGTACTGTATTCGATAAGGGTTTTTACCGGCGGCAAAGGCTGCCGTTGGGTTTTCCCCGACCGCGCGCAGGCCCAATCCCCACCGGGTATTGAAGAGGAGCCAGCCGATGGCTATGGCCGCAGGAACGGCCAGATAGACCAGTAGATCGTGCTGGAAGAGGACCCTGCCGATAACAGGAAGATCTGAGAGAAATGGAATGCGGACTTCCTTCAAACCTTCCATACGGCTTCCGATGTAAGGAGCGCCCAGAATGGCGCTGAGTCCCACTCCGCAAAACATCAGGGCCAGACCGCTCGCTAACTGATTGGCCCGCCGGGTGATTACAAAAAAACCGAATAAGAGATTGAATAACCCTCCTGCGAGACCGCCTGCAAGAACCCCCAATGTTGCACTGCCCGTCAGGACGGTTGTGGTGAATCCCGCGACCGCACCCATCAGCATCACGCCTTCAAGACCGAGGTTCACAATGCCTGCCCGCTCCCCGATCACCTCTCCCAGTGTGGCATAGAGCAGAGGTGTGCCAGAATGGATCGCCCCTGATAAGAAACCTCCAAGAATAGATCCGATCATTTTGCGCTCCTTCTGCCCCCGCTCCGGCCAAGGACGACAAAGAGGATGAGAGACATGAGAATATGGACCGCTGAGCCCGGAAGACCATGGGCCATCTGCAAAATATCGCCGCCAGAAATGATGATCGCCAGGAGAAAAGCAGAGGCGACCATTCCCAATGGATTCCCTCCGGACATCCAGCTGATGAGGAATCCCGTAAAACCATAGCCCGGAGAGATGCCCGGTCGGAGGCGGCCCTGAATGGCCGACACCTCGCTCATCCCAGCCAGTCCTGCGATTCCTCCACCGATAAACATAAGGAGAATAATATATCGGGCGATGGGAATGCCATTTCGCTGAGCGGCTTCGGAATTGTTACCGATGGCGCGCATCTCAAGGCCCCAGCGCGTGTACGAAAGAAGCAGATAGTAGATGATAAGCGAAACGATGGCAAAGACCAGTCCAAAATGGACCCGCGTGCCACCCAAGGCGGGCAGGATGGCGGCGCCGACAAACTCCGCAGTCTGAGGATAGTTGGCGCTTTCCGGGTCTTTCCAGGGACCGAAAACAAAAAAGTTGACAAGAAGAATGGCCACATAATTCATCAGGAGGGTGGAGATCGTTTCACTTGCCCAGCCTCTGGCCCTGAGAATCCCGGAGATCATGGCCCATAGCCCGCCCCCGAGAAATCCGAGGACGAAAATCAATGGCATAAGGATCCATGCGGGGAGATAGCTGAAGTGGAGAGCCCCCCCTGTGGCGAAGAGAGCGCCGATATGGAGCTGCCCTTCTCCTCCCACATTGATGAGCCAGATTCTTGATGGCAGAGCCACAGCAATGGCGGTCAGGATGAGAGGGATCATCTTCACCACGATTTCAGAAAGTCCATAGGCGCTTCCGAGAGTGCTGGAAAAGATATTGATATAGGCCCTGATCGGATTTTTTCCGATGATGATCAGAACGATGGCAAATATCAGAAAGGCCAGACCGACGAGTCCGAACCATCTGACCATGCCGGGCAGTCTTCTATTTCGTAAACGGAAGACTCCGCTTGTCCGCTCAATCATTTGAGGGACGCTCCTTCTTCGAACCGGTCATCAGATAACCCACCTCATCGAGGGTGATCTCCTGGGGTTTTCCTCCTGCCACAATTCGGCCATGAAACAGAACGATCAGGCGGTCGCTAAGCGAGAACAGTTCTGTAAGATCCTCTGAAATGAGAAGCACCCCTGCCCCTGCATCGCGGGACGATAGAAGGATGCGCCGCGCTGAAATGGCGCTCTGGACATCGAGACCGCGTGTGGGGTAAAAGGCGAGAATCAGTCTTGGATTGCGGGCCATTTCACGGGCCAGGATCACCCGCTGAATGTTTCCACCTGAGAGGGCTCCCATCGGGACATGAAAGGACGAAACAGGGAAACCCAGACGATTAAGAGAGTGCTCCAGGTCCTCACGAACCGATTTCCAGTTGATGGAGAGACCCCCCTGAAGGTCGTACTTCTGCCTATCCGCAAGAGCCATATTTTCCGGAACGGACAATCCCCCAAATGCAAACATCCTCAGCGGATCTTCCGGGATGAAAGCCACCCCGCTCGAACGAATCCGGTCAACTGACCAGTCAGTAGCCTCCTGGCCGAAGAGATGTTTGGTGCCGCGAAAACATTTCTCAAGGCCGAGAATAAGATCGCCAAGCTCACGCTGTCCATTTCCAGAGACGCCTGCGACACCGACGATCTCACCCGAAAAGACAGCCAGATCGATTTCGGAAAGACCGCTCCGGGCGCTGACCTGTCTTAACTGGAGAAGGGATTGGGCGGCCTTATGGTCGGAAGCAGAGCGGCTTGGGGGTGATTCGATGACCGTATCACCAAACATCAGGGAGATCAGTTTTTTCTCCGTTGCCTCGGCCGCAGGCAGTGTGCCGGCCACCCGGCCCTGGCGCATCACCGTGATCCTGTCCGAACAGGCGAGAACCTCTTTGAGCTTGTGGGTGATAAAGAGGATGGCATATCCATCAAGGCGGAGATGGGCAAAGACTCGGAAGAGCCCTTCCACCTCATGAGGGGCAAGGCTTCGGGTGGGTTCATCGAGGATGAAAATCTTCGCATCCGCAAGAAGAAGCTTGAGCACCTCCACTTTCTGTCGTTCTCCAATGGAGAGACGCCAGAGGGGAGCCTCCGGATCAACCTGAAGATCGTATCTTTTGGAGATCTCCTCGATCCGCCTGTTCAATGTTGCCTTATCCAGAACCACAGGGAGATCCGGCAAAAAGAGGCCGATATTTTCGGCAACACTCAAAGCAGGAATCTGTATGAAATCCTGAAAGACCATGCCAATACGGAATTGACGGGCGTCGTGAGGGGAGCCGATCTGGATGGGCTGACCCTTCAGGCGGATCTCTCCGGAGTCCGGCCGGTAAAAACCATAGAGGGTCTTCATGAGGGTGCTCTTGCCGGCTCCGTTCTCTCCGAGAAGGGCGTGGACCTCACCCCCTTCGATATCCAGATCGACATGGTCATTGGCTTTAACGCCGGGGAAGGACTTGGTCATGCCCCGCAATGTAAGAAGGGGGGATATATTCATCTCCGGATGATAGAATGTTTCACAGGGATCTTTATTCCCCTTTTTTCTATCACAAAGATGATTCAGAAGCAATCTGAAAAGAGATTCAGAAGCAATGCTTTAGTTACTGGTTCGAGTAATACAAACATATTTTTATACCCCTCTTTGGTAAAGAGGGGTATGGGGAGATTTTCCGAACGTATTTTTAAAATCCCCCTTAATCCCCCTTTGCCAAAAGGGGGATAAAAAAAACATAACCGAGGGGTTACATTCAGAACCAGCCGAGGGCCTGCTTGATCTCTTCGGCGAACTGGGGAAAGGGAGAAGGGGTAAAGGAGAGAAGAAAGACGAGAAACATGATCCCGCCGATGACTTTTCTCTTTCCATCGAGGGTGGTTTGATCATCGAGCGGCGTGGGGTGCCGGAATCCGAAGAGGACCATGAGGATGAGCATAAGAATCCATCCCGGATTGTAGAAGATCGTGATGAAACCCATGCCGGCAATGGCGATGAGGAAGATGGCGCGGCTCCTTCTTCCAAAGAGGGCATAGGCGATATGTCCTCCATCCAACTGTCCCACCGGAAAGAGGTTGAGGGCGGTGACGAAGAGGCCGACCCATCCGGCATATCCGATGGGATGAAGCATCACATCAACATTTTCTGGAATCTCTCCCAGGACCAGTCGCTGGATGAGGGAGAAGAGAAATGGGTCTGCCAGACGGATCGTTCCTTCCTTAATTTGGGAGGTCGGAATCAATACGGAAAGCTTCAGGCCAACGGCAATGGCAGGAATGCTCAAAATAAGGCTGGTCAGAGGGCCTGCGACCCCTGTATCGAAGATGGCTTTCCGGGATGAGAGGGGGCCTTCCATCCGGATGACTGCACCCAAGGTCCCGAAAGGCGAAAGGGGGAAGGGCAGAAAGAAGGGCAACGTGGCCTTCATCCCATGCCTCCGGGACATGAAATAGTGGCCCAATTCATGTCCCAGAAGGATGAGCATAATGGCGATGGAATAACCCGGTCCTCCCGTCATCCAGGTGGAAACCACCGTCAGGATGAAGAGAACAATATGGATGGTATGGCGGCGCATGGGAAAAGGTTATTTCTTCTTCTTGTGACGATCCCGGTCCAGTTGCTTTTTGTGTTTGTGTTTTCGCATCTTCTTCCGTCTCTTTTTAACGACGCTCCCCATAATTCCTCCTCTGTTATTAACAGCCTCATAATAATAACGACATTGTTTTATAAAATCCCTCCTCACCTCCCTTTTCCAAAGGGAGGGAAAATACCCCTCTTTGGCAAAGAGGGGCGAGGGGAGATTTTATTGAACATGTCAATTCAATTTTAAGACTCTTAATAGTCTAATCGACGATCACATTCGTCTGTGTTCTCAATACGCCTGAGAGGCCCTGAATCTTGGTGACGATGAAGTCTCCAAGGATATTGATATCCGGAGCCTCGACCAGAGCGATCACATCATAGGGGCCTGTTGTTGCATTGGCCCGCTTCACCCCCTGGATCTTGGCGGCTTCCCTGGCCACATCCCTGGCTGTCCCTGCTGTGCATTCGATGAAGACATAAGCAGAAATCGGCATACGACCACCTCCTTTGAAGATAAATTATCCCAATCCTCGTTTAATTTCAAGTTTAAAATAAGGCCGTCTGTAATCCCTCAGCTAAAGAGAACCAAAAGGGTCGGGAGGTTCTTCCGGGAAAACCTTGAAGCGAAACCTTTATCCGTAGAACTGCGTAGGTTCGCTTCCAAAAATCACAATGCAACAGGCGGAATGGCCAATTTGGATTACTTATATGACCGCTATACAAGGTTTTGCAGGGAGAACCTCCCAACCCTTTTGGGTCAAATATTATCCCATAAGGGGTTACGGCCGTTTTTCTATTTAAAGAGAAGACCGGGAATAGCCATCGTTAACCCTGGCCAGTAGGTGATCAAAAGGACAGTGGCGAAGTTGACTGCAAGATAGGGGAGAAGCGGTCTGGCCACCTGGGAGACGGTAATCTTGCTGATACTGCATCCGATGAAGACTCCGAGTCCAACCGGCGGGAGAAAGAGGCCGATTCCCATATTGGCAATGAGGACTATTCCAAAGTGAACCGGATCAACGCCAAATTGTGTGGCAATGGGAAGGAGAATGGGAACGGTCATGATGAGGGCGGGAACTCCTTCGAGAACAGCGCCTAAAAAGAGAAAAGCAATATTGATGATGAGGAGGAAGAGAATCTTTCCCCCTCCAAGAGAGTGAATGAACGCCGCAAGGGCCTGTGGGACCTGTTCCCGCGTAAGAATCCAGGCAAAGACAGACGCCATTCCAACCATAATCATCACCTTGCCCGTGACAATGCCTGATTCTAAAAGGATTTCTCCGAGCTTCTTAAGATCGATTTCTCGATAAATGAGCATGCTGATGATCAAACCATAAGCGACCGCAAGAACCGCTGCTTCTGTAGGCGTGCAGATGCCGCCAAGAATACCACCGAAGATGATGATGGGCATAAAGAGGGCAAGCAGAGATTCTTTAAAAGCCTTACCGAGAGGTTTGATTCCCGCCCATTGGCCTGGTGCGACACCTGCTCGGCGTGCCTGAATGTTAAGTTGGATCATCAACGCAGAGGCCATGACAAGAGCCGGGAGGAATCCTCCGGCAAAGAGGGCGCCTATGGAAGCATTGGCGATACCTCCATAGACCACCATGGCAATACAGGGAGGGACCAGGATGCCCATTCCGCAAGCGGCACAGACGATGGCTGTGGAACGGGCCGGCGAATAGCCTGCCTGATTCATCGCCGGTATCATGATCGAACCGATGGCCGCCGTATCGGCTGCCGTGGAGCCGGAGATTCCAGAGAAGAATATCTCCGAAACAATGGATACCATCCCCAGACCATTTCTGAAGTGACCGACCAGCGAATGGGCTAAATGGACAAGCCTGAGTGAGATTCCACCCGTGTCCATCAATGCCCCGGCAAGGATGAAGAAGGGGACCGCAAGAAGGGGAAAGGAATCAGAGCCGGTGAAGATCTTCTGGGGGATGATGACGAAAGGAATATTTCCTTTTAGAAGAAGGCCAAAGATCGAGGCCAGTCCCATACTGAAGGCAATGGGAACATTAATGACGACAAAACCGAGGAAAGCCAGACTGAGAATGAGACCCATCTCGAACTCCGTACTGCAATTGGAATATTGGAATACTGGAACAATGGAATATTGGGTTATTCAATCATCAATTGGCAATAATCAATAATCAATGGTCATTGAGAACTGAAAATTGATTATTGGTCATTGAAGATTTAAGCGATCCATCCTTCCATTCTTCCGATCTTTTAAAAAGATCAAAAGTAGGTGGATGGCCATCAGTCCTGCCCCGACCGGGAGGCAGGCATAGGCCCAACCCATTGAAATCCCCATGGCCGGAGATTCTTGAGGGATCGTCTTTTGAACCAGTAGGATTCCCTGAACGAGAATGACAAAAATGACGGTCCCCATTAAGAGATGGATGACGAATTCAAGGGCCCTTCTTCCCCGATCCGGAAGCATCTGGTAAAAGATGTCAAGGCCGAAATGTCCTCGTTTTTGTAAACCAAGGGTCGCTCCGAGAATAGAGAGCCATACAAAAAGATAGCGCGCCATTTCTTCTGACCAATGGAGAGGTTGGGCCAGCACATAGCGATAGACCACCTGCATGAAGACGATGACGGTCATGACGGAAACGAGTCCGATCAGGAGAGCCGCCTCTGTCTTAGCAAGAAGGTTGTCGAACTTGGTCAGGACACGGAGGAAGGCATTCATCGATCCCACCCTCACCCCTGCCCTCTCCCCTGCCTTCGCCGAAACGCTTCGTGCAGGCAGGCATCAAAGGGAGAGGGGGAGAGGTTTATCTCGTGGCTATGATTTTATCAATGGTCTCTTTGCCAAACTGAGCTTCAAACTCCTTATAGACAGAAGCGGCTGCCTCCTGGAAAAGTTTCTTATTGGGTGTGGTGACCTGCATTCCCTTGGCTTTCAGCTCTGCGATCTGTTTGGCTTCAGAGTCGCGGAGCAGGTTTCGTTCATAGGTGGCGCACTCGATGGCTGTCTCTTCGAAGATTTTCTGAAAATCTTTTGGAAGTCCATTGAAAGCCTTCAGGCTTATGAGAAGAGGGGTCGGAGAATAGAAGTGGCCTGTCAGGGTAAGATATTTCTGAACCTCAGCGATCTTTTGATGATAAATGATGGCAATGGGATTCTCCTGGGCATCGATCGTCTTCTGCTGGAGGGCGGTGTAAACTTCGCTCCATGCCATGGGAGCGGGACTTGCGCCGAAGGCCTTGAAGGAAGCAAGGTGGACCTTATTCTCCATAGTCCGGATTTTGATCCCCTTGAGATCCTCGGGCTTTTCAATGGGTCTCACATTGTTTGTGATCTGGCGGAATCCATTT
Organism: Deltaproteobacteria bacterium RBG_16_49_23; assembly: GCA_001798855.1. GTDB lineage: Bacteria > Desulfobacterota > BSN033 > BSN033 > UBA1163 > RBG-16-49-23. The sequence goes on along the minus strand of MGQQ01000114.1, from coordinate 30,770 downwards.
TCCCAGAAGGCGAGACCTTTGATGCCCTTTCCGGAGAAAGCGTCGAGAAGATCTTTACCGTTGGGGCCGTCGAGCACCTTATAGGCATGTTCGCGGTCCCGGAAAAGGAAAGGAAGATCGACAACAAACATTTTTGGAACGAATCCCCCCAAGGGACCTGTCGATGTGACAACAAGATCGATCGTCCCGAGCTGAAGTCCTTCGACCATATCCCGCTCATTCCCCAGTTGGGTCGAGGGATAAACATCGATCTTCACCTTGTTTTTCGTTCTCTGGGCCACCAGTTCGGCGAATTTCACAGCGCCGAGATGATAGGGATGCTCCACGGCAACTGCATGCCCAAGTTTTAAAGAAATGGGTTTATCCTGGCATATTCCCGAACCGGCCCAGGTCATGGTCAAAACAAAAAGGGCTAACATAGCGATCGTAAATGTCCGTCTCATTGTTTTTATCCTCCTTTTAATGAGTTTGTGTTCATCCTTCGATATCTCATTCTGAATCTTAACCTCAACCTTTCATTTTACTCAACTCTTTCTCATCGATGTGGAAACTGTGCTGGTCTGTTGGAAAGGCTCCCTTCAACACATCCTCCCGGTATGCCTCAAAAGCCTTTAGCATCAGTTCGCTCAGATTGACGTATCGCTTGGCAAATTTGGGTGTGAACCGATCGAAGAGACCCAGCATATCATGCACGACGAGCACCTGGCCATCGCAGTGGATGCCCCCGCCAATGCCAACGGTAGGGATTTTCAGGCGTTCGGTGATCCTCTTTGCAATCGGAGCAGGAATCGCTTCGAGGAGAACCGCAAAGGCTCCTGCGTCTTCGAGCGACAGGGCATCGTCAATAATCTTCTGGGCGGCCTGTGCATCTTTCCCCTGAACCTTGAATCCTCCGAGCATGGAGATGGTCTGAGGAGTCAATCCGATATGACCCATGACCGGAATGCCTGCCCTCACGATGGCTCTCACAATCTCCTTGACGCTGGCGCCCCCTTCGAGCTTGACAGCATCAGCCTTCCCTTCCTTCATAAACCGACCGGCATTGATGATGGCGTCGCGTTCCGAAGTATTATAGGACATAAAGGGCATATCGCCGATGATGAGCGCATATTTTGCCCCCCGTGTCACTGCTTTGGTGAGCTGGATCATCTCGTCCATCGTCACCGGAAGGGTGTTGTCATAGCCCAGGACCGTCATTCCACCCGAATCCCCTACCAGAATGATATCAATCCCAGCACGGTCTTCGAGCAAGGCCATGGGATAGTCATAGGCGGTGAGCATGGTGATCTTCTTTCCCTCATTCTTCATCGTCTGAATATCAACAGGTGTGATTTTTTTACGGTCCATTCGTTCCTCCTAATTAGCGAATAGCTTAGGGCTAATGGCTTATAGTTTGAAATCCTGGGTATCGGCTATGTGCCATCCGCAATCAGCTATCAGCTATCAGCCATGAGCTATATGAAAGTTTTTTCTATTACCTTGACTAAGTCCGTGATCATCCGGTTATAGTGCACAGGGATTCCAAGACGTTCTGCCTCTCTCACCACTGCCCCATTGATGGCATCGATTTCAGTCCTCCGTTTGCGGTCGAGATCCTGTCCCATGGAACAGCGATTCTCCCGGGTCGCCTCAATCACTGCCTTCACTCTATCGATTGGGTTTCCTTCGATCCGAATCCCTTTTTTTCCGGCAACTTCTATGGCTTCATTGACAAGGGCTTCCATCAATCTCAATGTCTCTGGAAAATCCAGGATTTGCCCGTTCCTTAATCCGGTAATGCCTGCCAGGGCATTGAGACCCGCATTGACGAACAGTTTCTCCCAGATAAGGTCATGGATACGAGGGGAGACTTTTGTCTCGATTCCGGATTTAATAAACATTTGGGCGACTTTATTCATTCGATCCGCAATTCTTCCATCTATTTCACCCACATAGGTTTTTCCCCATCCCGCATGGCGAATATAACCTGGTCCCAATAGAGTGGCTCCATGACCGGTGACCCCTAATGCCACTTTTTTGCGATCCACCTGCTTACAAATCGTCTCCTCATTTCCAAGGCCGTTTTGGAGGGTGAGAAAGAGGGTGTCTTCTTTTTCAAGAACCAAGGAGTCTGAAACTGCTTTTTCAGAATGATAAGTCTTTACGAAATAAAGGACAAGGTCGGCTTTTCCTATGGATCGGACATCGGTGGTAGCCTTAATCGAAATGTTCAGGGTTTTTCCCTTCTCCTCAATGGCAAGACCTTTTAAGCGAATGGCATCTATGTGTTCTTTCCAGATGTCGACCAACCAGACCTCCTCTCCCGATAGAGTGAGGAGCCCTCCGAAAAGACTTCCCATGGCTCCGGCACCGATGATTACTGTCTTCATTTCTTCCTATTTTCCGTGCTATGCAGGCGAGAATAGATTGAAAAACTAACACAGCACAAAGCAAAAATCAACCCATTTGATGCGTTGGGGGCCACTTCTTCTTTCTTAAAATTTTTCTCTTGTCCCCCGAAAACAGATATATTATAGATTAATTAAAGGTATTGGAGAAGGAGATGATCGAAATTCGATTTCATGGAAGGGGGGGGCAGGGAGCGGTGGTGGCGTCCAAAGTGCTTGCTGTTGCCTTTTTCCATGAAGGGCTCTATGTCCAGTCTTTCCCGGCCTTCGGGGTTGAGAGGAGGGGCGCTCCTGTGATGGCTTTCCTGAGGGTTGATCCCGAACCGATTCAGTTGAGGGTCAACATCTATGAACCCGATCACATCATCGTTTTAGATCCCACCCTGATAGCGGCAGTGGATGTCACCTCCGGCCTGAAACCGAACGGATGGGTTCTGATCAATTCAGCTCATCCTCCTAAAACCTTTCAGACATTGAAGGGTTATCGAATTGCCACGATAGATGCCACCTCCATTGCCATCCGGAATGGTCTGGGATCGAGGACAAACCCGATCGTCAATACAGCCATCTTAGGGGCCTTCTCAAAGGTGAGTGGGCTGGTGGGAGTTGATTCCATTGCCCTGTCGATCCGTGAAGAAGTTCCGGGGAAGAAGAATGAAAATGCCAAGGCGGCAAGAGAAGCCTATAATGAAGTGAAGTATTAAAATATTTCACCCCCACCCCCGCCTGCCGAAAAACTTGTTCGGCGGGCAGGCTCACCCTCCCCCATCAAGAGGGAGGGGATTTTTAATTGGATTTTTTATCTGTTTTCCCTTCTCCCCTGGGGGGAGAGGGGAAGGGTGAGGGGGAGGGACTTTTAAATGGGAAAGCAGATCACTTTCAAGCGTGAATCCGAGATGCCCATGATTTCCGTTTCGCTGGGGGATATGGAATGGAACAAAACGGGGGCATGGAGAACTCAACGCCCTTTCTATGAGGAGAAGACCCCGCCTTGCAGCGCTGCCTGTCCGGCAGGAAATGATATCAGCGGCTTCATCCTGAAGACGGCAAAGGGCGATTGGGAGGGGGCATGGAATCTGATCAGGGAGGAGAACCCGTTTCCCGGAGTCTGTGGCAGGGTCTGTTTCCATCCCTGCGAGTCGAAGTGCAACCGGGGATCGTTTGATGAGCCCATTGCGATTCATGCCCTTGAGAGGTTTGTGGCGGACTTTGCCCCTCGCCTGAGCAAGAAGACAGGAAAGGCCGGAGAGAAAAGAAAGGAGAAGGTTGCAATTATCGGCTCCGGGCCGGCCGGGATGAGCTCCGCCTATCATCTTGCAAGGCTCCGGTATGATGTGACGGTCTTTGAATCCTTCCCCCTTGCAGGCGGTATGCTCAGGATGGGCATTCCGTCTTACCGATTGCCCAGGGATGTTTTGGACAGGGAACTTTCAAATATCGAGGCATTGGGAGTGGAGATCCGGACGGGAATCTCTCTGGGTGAGCATTTAAAATTAGAGGACTTAAAGGATTATCAAGCGATCTTCCTTAGCACAGGAGCACACCGGAGCAGGGGCCTCCATATCCAGGGAGAAAAAGAGAAGGGTGTCCTGAGCGGCCTCGATCTGCTGAAAAAGATGAACCTGAGCAAGCGGATAAAGATGGGTGAAAAGATTGCTATCATCGGCGGAGGAAATACTGCCATCGATGTTGCCCGATCCGTTATCCGGCTGGGGAAGAAGGCAACCATTCTCTATCGTCGCTCAAGGGAGGAGATGCCTGCTTTTGAAGATGAGATCCTGGAAGCTCTTGAGGAGGGAGTGAAAATAAGGTATCTGGTCAATCCGATCCGGGTTGGACAGAAGGATGGCCCGAAACGGTTAGAATGTTTACGAATGGAACTGAGTGAGAAGGATGAGAGTGGTCGGAGAAGACCGGTGCCCATTCCCCATTCCAATCTCTTTATTGATGCAGATTATGTGGTCATCGCGGCAGGAGAGGAGATCGGGGCTTCCTTCCTTCCGGAAGGGGCGGAGAAGAGAGAGGGGATCGTTCTTACACGAAGAGATGGAAGCACGGGGATCAAAGGGGTCTTTGCCGGAGGAGACCTCGCCTCTAACCAGCGGACCGTAGCCCACGCGATTGGTTCCGGCAAAAAGGCGGCCATGGCCATCGATGCTTTTCTGCAGGGAAAAGATGCGGAGGAGGTGATTATTCAACATCTCATCGGAGAAGGTCCGTCCCTTTCCATCTTCGGATATCTCCATCCCGGAGAGAGATTGAGGAATCCCCATGTGGTCACCTTCGAAGAATTGAATATGGACTACTTCGAGCCTGCGAAAAGGCAGGGAGAATCGAAGAGCGCTGTTAAGGAAAGGATCAAAGGATTTAACGAGGTATCCTCGACTCTTTCCGAAGGAGTTGCCCTGGAGGAGGCGGAGCGTTGTTTCGGCTGCGGGACATGTAATGAGTGTGAGAACTGTTATGTCTTCTGCCCGGATGGTTCAATTTTAAAAAGAGAAGAGCTTTTTTCCCATCAAGTGGATTACGATTACTGTAAGGGATGCGGCATCTGTTTCACCGAATGTCCCCGGGGAGCCATCTCTTTAAAGGAGGAGGCTAAATGAGGAGGGTCATCACAGGAAATCAGGCTGTGGCTTATGGGGTTATTTTGAGCCGTGTGGATGTGGTCTCCGCCTATCCCATCACTCCGCAGACAACCATCGTGGAAGAACTCTCGGAGCTCATCGCAAGCGGCCGCCTCAAGACGAGATTCCTGAAGGTGGAGTCGGAGCATTCTGCCATGGCCGCCCTCATTGGAGCCTCGACCGGAGGCGTGAGAACCTTTACAGCCACCTCTTCTCACGGGTTGGCCTATATGCATGAGATGCTCCACTGGGCCTCGGGCGCAAGGCTACCCATTGTCCTGGTCAATGTCAACCGGGCCATTGGTCCGCCTTGGAATATATGGGGCGATCAGAGCGATTCGGTCTCTCAGCGGGATACGGGATGGATCCAACTCTATTGCGAAAATAACCAGGAAGTCCTGGATACCATTCTTCAGGCTTACCTGATCGCAGAAACGGTGAGACTTCCTGTGATGGTTGTCCTCGATGCTTTTGTTCTTTCCCATACTGCTGAGCCTGTTGAAATCCCAAGCATCGAGGAGGCGGACTCCCTCTTGCCGCCTTTCTGTCCGGATTATCCCATCGACACCCAGGAACCCAGATCCTATTCCGTAATCACCACTCCTGATTATTTTTTAGAGTTTCGGTACAAGGTCCAGAAGGCCATGGAGGAGGTTCCAGAGGTTGCAAAGAAGGTGGATGATGAATTCCGCTCTCGTTTTGGTCGTAGTTATGGCGCCATCGAGAGATATGGAAAGAAAGAAGCCGAGCTTCTCTTGATGACCTCCGGTACAGTGACCAGTACTTCGAGGATCGTGATTAAGAAGTTGATGGAGAAAGGTTTAAGCGTTGCTGGAATCAAGATCAAGAGATTTCGACCCTTTCCCTCCGAAGAGATTTGTGAAGTGATTCAGGGAGCAAAGAAGATCGCCGTCATCGACCGGAATCTTTCCGCCGGAGTGGGCGGCATCTTTGCGCAGGAGTTAAGGGCTTCTTTGTATTCTCGAGAGGAGAGACCTCAGGTTTTTGGATTCGTCTCTGGATTGGGTGGAAGGGATATTACTCCGGCGTTGATTGAAGAGGCGGTTCAATATACGGTAGAGCATCCTCAACCCGAAGGAGATATTTTGTGGCTGGGGCTGAAAAAATAGATATCAATGTAAAATGGTCATTTTTCAATTAGCAATTATCAATGACGTTCAAAAGCTTTGATTGGCACAGTCAATTGTTGTGAGGATGGAATGAAAAAAATAGAAATCCCGCCGGAAGAAAACCTGGGTCATGGTCATTTAGCCTGCGCCGGATGTGGGGCTGCGGTTGCCATGAGGCTAACATTGAAAGCTCTCGGTGAGAAGACCGTGATGGTTTTTCCTGCCTCCTGCTGGTCGATTGTCCCGGGATTCTGGCCCTATTCAAGTTACCGGATCACGGCTGTCCATGCCGGGTTTGTCACAGGTGCCGCTACGGCGTCAGGGGTCAGGGCCGCCCTGGATGTTCGAGGTGATGATGAAACCCTGGTGGCGGTATGGGCTGGGGATGGCGGGACTTTTGATATTGGTCTTCAAGCCCTCTCAGGCGCGGCAGAGAGGAATGAAGATTTGCTCTATATCTGTAATGATAATGAAGGCTATATGAATACAGGGACACAGCGAAGTTCAGCCACACCGCTTCTTGCATGGACGACTACAACTCCGGTCATGCAGCCCAAAGAGAATCCCAAGAAAGACATTATGGCCATCATGGCCGATCATCATATCCCCTATGCAGCAACAGCAACGATCGCCTATCCGGAGGACCTCATCCGAAAATTGGAGAAGGCCAAAGGGATTCAGGGAACCCGCTTTATCCATCTTTTCTCTCCCTGTCCACCGGGGTGGAGGATGCCCTCCGAACAGACCATTAAAATTTCGAGGCTTGCCGTCCGCTCAAGGATCTTCCCGCTCTATGAAATTGAAAATGGAAGGACCTATACGATTCAGGAAGAATCCCATGTCGTTCCTGTCAAAGAGTATTTAAAACTCCAGGGCCGTTTCAGCCACCTCACTGAAAAGGATATCGAGACAACACAAAGAAATGTGGACGATACCTGGGAACGCCTCCAGAGAAGAGCCCGCTGTTAATCCGATTCTGCCCAATTGGTTTCCCGATGAAACATTAGATCATCCGGATGAAGAGCAGCAGGGTGAAGCCGATCAGGACGATCGTAGTCGCCCAGGCGATGATGTTGAAGATGGGGCCATTGGTGTACTGCATCATCAACTTCTTGTCATTGATGAGCAGGAGGATGAAGAGGAGGATGAAAGGGAGGACCATGCCATTGATCACCTGCGAAAAGTACATGATCGGGATGAGAGGAAGCTCCGGATAAAGAATGATGCCTGCCCCCAGAAAGATGATCAGAGAATAGATCCCGTAAAACTGAGGGGCTTCTACAAACTTCTTGTCAATCCCCACCTCCCAGCCCAGGCCCTCACAGATGAGGTAGGTCGTAGAGAGGGGAAGAATCGAGGCCGCAAAAAGGGAGGCATTGACGAGCCCGAAGGCAAAGAGATAGGTGCAATATTTTCCGGCTAAAGGAGCCAGGGAGAGGGCCGCATCCTTGGCGGTCTCGATCCGGACTCCGTTTTTATGAAGGGTCTCCGCGCAGACCAGGATGATGAAGAAGGCGACGATGTGGACGACGACTGATCCCATCACCACATCGAACCGGGCGAACTTATATTCCTCAATTTTTATTCCTTTTTCAACGATCGAGGCCTGGAGATAGAATTGCATCCAGGGAGCAATCGTCGTTCCCACCAGACCGATCACCATGGCCATCTCCGAAGGCTGAAGGCTTAACTGAGGATTTGTAAATTGTTCAACCACATGGTCCCAATCCGGTTTTACGATGATGCCGGTGATGATGTAGGAGATGTAGAAGACACAGGCGACCAGAAAGGCCTTCTCCACCGATTTATAAGTTCCTTTTACGACCATCCACCAGACTAGAAAAGCGCTGATGGGGACGGAGATGAATTTATCGACGCCAAAGATCTCCATCCCCGCCGCCACTCCTGCAAAGTTGGAGATGGCATTGCCCATATTGGTCAGGAACATTCCGATCATCAAATAGAAGGTGATCCTGGCTCCAAATTTTTCGCGGATGAGGTCCGAGAGTCCCTTTCCTGTCACCACTCCCATCCGGGCGCACATCTCCTGGATCACGATGAGGGCGATCATGATGGGGATGAGAGACCAGACCAGTTTCAGTCCGAATTCCGCCCCGGCCAGAGAATAAGTGGTGATGCCGCCCGCATCGTTATCCACATTGGAGGTAATGATGCCCGGCCCCATCAGGATGAAGAAGAGGCCAACGGTCCTCCACAGAGACCGTTTCGAACTTGAAATCCAATGGGTGTAATCAGTCATGGTTATTTCTTTATCCACGAATCATGCAAAGAATACTCAATAACCAAATCCCAATATCTCAATAACCGTACCAATTTAGCAATTTGAAATAAACTTTTTAAAATCCCTCCCCACCTCCCTTTGCCCAAGGGAGGAGAAACATTTCCCCCTTTTGACAAAGGGGGATTAGATAACTTTTTTCAAAGAATAAAGTGTTACGATTATTGGTGCTTTCAACATTATCCTGCATCGGGGGCAAGCACATCCAGGACATTTCGGAAACCAATCACGCCCTTCAGATGGTTTTCCTCATCAACCACCGGTAAAGCCCGAAATCCATATTTGGCGAAGGCTTCCACCACCTCATTCTGATCTTCGTCCAGCTTGACGCTTACCACCCTGGGGAACTGGATTTCGGAGAGGGGCTGATGGGATTGGGCCGTGAGAAGGTCACGAATGCTGACCACCCCCTGGAGGAATTCCTCTTCGTCCACGATATAGATGTAATCCATGATGTCCAGATTCGGCGCCTCTGCCTTCAGCCGGGTAATGGCTATTTCGACGGTCATCTCGGGCGTCAGACTGAGATAGGCGGTGGTCATCAATCCCCCCGCTGTTTCTTCAGGATGAACAAGGAGTTCTCTCAGGTCTTCTGCCTTTTCCTGCTCCATTCCTTCAAGGATCTCTTCTGCTCTCTCCTCCGGGAGGTCAGCCAGGAGATCGACCGCATCGCTGGGCGACATCTCCTCAACGATGTCAGAGGCTCTCTCCACCGGGGTTGTCTCGATGAGGGCCTTCTGAATCTTTGGGTCAATCTCCTCGAGGGTTTCAGCCGCTGTCTCGGGGTCCAGGGCATGGAAGATAGCGGATCGTTCACGACCTCCCAAATCCTCAATAATATCGGCAAGGTCTGCAGGATGAATGTGAGAAAGCTTCTTCTGAGAGACGCTGAGATGGAGCAGGTCCGAACCAGAGAGGAGTTGAACATATTTCCAGGAGATAAATTGGTTGGGAAGTTTGTAGGAGAAGAGCCACTCGAGTGTCTGATCGACCATGCTCTCCCATCCCACCCTCCTCATCAATCCTCGAAATCCCACATCGACATGAACCAGCCTCAACCGGGACTCGACCTTTAAGAAGTGGAGATCGTTCACCCTCACCACCTTAGCGCCAAAGGTATCCACGATCTGTTTATCCATGACCTCCTCTCGAAGCAGGACCATGTCGTTTACAGCGAGGGAGGTTGTGAGATCGAGAAGATCTTCCTCAGCAAGGGTGATCCGGGGTTCGACCTGAAGCATCTTTTGCCAGGGGAGAAAAAACTTCTTTCTTCCTTTTCCCTGAATAACCATCCCGAGGATCATGGGATAGGGCTCGACTCTCTCGGCCACCAGATCAGCAACCTTGCCTGCTCGCTTTCCGGAGGGAGAATAAGTCTGACGGTTCAAGAAATCGCTGAAAAAGTAAAATTGTTTGAGGTTCTGATCCATAGTTTTGTTGTTAAAAAGATTGAACTCGTCTCAAACCACTTTATAGCGATTTGAGTCGAGGGTGTCAAACGCTAAGTGTGAGAGCTCTGAATAACTACTTTTCGCTCTCTGATTACACAGATTTCAAAAAATGATTCCACAGATTTTTCTTTATTTATCAATGCGTTTCTAATCTGTGTAATCGGTCCTTAATCGGTGAAATCAGAGATTTCTGGATTTTTCGGAAATCTCAGTGTTTTCACCTCTCCTTCTTCCATCTCATCAAGAGTCTTTTTCGCCGAATCGAACAGGGGGCCCTCGAGATCCTTGGGAGAACGGATCGGGATGAGGAGACCTTTGAGTTTTGAGAAGTCCCCGCTCTTTAATATCCGCTGAAACACGTTCTCCACGTCCACAGGACTGACCTCCCTCAAATGGGTGATCAGCCCATGCAGTTCACCCTGGGCATATTGCTCGATGATGTCATGTTCCCGCAATCTGATCCGGGAATAGACTTCATCAATCGTGCTGACCGTTCCTTTGAGGCAGAAGAGGGTGAGGTGGCGAATTTTCTCCTGAGGGACCTCCCGCCTCTCCTCAATTCCCAAGTCCGAAGGGGCTTCATAATCCAGCTCATTTAGAATCCGCAGGTTTCTGACGAAGATGATTTGATTTTCCCTGGAGCGGAACCATTGAAAGTGGAAGCCCTTCTGTTGCGCTCTGGAGGTTTCTTCCTCCCTTTTTTGGGTCAAGGCTTGTTTTTGAAGCAGGATATATTCAAACTTGGAATAGAGATTCTTCGTGAGGAATCCGAATTCCATGATGGCTTTGTCACGCAGGGAGTCCCGGCGATAATACATCCTGTATTTTCCCTGGAGGAGTTGCTGAATGGCCTTGATCTCTGCCAGGCGGTCCCGAATCTCTTTATAGAGCTCGCGGATATCGACGATGATATCCTGAGGAGTATGTTTTTCGGGGGTCACCACCAGACAGAGCCCCTTGAAATCCTCCACCACCTCCTTCAGATGGCTGTAGTTGTGCTGGATCGTTTTTTCTAAACTTTCGGCATACCTCTGCATGGGGTCCTTGGACATGAGCTATCTCCAGCAACTATATTATACCTATATTGAGCGATTTAAATAAATTTAATCGTAGGGCAACCCTTTAGGGTTGCTTATAATGTGCCTGCCTGTGGCACGCAGGCAAGGTTTAAGCCTTGTCCTACAGAACACCCCATGGGTGTTCTTAAAACGCTCCGGTATTACCGGAGCTACTACAGGTTATTTCAATAAGAATCGCTCAATTTAGGTTATAATAATTTTCTTCTTTATCCAAGATCAAATCCCCCCTCTTTGGCCTCCTGCCCATAGAGCCTACGGCCCGGAGGGTAAAGAGGGGGCAGGGGACGAAAAGGAAGCCTTAAAGAAAGGAACTCATCCGACTTCGAATGGGTTCATCCGCAGGAGGCATGGCCAATCCCTTTAACTCCTTGAAACTGACCCATCGTAGGTCGTGACATCCGATGGGTTTCGGAATCCCTCTCTTAAGGCGGCAATGATAGGCGAGAAGGAGGATAGGGTATTCCGGATAGGAATGGAAGATGACCTCGAGGATCTCCCCTACCTCCACATCGATATCCAATTCTTCTTTGAGTTCTCTTCGCATGGCCTCCCTGGGGTCTTCACCGTCCTTGACCTTTCCTCCTGGAAATTCCCAGAGCAGGCCGCGGGAAGCCCCCTTCATTCTCTGAGTTACAAGAACTTTCTTCTTTTCGATAATCACCCCTGCTGTGACAGTAACGGTTTTCAACTCATCCCTCGATGCGGTTGCGGCCTTTACTCTTGGCTCGATAGAGAGCTTGGTCCGCCTCACGGATCAGATCCGTGAGGGTCGAGGTAGAGGAAAAGGCGGCCACTCCGATGCTCACCGTCAGATCTTCGTTGGGCTGTTCCTTCTCATTGGGGAACCGGGTCTCGGAGACGAAACTCCTCACCCTCTCTGCGATCTCTCCGGCTTCCTCCTTCCCGGTCTTGATCAGAATGGCGGCAAACTCCTCTCCTCCATAGCGGGCGACGATATCGCTCTGGCGTACCCCACGCTGGATGAGGCGGGCAATGGCCTTCAATGCCTCATCTCCGGCCAGATGCCCGTTGTGATCGTTATAATGTTTAAAATAGTCGATGTCGATCATGAGCAGGGAGAGGAAAGCGGGATAACGTTTCTGACGTTCCACCTCCAGGGTCAGTTGTTGAATGAAAAAACGGTGGTTATAGATTCCGGTGAGGTCGTCGGTATAAGAGAGCAGAACAGCTTCCTCTTTCATCTTTTCAATCTCTTTGGTCTTCTCCTTAAAAAGATCTCTCATGGCCTGCAGTTCCCTGGCATACTGATCCCTCTCCCGGGTCTTCTCCAGGCACTGCTTCTTTGACTTTTCCCATTCCTCCTCGAGCCGAATCTTTTCCCTCAAGTCTCTCAATGTGATCAGGCGGGTTTCTCCCTGGAAGGTCCCGGAACATTCCACCGGGATTTCTTCCCTGAGCCGGTTGACCACGCGGAGGTTTAAGGAGATCCCGCGCCCCTTTTCCATCTCGTCGAATCCTTCTCTCACGGCACTGAGATCATCGAGAGCCACCACATCGATGAAAACCATTTGCTGAAGCTCTTCCGGAGAGTAGTTCAATAACGCCGATCCCTTCAGGTTCACCTTTAAAAATTCTCCCCTTCGATTGAGAATGAAGAAAGGATCACGGATCGCCTCCAGGAGGGGCCTCAGGAGATGAATTTCTTTTTCCAGCGCCTCCACTTTCATCTGGATTTCTTTAAGGGAAGGAGGTTTCATAAACAAATTTTCAATTTGCAATTTTCAATTTGCGATTTGAAATTAAGTTTACATCATCTCCTGAACCATCCTCTCCATCTCCTTGAGCGCTTTTGGATCGTAGGGGACCGTTTTTTTAAGCGAGGGATCCAACGGGTCCTCCGGGTTAAAATTCTGGAGGATCACCCTTCGACCGGCTCCCAGCTGCTGAGCCAGGGTCCGCATCTCCTCCCGGCTGTGGAGTTGAGGGACAACGGTGACCCGGAATTGATACTCCACTTTCTCCCTCTTCAGGATTTCTATTGACTTTGATATGAGAGAGAGATCCACAGGGAGACCGGTCGCTCTCCGATAACTGAAGGGATCCAGGGGGCCTTTCACATCCATCGAGACGAAATCGAGCCTTCCCTCTTCGATCAATTTCTCTAATATCCCGGGGCAGGATCCATTCGTATCGAGTTTGACCGGGAATCCGCTCTCTTTTATCTCACGAATCAGGAGAGGAAGATCGGCGTGCAGGGTTGGCTCTCCCCCGGTGATGCAGACCCCATCGATCCAATCCTTAAAGGAGCGGAGGCGCCGGAGAATTTTTTTCAGGGGTATCGAAGCAAACTGCCCGGGATGAAAAACGAGGGGATGGTTATGGCAGTATGGACAGCGGAAATTGCAGCCGGGGAGGAAGAGAACAGAACAGATCTTCCCCGGCCAGTCCAGAAAAGAGGTTTCCAAAAATCCCTTGATCTCGATCATGGCTCATCTTCATAAAAGGGAGAATGATGGCGGACCGTGATAGGGGCCTCGAATCATTGCTGACACCGGCGCCTATCACCCTCATCAGTTACTCCTGAACAGGTACTGCCTCACCTCCTGAATCGTTGGGACCATCCCTCTCCAGCTGACCACCTCCCTCTCCTCTTCATCCTCAATGATGAGTGAGGGGGTAGAGAGGATGCTGTGGAAAGAGGCTTCTGCCAGACCATCGATCGTGTCCAGGTCGTAGTGGAAAACCGGCAGGCCCTCCCTCTTCAACTCCAATCCAATCTCTTTTGCGGCAGGACATTTCGGACATTTCGCTTTAACAAAGATTTTGATCAGTTCCATGTTTTCTCCTTGCCTCCACTTATTTCTTCATCACAAGAGACTGTTCTTTATTCACCGTTCGCCCTGAGGTTCTCGAAGGGCGAATCCCGCGCAGCGCAGGACTCAGGATCGAACGATGAACTGAACCCCCTTGCTATTGTTCACCCTTCGACAGGCTCAGGGTGAACGGAGTTTGTTAAGAAGTGTTGGGAACACTATATTACCCTACCTTCAGCGCTGCTCCTCTTTCCGCTTCTTCGATGTAGGCCTGATTCCGGTAGCGGTTGCGCAATTCACCTATCTTCCCCTTGTTCCAGCTGGAGAGCTTGGTGAAGTACCCGGTGATCCGGGTGATGCCGTCCACCTCCTGTGATCCGCAATATTGGCAGGAGGACCGGAGCCCCCGGCTGGTCCGATTGCAGGCATTACAGGTGGTGAACTCCGGTGAGAAGGCAATCTGGTCATTTTGAGTCTGTCTGAAAGTTTTGATCACAAAATTGGCCAGAGACTCCTTTGAAGGCTTTGCCTCACCCAGCCAGATGTGGGTTAATGCGCCCGCCTCGATCAGGGGATGAAAGAGTCCCTCCTGTCTCACCCGTTCAATCGGATTGAGCACGGCGGAGTTGTTCAGATAGGTCGAATTCGTATAATAGACCTCTCCCTTCGAGATGTCCCCCTTAACGATGTGGCCCGATCGGGGCGAATGAAACCGGAGGTCCAGTTTGGCAAAACGGTAGGCGGTCGATTCAGCGGGTGTCTGTTCGAGGACGAAGTGCATTCCATAGCGTTCACTTAACTTATCGACCAGCAGTTTCATGTGGGCGATCACCTTCAATCCGAATTTGAAGGTCTGCCTCGACTGATGCATCTCCTGGCCGGTATGAACCTGGACGAGTTCATTGAGTCCTACCATGCCGATGAGGAAGCTGGCGCGATGCATCCTCAGATAAGGAGAGCCATCCCGGTTCATGGCTAAGAGGGCAAGGGGGCCCCGTTCGCCTACGGAGAGAAGCTTTTCGATGAAGGCTTTCTTCTCCAGATGGGCCTTGACCGCAACCTCTATGAACTCCGTCAGTTTGGAGAAGAGCCGGGTGTCATCCCCTTTGGCCAGGTAGGCCATCCTCGGAAGGTTGAGGGTCACATTCTGGAGGGCGCAATAACGCATCTTCCAGGGCTCCTTTGCATCCTCGAGATCGGTCTGATCGAGTTTGAAGCTGAGGCGGCAGCATTCGGAGATTTTAGCTGTCTCCCCGCGGTCAAAGACGAAGTAGGTGTTGCCCTTTTCAGAAGCGACCTCACAGATGTGATGGAGAAAGTCCATGTGACCGGGGGTCTGAAAGAACTTCTCCGTGATATGGACGAGTGGTTTGGGAAAGAAGAAAGGCCTTCCGGACCCATCCCCTTCCAGGAAGACATTGAAGAGGGCCCATGCAAAGCGCTGTGATTCTTTCATATAGTCGCTGTAATTCTTTCCCGTCCTCTCTCCACCCGGTCCGATGGCAGGGACATTTTCGAAATGTTTTGGAATCTCCCAGTAGAGATTGAGGTCGGTAAAGATGGCCTGGCCTCCTCGGGCGACTGCCTGCTGAGAGAATTCGAAGATCATCATCTGCGCCAGTTGTTCGAGGTCCCGATCCGACATGCCCACCAGATAGGGAGCAAAGAAGAGATTGACAGCATCCCAGCCAATGGCTCCGGCAAAGTTGCTCTGAAGGGCGGCGGCAAATTTAACCATATGGGCCAGGAGCACTTCCGGATGTTTGGCAGGTTTGGCCATGGCAATGGAGTTGGGAAGGCTCAGACCGAAACGCTTGATATATTCAAGAGACTGTCCACTGCAGTAAGGCCGGTCCACAAAACCCAGATCATGGAGATGAATATCCCCTCGTATATGGGCATCGGCGGTCTCCTGTGAGAAGACAGAGAGAAGGGCATACTCCTTTTTAATCCTTTCCGCCAGGGTAAGATTGGTAGCCTCGGGTCCGTGAGGGACATTGGCATTTTCCTTGTTGGGATGGAGAATGAGCTGGTCCACATCGTAAAGCGGCATACCCAGACGGGTGTGCATCTTACGGGCCTGTTCCAATCCCCTTTCAACCAATTTGGTGTCGACCAATTCACGGACCAGGGGGGCGGTGATCATTTTGATCTTGGAGGTGACGATTAAATCTTCCACCTCCCGGGCGATCTCTTTCGCCGTATCGACATCAATATAGGTCTCTCTGATGAGGGCATCGACGATTCTCTGGCGGTTCCAGTCATTCATCGACTCTTCAGAGGTTCGGACAAAGAGGGCCATATCCGTTGTTTCAAACTCTTCTTTAAAATCTTTTCGTTCCTCTTTCATCTCAATGACATTTGCCATTTTCTTATCACCTGTTTTGTGGAATTTGATGAGGTTTGGGCTTACGATAGGCTATATTTAGTATGACTTCTATTGACTACAACAACATCTTGTTATTTGTCAAGGGGAAACTTAATTTATGAAAATAATTATTTGTTGCTTAAATTTCTTTACTTCTTATGAGAGTTGTTCTTCTGGAAGGGTCTGGTCGGTGTTTCAAGGAGACGTTTGAAAATTCCCAGCAAGCCCTCTCCCATGGTTTTAAAGGGAATGGCTTCAATCTTGGGATCGTCGAGGTCCCCTTTCACCTCGTAGACATAAGAGAGGAAGCCTTTATCTTTTCCTGTGAGGATGTATCCAGCAATGGGAATATTGCTCAATACCATATCGACCGTACCCAGGGGATGGACTCCTACCTTTGCATCGATCATGTTCTTGCCCAGGTCAACTTTCCCGATGATGGTGATCCGCATGGCATCGCTATCGAGCAGAAAATCCTCTGTGAAAACGACTCCCTCTTTGACCTTGATGTTTGCAGAGATCCGGTGATAGGGAAGCCCTTTGGTTTTCAGATCGGGGAGCCTTCCTTTGAAGATCTGGGAGACATTGAGGATTGAGAAGATTTTGGCCAGGATGTTGCCCCGCTCGATTACCCCATTCTCCAGTTCGAGCCTCAACCCTCCCTGGAGAGTTTCTTTCACTTTCTGAGAATTCTCTCCCTCTCCCCTGAGTTGCACTTGATCGATATAGACTCTTCCGGTCATCATGATTTTCCCCATCTCCCCTTTCTTGAGAAGGGTGCGGAGAAAGGCTGTTGCCTCCATATGGGAGAGACGGGGGTTGATGTAAAATTGGATCCCTTTTCCAGCGGGTTCGATCCATCCCTCACCCCAGAGGGTTCCTCCACTGGTTTTCAATTCAAAGGGATGGATCCTTAACTTTCCATCTACCGTCTTCATTTCGATTTTTAAGTCCTCGAAAGAGAGGTTTCGATACTTTCCTTTTTCCACATCGATCTTACCTTCGATCGTCCAGAGAGAAAGCCATTCTCTGATCTTTTCAAAAGAGGCAGGGATTGTTTTTTCTCTCTCCGGGAGAAGGGAATCAAGGTCAAGCTGGGCTGAAAAGAGACGAAGGGAGAGTCGCCCGGGGGGCCGGGGGTTGGTTTCCCCGGGTCCTGTTAGAGGACGGGAATAGGTCCCGGAGAGGGTCAGCGAAGCATCTCCCAATCTTCCTTTCAGTCCCTCCCATCGCATCTGTTGGGGAGAGAAGAGAATCCTGCCTTCAATCTGGGAGAGAGGAACGGGAATCTTTCGGTGCCGGAGCGAGATTCCTTTGAGTAAGATTTCCCCTTCCCGGATGGCATTCACTCCCTGTTCCATTCTTCCGGACCAGTTCAGACGAAGGTCCGCTCCTCCGGCAAGATCCTGAATCTCGTCCACCTGAGTTCGCATTGAGTCAGGAAAGAGGGGCAATTGGAGCAGGGCGTAGATATTTTTCAAATCGATCGAACCGGAGGTGGAAAGATTCATCTGCCCCTCTCTTACTGTTCCATCGAGGATGAAAGAGGAGTTTAAGGACTGCATCTTTAATTTTGAAAAATTGGCCCCGATGCTCGAAATGGAGAGGGAACCTTCTCGAAAGAGAAGCGGATGGGAAACTCCTTTTAGAAGGAGGGAGGCTTCCCTGGGGAGGAATTCCAGTTCATAGGAGAGAGATTGAAGGGGGGTTGCCCTTCTTCCTTTGAACGAAAGCTGGCCTGTTCCCGATAGGCTTTTAATATCCTCTGTCTTGGAACGGGTCTCTTTCGAAAAGAGAGAGGATTGGGAGAGGGCGAGAAGGTTTTTCAGATCGACCTTTCCTTTGGCTGTGAACTCAGAAGCTCCCTCTCTCTTCCATGAGCCGGCCAGGAGGAGGGATGAATTTCCAAATTCTATCTTTGTTCCCGACCACTGAAAATCGTCGTTGGAGAGGTCCACTTTCCCTTCTCCGATGAAGACCGGGAAGGGAATCTGAGAATGGGTCAGGTGGACTTTCGACAGAAGATAGCCACCCTGATGCTGAAAACGAAGGGGGGACTTCAATTTCCCTTTGACGGAGATCTGATATTGCGCCTTTCCGGATAGGGAGGTGATGGATTCAAGACCCTTTATCAACTCCGTGTCATCGGCGAAGACATCGGTCTTGAGCAGGGAGGAGAGATCTGCCGCATGGAACTGGCCTTGGCCCTGAATCGCAAGGGTGGGGACCTGAAGGAGTTCATGGAAAACTCCGTTGGCCCGATCGATACTGGAATGGAAGACCCTGCCTTCCACCTCTTTAAGATGGAGATGGCCCTCTTTGAAAAGAAGGCGCCCTTTTAGTTCTTCGAGGGCAGGAAGATTCCAGGGGAGTTTCAAGCGGGCGCCATTCACCTTCATCTCAACGGAGAGAGTATGGGCATTGCGGAGCTCATCGCAGTGATCAATCTCCGGAATCTTTCCCGAAAGCTTTACGGAGAGGATCTGTGCCGGACCGCTTCCCTCCGCGTGGAAAAGGGGATCAGAAACGCTTGGAGCGATGATCCGGAAGGGGATAAATCTCCTTCCCTCGGCGATGTCGAAGACACTGCTCGATGCCTCGGCATCCAGGCCCATCCCTTCTGTCCCGATTCCATAAATCCTGCCTTTTGCCCTGACTTTGATCTCAGGCAGCTCGATCGAAAGCCTGGGAACCTGGAACGTCTGCCTGTCATACTTCGCCTCGAAATCGAGATTGATCCATTTGGGGGTGAACAAGTAGGCGAAAACTTTTGGGTGATCGTAGATCACCTCTCTGAATTTAATCTTGGCAGAAGCGCTGAAAGGTCCGGAGAGGTCTCCCTGATAACGGCCCTTCAGATCGACGATTCCTGCAATCTTATTCATGGGAAGCAAGGGGCCGAGATAAGACCAGAAGTGGAAAACCTCGATACTTTTTACCTCCACTTCGGCCTTCACCCTTGCTTTGGAGAGATCCATCCCTTCGGGGATGTCTTCTATCTGTCCGGAGACGGAGAACCTTCCTTCCTTTTTTGAATGGAGGATCTTCCCGCTGACGCGAAAAGGAAAGGGCCTGCCGAAAGAGATCTTTGAGAGACGAAGATCGAGAGATCGGATCTCTGTCAGGAGAGGAGGGCCGCCAAACGATTCGTCTGAAAAGGAGAACTCACCGGACCGAACGGAGAGAGAGCCTCCGAAGAGCGTGGTGAGGGTCTCGATCATCTTCCGTTGGGAGGCTTTCAACTCCTCTCCAGTGATAGGGGCATCGAAAAAGTTGAATCTTCCGTTTCTGTCCCGCGAGAACCGCCCGACGGGCTTCTCAAGAGTGATGCGCTTCCATTTCACCTCCTTCCTCAACAGAGGAAGGACTTTTGCCGTTAAAATCAGCCTTTTTGAACGGAGGAGGTCAAAAGATTGCGAGCGGTCCCTGATCCGGAAGTCTTCGAAAGCGATTCCGATTCCCCCCCAGAAACCGATTTTTGCCTTTCCGAAGGAGACCTCCCTGCCAAGCTGGGAGGTGAGGGATTTTTGAATGGCATCACGGTAAAGATTGGGATCGAAGAGATAATAGATCGAAAGAATGAAAAAGATTCCCACCGCGACGACCGGGATCACGATCCATAGCAGAAACCATTTCTTACGACTCATTTTATTGACCTATGTGATTAGAAAAAAAAAGCCTAACGGTAAGGGTAACGAGGCCCGTATCGTTAATAAAAGGCTACGTTTATCGTCTCTTAATTCTTTATACGTAACCGTAACCAGTAACCAAACGGGCATTGTAGCCCTAACCCGAAAACCTTTTTCTATTTGACTCCGAACTCCGAACTGTGAACTACGGACTCTTGATGGCGTGGGCTAAAGTGAGGACATCCACCCGCTCTGCCTCTGCCATCAGCAATACTTTCGAACATTCATTGACTGTTGCTCCGGTCGTGTAAACATCATCGACCAGAAGGATCGACTTCCCTTTTATCTCTTCATCTCTTTGAACATGAAAAGAGCCTCTCACCCTCTTTTCCCTCTCTCCACCGCTCAGATTGACCTGTGGGGTGGTGGGTATTCTCTTCTGGAGCAGCCTCTTCGAGTATGGAATCCGGGTTCTCCGGCTTAACTCCTTTACGAGAAGGAGGGCCTGGTTAAACCCCCGCTCCCTTAATCGTTTGAGGTGGAGCGGAACAGGAATGAGAAGGTCGAAAGACCGGGAATCCCAATAACGGTGGAATCCTTCGGCCAATTTCTCTCCGAAGAAGGAGGTTAGGCAGCTCTTCTCTTCGTATTTCCATCGGTGAATCGCTTCCCTAAGAGGTCCTTCATAATATCCAAGAGCCCTTGCCATTGTAAAATATTTTTCCCTGGTCATACAAGCGCCGCAGGGATGGTTCTTGATCTCCCCGGAAGCAAAAGGGACTCCGCAGAGGGTGCAGAACGGCGGCTCAATCCACCGGATCTTTGAGAGACAGTCCGGGCAGATTCCCTGCCGGTCTTCTTCTAAGAATTTTTCACAGCAGTGGCATTGGGAAGGCAATAAAAATCGGAGGAATTTTTCACCAAAGGAACGCATTCATTCAGATCTTGGAGGCCTTTCTTTATCTCTCTTCGAGGGGGAAAAAGGCCCTATTGGAAAAGGGAAGAGAGGGGGGAAGCGGAGGGATGATCCTCTCCACCTCTTTGATCGTGTAGGTGCTCCACCGGTGGCATTGAGGGCAGTAGGCTGCCCATTCCTTCGATTCCCTTTCGCAGACATTGCAGGCGAAGGGGAGATAGGATGTCCCGCTCAATTCAAAGGTCTTCTCAAACTCCTGGGCCGCCCGGCCGAAGTCTTTCTTGTGGAGGTAGATCTCCGCGAAAAGCCTGTGAAGGGCGGGGAAATCCTTCTGTCTTAAACTGATGGCATTGATCTCCTCAAAGGCTTCGTCCAGCATCTCCAGCCTTAAACAGAGCTTGGCATAGAAGAAGGCGAGCATCCAGTTGTCAGGATTGTCGCTCATGGTCCTTTGATAGATGCGGAGCAGGGTGCTCGGGTCCTCCCTGTTGAGATAGAGCTCTTCCAACCGGAGGATGAAGATAATCGATTTGAACCGTCTGAAGCTCTTTCCCCAGACCTTTCCTGCGGAAACCCATTTCCCCATCCGGAGATAGATGTCGCCCAGTAAGACGAACCCGGGTTGAAAGGTCTTCTCCTCCCGGACAATCTCTTTGACGACCTTCAAGGCATCCTCAATACCTTCTTCGCCCCGGCTTAAAAGATCCATGGCATGTTCATATTTCAATCCCAGATAGAAGAAGTGCTCTTCCTCTTCTGTTGGTTTTCCCTTGGCCAGCTTGGAAATCGACTTCTGGATCCGGATCGCTTCCTCCCATCTCCGGCTGTTCCGGTAAATCTCCCTCAGACTCTTCAATGCCTTGAGATTGGTGTCATCCAGACCGATGGCGCGCTTTAAGGTTCGAATGGCTTCATCAAAATGCTTCATTCGCAGATAGATTTCCGCCTGACGGAGAGGGATCTCCACATTTTTGTTATCGATCCATCGTGTCCTCTCCAGCCAGTGAAGCGCCTCTTCATCATTGCTTTCTTTGACCGAGATCTCCGAGAGCTTTAAATAGAGGTCCTTCTGGAAGGGGTCGCTCTTCAGGACCTCCGTAAAGTGAGCCTTTGCCCTGGCCAGATCTCCCCGGAGGAAATCCTCCATCCCTTTGTTCAGCTCCTCCTTAATGGATTGCTCCTTCTTCCTCTTCCGCGATTGGCGATAACCCTCAATGGCCCGCCTGGCATCCCTTGCCAGGGTGCTGATGAAGACGAGCAAGGCGCCCAGCACAAAGGAGGTGATCATGAGCGTGGAGAGATCGGTAGGGAGGACCTTTCCGAAGAAGTGGAATTCGACCTCTAAGTGATTGGTCAAAGAAAGCCAGCAGAAGATGGAAATCAAGCTCAGAATGATAATGAAAAGCAGTTTCACCAACATCTCTTAGAGTTTCCCCTTTTCCATCTTCGACAGACAGGCCACACAATACTTTGCCACCGGCCGGACCTCAAGCCTTTTCAAACTGATGGGCTCTCCGCACTCTTCGCAGATTCCATAGGCGCCGCTCCCTATACGATCGAGCGCCTCATCCACCTCATGGAGTCTCATCCGTTCACTCTCATTGAGGCTGAGCAGGATCTGTTTGTTATAGATATTGGCCGCCTCATCCCCGATGTCCTGGGTCCCATCCTGTCCCATCTCCTGGGAAGACACATAGGTCTGTTTGACCTCCCCCACGATCTGTTCCCTCTCCTTAAGAAGATTCTTTTTAAACCGGGACAGGGTCTTTTTATCGATTTTATCCATCTTATCTATCTTATCGACCCTTTTCTTATCGGTCGTTTTCCCCCTCTCTTTTTTTATGGGGCTCTTCTTTTTTTTGAGATTTTTCGAGACCACCCGTTTTTTAGCCAATCTCCGCTCCCAATTTAAGCTCGATGCGAGGTGCGTCGACCCATATTCCCTCTAAATCATAGAACGTTCGGGTCGGTTCCACAAAGATATGGACCACCACATCGTTGTAATCCATCAGAATCCATTTCCCGTTGGCCGCCCCTTCCTGGCCGAGGGGCCGGATTCCCTTCTTTTCAAGGGTCTCCTCAATCGATCTGGCAATGGCCTGAACCTGGCGATCCGATTTGCCGGTGCAGATGAGGAAGTAATCGGTCACAGAGGAGATTCCCTTCATCTCCAGAAGAACCGGGTCCAGAGCCTTCTTTTCAATCGCTGCCTTCAGGCAGAGAAGAGATTTTGTCTTTGAGTCGGTGGCCATACCCTCCGGTGATGATGATTTTGAGTGTAGCATTATAACAGAAAAAATAATGATGGCAATAAAAAAATGAAAAAAAATGTAATCCCTCAGTTATGGGTTCAAGTAATACAAATGTCCCCTTTATTATACCCCTCTTTGGCCGCCGGCCCATAATGCCTCTGGCCCGGAGGGCAAAGAGGGGGAACCTGCCTGCGCGAAGCCGCTCCGGCGTAGGCAGGGGGGAGATTTCCCAGCATAATTTTAAAATCCCCCTTTATCCCCCTTTGCCCTCCGGGTCAGAGACCGCTCTGGGTCGGAGACCAAAGGGGGATAAAAATACCCGTAACTAAGTGGTTACAAAAAAATGCAAATATTTTTCCCCGGTCACCCCCTCTTCCGGTAAAGACCGTGTTGATGGATATAGGCTTCTGTTTCGGGAGGGATAAGATACCTGACCGACTCTCCTCTCTCGATCAATTCCCGGACCTTGGTCGAGGAGATGTCGAGGAAAGAGATCTCTCTGAAAGAGAGATGATGTCCCGAGGAGTGAATCCAGACCCTCATTTCGAGATCATAATGAAAGGGAGAGGTCAGGGCGCCCGGAAGCTGAGAGGCGGCAGGAGTTTTATGGAATCCTGGCCGGGCCATCACGATGAAATGGCATAAGGTGAAGAGATTTTGAAAATCCTTCCAGGTCTCTATCTCCACAAAGGCATCCCCTCCCAGGATAAAAAAGAGGGTATCGGCGCATCCCTCACGGAAATGGCGGAGGGTGTCGATCGAATAGGATTTCCCTGCTCTTGAGAGTTCGATGTCCGAGATGGAGAAGTAGGGATTGGAGGCGATGGCCAGTCTCACTATCTCCAGCCGGTGTTTCGCATCAATGATCTCCTCTATGGCTTTATGAGGGGGGATGGCGGATGGGATGAAGACGACTTCATCGAGACAGAAGGCCTCCCGGATCTCCTCCGCTCCCCTGAGATGCCCCAGATGGATGGGGTTGAACGTTCCCCCGAACAACCCAATGTTCTTTCTCATTGGCTCATCTTCCTCATTACAATACTGACGAAATAGTTTTAAGGGACATAAATTTCAAAATGACAAAGTTCAAATGTCAAATCAAATCCAAAGCCCAAAGGTCAAAAATTCTTTAAGAATTTGACATTGATTTGAAATTTGGGTTTTGACATTTGGATTTTTACCCACGGATCTGTCCTTCTCCGTAGACGATAAATTTAGTCGTTGTCAGCTCCTCCAGACCCATCGGTCCGAAGGCATGCAGTTTGGAGGTGCTGATCCCCATCTCCGCCCCCAGACCCAGCTCAAATCCGTCATTGAACCTGGTGGAGGCATTGACCAGAACGCAGGAGGAGTCGGTCTCTCTCAGAAAGCGCTGGGCGTTCTGATAATTGGAGGTTAGGATGGCCTCTGTGTGGAGAGACCCATAGGTGGCAATGTGCTTCATCGCCTCCTCAATCCCCTTGACCACCCGGATCGAGAGGATGAGGTCTGAATACTCCTCGTGCCAATCCTCCTCCTTCGCCTCTTTGATTCCGGAAAGGATCTTTCGAGTCTCCGGGCATCCCCGTAGCTCTACTCCCTCTTTTTGAAGGACTTCTGCGATCTTCGGAAGGAAACGATCCGCTATCTTCGCATGGACCAGGAGCGTCTCCATCGCATTGCATACCCCGGGCCGCTGGACCTTGGCATTGAGGCAGACCCGCAGTGACATCTCCGGATCCGCAGTCTCATCAATAAAGATATGGCAGACCCCCTTATAATGTTTAATGACCGGGATCTTCGAATGGGTCGCCACAAAACGGATCAACGTTTCCCCTCCCCTGGGGATGATCAGGTCGATCTCATCTTCCAGCTGGAGCATCTCCTGGATGGCTTCCCTTTCAGTCCGGGAAAAGATCTGGACCGCCTCCTTCGGAGCGCCCGCCTTGCTCAAAGCTGTTTGAAGAATACGGACGATGGCCTGATTGGAATGAAAAGCCTCCGAACCTCCCCTGAGGATGATGGCGTTGCCCGATTTAAGGCAAAGGCCTGCCGCATCCGCGGTCACATTCGGTCTCGATTCATAGATGATTCCAATGACACCGATGGGAATTCTCATCCTTCCGACGGTCAACCCGTTCGGTCTTCTCCACATCTTTACGATTTCTCCCACGGGATCAGGAAGACAGGAGACTTCCCGGAGACCCTTGGCCATTGCCTGGATCACCGCCGGGGTCATTCGCAACCGGTCCATCATTGAAGCAGAAAGGTTTGCCTTCTCACCCGCCATGAGATCCTTTCTATTCTCTTCGATCAGGAGGACCTGATTCTTTTCCAGATCATCCGCCATTTCAAATAAGGCTTTATTCTTCGTATCCGTGGAAAGCTGGGCCAGCAGGCGGGAGACCTCTTTTGCCCGTTTGGCTATCTCTCTCACTTCCATTCTTAAATCCATTTACTTCCTCACGAATGCTCCCCCCAAAATCCCTGCCCGCCCCACTGGTCTGTTATAAAACAACCAGATCATCCCGATGGATGATCTCATCCGAATACTTATAGCCGAGGATTTTTTCGATCTCACCGGTTCGATGGCCCCTGATCTTCTCAAGCTCTTGAATGCTGTAGTTGACGAGCCCCCTGGCAAACTCTTTCCCGCGGGGTCCCACGCAGGAGACCGGATCTCCCCGGTGGAAAAAACCCCTCACATCCTGCACGCCCGAGGGAAGCAAGCTCTTCCCTTTCTGGACAATGGCTTTCTTGGCTCCCTCATCCACGATGACATCGCCCTTCGGTTTCAGGTTGAAGGCGATCCAGTGTTTTCGGCTGCTCAGGGTCCTCATCTTGGGGAGAATGAGTGTCCCGATCTCTTTTCCTTTTAATACTTGGCGAAGGACTTCCTTTTTTGTGCCGCAGGCAACCACCGTGGGAATCCCAAAGCGGGATGCCTTTCTGGCGGCCTGGATTTTGCTCACCATTCCGCCGACACTCATCTGGCTCTTGGTTTCTCCCATCACTCCCTCCATATCCGCATCGATATCTTCGATCAGGGAGATACATCTGGCATCGGGGTGACTTCTCGGATCACAATCGCAGATGCCTTCGATATCCGTCAGGATGATGAGAAGGTCAGCCTCGATCAGGTTGGTGATGAGGGCGGAGAGGTTATCATTGTCACCGACTTTGATCTCGTCGACGACGACCGTATCATTTTCATTAATGATCGGAATGATTCCTAACTCGAGGAGGGCGAGGAGGGTATTTCGAGCATTGAGAAACCTCCGGCGATGGCTCAGGTCGTCATGGGTGAGGAGGACCTGGGCGACCATCTGCTGGTAGCGGGAGAAATATTTCTCATAGATATTCATCAACCGGCTCTGCCCCACGGCAGCAGTGGCCTGTTTCTGGGTGATCGTTTTGGGACGGGTCTTATAACCCAGCTTCTCCATTCCGGCTGCAATGGCTCCGGATGAGACCAGGACGATCTCATAGCCCTGGCGCTTCAGTTCCGAAATCTCTTTGGTCAGACGGGAGAAGGCCTCATAGTGAAGCCCTTTTTCCACGGAGGCCAGGATGCTTGAGCCCACCTTGACGACAATCCTTCTCGCCTTCTCCAGGACCTTTTTTCGGATATCTTTGCTCTCCGGTTGCATAGATAAATTTTCCAAAAAAAATTTATTAATATTTTAAAAAAAACCATACGGACATGGGTGAATCCCGGCAAGGTCGGGAGTTCGGGGCGACCCTTTAGTCCAATGAGCACTCACGTCCCCGACCCCTGCTGGTGTTCACCTTAGTTTCAGCCATCCCATTTCCTTAAAACATCAAATGAACGCCGTCCGAAGTCCTGACCTTGGCGGAATTTACCCATGGCCGTTTTCTTCCAGCGCCTGAGAAATGGCCTCGATCAGCCCCTGAACCCCTTCTCCTGTTTTTCCTGAGATCGCATGGAAGCGGTGTCCCATTCCTTCAAACTGCTTCTTCACTTCTGCCGCCCTCTCCCGGACGGAAGGAAGATCGATCTTATTGAGCACAACGATCCGGACCTTCTCGCGCAGAGAGGGGTGATAGGCATCCAATTCACTGTTCAGGGCATAGAAATCTTTTAAAGGATTTCGTGACGGTTCCCCGGAAATGTCCAGAAGGTGGACAAGAAGCCTCGTACGCTCCACATGCCGGAGAAAAGTCAATCCCAGTCCCGCCCCCTCCGAAGCCCCTTCGATCAGTCCTGGAATATCGGCTACGACAAAGGGGCGGCCTTCTCCGGTGACCACCCCTAAATTGGGAACAAGGGTGGTGAAAGGATAGTCCCCGATCTTCGGCCGGGCAGAGGATATCTTAGAAAGGAGGGTCGATTTCCCTGCATTGGGAAAACCAATGAGGCCCACATCTGCAAGGAGTTTCAGATCGAGTCTCAGCCATCGCTCCTCTCCTTTTTCACCTTTTTCGGCATGGCGTGGGGCGCGCTGTGTTGACGTTGCAAATCGCGCGTTTCCCCTGCCCCCCCGGCTTCCTGCTGCCGCGACGAATTGCTGCCCATCGAAGAGAAGGTCCTGCAACAATTCACCGCTTTCATCATCCCGGACAAGCGTGCCTACCGGAACCCGGATGATGAAATCCTCACCATTTCTTCCTGTCTGATTTTTGCCTTTGCCGTGGGCTCCCTTTTGGGCACGTAACTGCTGGGGGTAAGATAAATCGAGAAGGGTTGAGAGCTGACCATCTGCCTGGAGGATCACATCCCCACCTTTTCCACCATCACCGCCGTCCGGACCTCCTTTGGGAATGTAGCGTTCCCTTCGAAAACTGACACATCCATTTCCGCCATTGCCTGCCATCACCCGGATTCTAACTTGATCCACAAACTTCATTGTTATTAATCACAGGCTCATCGTGGTGCAGGTTTAGAGGCTCTGGGTGTAAACACTTACCTTCTTCTTATCTCTCCCCCTTTTCTCGTATTTGACGACTCCGTTGATTCTGGCAAAGAGGGTGTAATCCTTTCCCATGCCCACATTCTCTCCGGGAAAGATCCGGGTGCCTTTCTGACGGACCAGGATACTGCCTGCCTGGACCGACTGCCCGCCGAATCGCTTCACTCCTAAACGCTGTCCCCCGCTATCCCTGCCGTTACGGGAACTTCCTCCTGCTTTCTTATGTGCCATAGAAACCTCCCAAAAATCTAAAATCGGAATACTGGAATGATGGAAAGTTGGAATGTTGGTTTAACCCATTATTCCATTATTCCAATATTCCATCTGCCTGTGTCAGCCCAAAGAGATCTCATTCACCTTCAAATAGGTATAGGTCTGGCGGTGCCCCTTCATCCGGCGGTAATTCTTCCGTCTTTTCATCTTATAGGTGAGTACTTTTTTCCCTTTGAGCTCGCGCACGATCTCACCTACGATGACCGCGTTATTTAACTTGGGGGCGCCAAGATGGACCTGACCTTCCACGGAGACCATTAAAACATCCTCCAGGGTCACCTGATCTCCTACATTCCCTTCGAGCTTTTCCACCCGAATCACATCCCCTTTGGCGACCCGGTACTCTTTTCCTCCAGTTTTCAATACGGCAAACATCATAAGCCTCCAGAATTAATATCAAAAAATACTAATTTATTTTATGCTCAAAGTCAAATCCTCGTAAATTTCTCGTAAATTTCTGGGTGATTGGGAGGGGATTGAATCAATTATACTTGAATTATCGAAGAGTTACATCCATAGCATTTCAGATTAAGTGATACAAGGAAACTCACATTTTCAATTTTCTTTCCAGCTCCAGAACCAGCTTTTCGATCTCTTCCCGTTCCTCCGGCTTCAACCTGCCCTCAGCCAGGCGTTTCTTCAAGGCAAGCAGTTGCTGTTGATAACGATAATCCTCGCAGGATAATGGCATTTGATAAACCCTTATTGGTCAAGATTCAAAGCCTGATACCATTGTCATATCCACTTGAATCCACCTTTCCATCTTTTATAAACAGGAGGAATTCCCCCTCTTTGGCCGCCGGCCCATAGGGCTTCCGACTCGGAGAGCGCTACAGCTCGGAGAGCCTCTGGCCCGGAGGGCAAAGAGGGGCGACCTGCCTGCGCGAAGCCGCTTCGGCGAAGGCAGGGGGGTGATTTTCAGAATGACATGTCCTCTAAATTATAGTCATTCAGTTTTTGATGATCGCACCCAGCACAAGCCCTCCCAGAATGGCTTCGATGACGGTGCCCAGAAACCACGTTAGGGCCATGGAATAAGGAATGGGCATCGTCGAATAACTTCCGTATCCCATCCCCACCCCCACGGCAATCCCGTAGAGGAGCCCGTACGTCAGGCCCGCCATAAGGGATTTCTTAGTCACCAGAAATCCGTAAATGGCTGAAAAGGCCAGGGCGGCAATGAAAATGGAAACGTACATCAAGCCCATTTTCATTTCGGCCATGGGGCGCCAGAGCTGGGCTGTGGAAGCATAGGCGGCCTTCAACATGACGCCATGGATGATGAAAGCCAGCACTGCCCACAGAACGAATACAACGATGGCTGCCAAAAAAATCTTTTTATTCATATGAGAACCCTCCAATCCCCGCCTTCGGTTTAATTGAATATGCTATTTTTTTTAGGAATGACATCTCGTCCTTGCACCCTCTGCACGAATATCCCCAAAATCGTGACTCCCTTTACTTTACTTTCGCGGCCCCTCACACAATTATACCGGGTTTTTTTATTGTGAGGCTTGGTAGTGAAAAGATCCGGAGGGAAGTTTCTTAAATAACTTAAGAACGTCCCCGTTAGTGTTTTTCAGGTCTCTCGAAGAGGGAAAAGTTTCAATTCAGAATGCTCCGCTATGTGTGTGAAATGTTTATCTGCTGTGAAGAGGTGACAACGATGTGAAATTGCAGCCGAAGCGATAAGCACATCAATGGCGCTTCCCTGTTTCCCCTTTCGGATAAGATGGTTCTTCAATTCCGCAGCCCTTGTATAGTCTTCCCTCGTAAGGTCGATCAGAGGAAAAGCTTTAAGATATTCCTTCAGTGTAAAAAAATCGTTCGAGTTTCTTATCCCCTGAAGTACTTCTTGAAGGATGATGCCAAGGAGATAGATATCCTCCCCTTGCTCAATGATTGTTTTGAGCAACGTGGCCCCCTGATTCACAACCCCTGAAGGTCTCCTCAGAGCAAGGGACCATATGGAGGTATCGACCAAGATCCTCATCTGGCGTTTCTCTCTTTCCTGTAGTCGTAAGAGGGTTCCATCTCAACTTTCCCAAACAGGGACAGAATGTCCTTACGTTTCCTTCTCATCACATATTCTTTAAGAGCTTCGTTAACGGTATCCTTCTTGCTCTTATGTTTTCCTACTTTCATGGCCTCTTCCAAAAGCCTTTCATCTATGGCCAGGTTGGTTGCCATTGTTTTCTCCTTCACCCCGTTAGAAACGATGCCCCCACTAAAATTTCTAACGGGGTTCACACATTAATCCACACATACATTTACAAATTAACATTTCTTTGTCAATACAAAGTCGCATAGCACCTATTCGATCTCTCCTGTTCGATACCAAGACAGACGGCAGGAAATCGGCAAGTAGTTTTAGAACCTACGTACCCTCCCCTTTTGTCATTGCAAGTCTGCCCTCAAAGCTTTATTCTTAAAAAAATATCGTTGGGTGGCCCTCTTTCTTATATGATGACAATGGACCCTTTTTCCATTTCAATCCTGTCGGCGGGCCGGGGCTGGCTCATGGTGGAGAAGCCCTCCGGGCTGAGCGTCCAGGAGGGGCAGGGGCAGGACCTCTGTTCCTTATTTCAGTCTCGGATCAATACCGACCCGGACCTCAGGAACAAGATCGACTGTGATCCCGGGTTCGGGGTTCTTCCCGTCCACCGCCTTGACCG
>MGQQ01000113.1 GCA_001798855.1 Deltaproteobacteria bacterium RBG_16_49_23 | reverse complement strand
TTATATAACATACAGATTTTGAAATAAAAGTCAAGAAAAAAATGACCCCCCTAAAACATTTTTTCATGGGAAAGTAGAGAGCAATCTCCCCGCCGATCAAATGGCGATGGATGGCGGGGTTATGAACCCTCGGAGAAATCCGCCGGGTTGGGAGTCGCTACTGTCTGAATTGCAAGGTTTGGGTTTACTCCCAAGATCATTGATCCTGAGAACCCATTTGATTATTGTCCATTTCTATTCCAAAATAATACCGTATCAATTTAGTGGTTTGAAATAAACTTTTTAAAATCCCTCCCCTGCCTTCGCCGAAGCGCCTGCCCTCCGCAAGGCTTCTGGAGGCGGGGCTTCGCGCAGGCAGGCCACCTCCCTTTGCCCTCCGGGTCAGAGACCGCTCTGGGTCGGAGACCAAAGGGAGGTGAAACATTTCCCCCTTTTGACAAAGGGGGATGAAGGGGGATTAGATATCATTTTCAAAAAGCTAAAGTGTTACATCGAATTAAATAAAATAAGAGCCCATGTTCAAATTGAAATGTGAAAAGGGTTTAAGTAGCTTTTCCATCTTGCTCCAGAGCAGCATAACCTCTTCGAGTAGATCGTCCCTTGCATTTTTAATCTGTGCGCTGGCAATGGTTCTGATTTACCGGATTCATCTCACCTGGGCTCTTTTCACCCGTTCGATTAGACCCTTCGATTTCGATCCCTCAGCCCATCCCTTATGGTTTATGGTGAGGTATTTCCCTTATGATCTTGCCCTCCTTTTTCTCTGTTTCCTGCTTTCGTGGGTATTTTCTCATGTTCCTATCCCCGTGAAAAACAGACAAATCCGAATCTTCTTTACTATTTCAGGATCCGTCTTTCTGCATCTTTTTCTAATTTCTCTCTTTCTCATCCATGGTGGTCATACACGCCTTCTCTTTGAGGCTCAGACAGGAATGAGCTATTTCGTCATCCTGGAGCTTTTTCTCAATGTCCCGTTCATTGAACTCATTAAATTCGTTGACTGGAAGGATGGGTTATTCTTGCTGATTCCCATCGGACTTTTCTGGGGTGTCCTGTTACTGCCTCTTATCATCAGGGTCCGGATCTTAAAGGTGTCCATCGGACTCCTCATCCTCCTCTCCTCCTTTTCGATCATCGGAGCCGGTTTCAAGAGCCACGATCTTCCAGCCGAGATCCGCCTGAACCCAGCTCTCTTTCTTATTTCCGATATTGTGGAGCAGGGAATTTTTAAGATTTCTCCTGAGGATGGATATATAAAAATAGTTAAGGAAGGTGAGCTGGAGCTCCAGCCCGGCGGGATGGAATACAGGGATCGGGTGAAACCGCTAAAGTTCCTTCCCCCCCAAAAAGACCATCCGTGGAATATTGTCTTTTTCATCATGGAGTCCGTGGGCAGCCGGTATATCTTTGATACGAGTCAGGGCCATCCCATGCCCATGTCCTTCCTGCACGGATTGGCAAAGGAAAGCTTGTATCTGAAGAGCCACTATACCTCATCGAACATCACCACCAAGGCCGTTTTCTCTTTGCTCAGCGGACTTTACGATTTTTTCCATCAGGAGACCTTCGGAATCCGCCCGGATGCGAATGTTCCGTCGCTCTACAACTATCTGCCGAAAGGTTACGAGAGTTTTCTGGTCACCCCTTCTCCTATCCAGTGGTATTTCCCAACGGCCTTTGTAAAGAATAGTGGGTTGACGGAGATGCATCACTTTGAAAACTTAAACCTTAAAACAAGGGAAGAACAGCACTCCTTTGGCCGCTATATCGGGAGGGATGAGGTTCAAACCATTGACTTTTTCAACCGGAGAATCCGGCAGGTAAAAGAGCCTTTTTTTGGCATCTATCTCAGTTTTACCGCTCATCTCCCTTATTTTGATTACGGGCCGGATTACCGCATCATACAGCCGGATGAGCGTATGATCAGCCGTTATTACAATAACCTCAACCTCCTTGACCACATGCTAAAACGTGTCTATGAGAATCTAAAAAAAGAGGGGTTGCTGGAGCGAACGATCTTCGTCATCGTGGGAGACCATGGGCAAGCCTTCGGTCAACACCATTCCGATAATTATATGCACCACCGGTACAGTTATAATGAAAATCTGGAAACACCCGTGATCATCCATCAACCCGCCCTTTTTAAGCCGAGGACCGTTGAAGTTCCGACAAGCCATGTGGATATCCTGCCCACCCTTTTAGATGCGATGAGGATTTCCTATCCTCCTGGGTTCGTGGACGGGGAATCCCTGTTTCATCATCGATTAAGCCGGAAATATATCTTTGTTTACGGGCATGAAGGGACGATCTCATCGCTGGACAACCAGTTTATCAAGGTTCAGTATTCTTTCAAGAAGAAGAGATGCTGGGCCTTCGACTTGAAGGCAGACCCGGAGGAGAAGCACCCCCTTGACTGCTCCTCCTACGGAGGCCAGCTGGATGCGCTTCGAAGATTTACGGGTTTTCACGATGCCAGCCTGGTAAGATATAATGAGGAGATGAAAGAGAAGAAAAAGATATCCGAAACGCCTACGCCCCGATTGGCCAAAGGAAAATAAGCGTCTCCTATCCAAAGGAAAGAGAATCATCTTTTGCCCCCTTCTGAAATCAAGTGATAATCCTTAAGGCTACCTCTAAAAATGTCATTCCTGCGAAAGCAGGAATCCATAAGTTTTTGAGATTACTGGACCTCCCGCCGGAGGTTACCCCGTATATAATACGGGGCGGGAGTGACAAAATGGGAATTATTAGAGGTTCCCTTAATTCTTCTTGATCTTTTCATTACAGGGTGGTAGCGTTCTATCAAGTCATAGGACCATAATTAACTTCCCAACCCAACCTCTTGCCTTTTGGCGTGGGTGATGAAACGGGGTTTTCTAAAGTATCCAATATGAAGCCTCCGAGGGGGGATTCTTTTATCCCTTTGGAGGCTTTCTTGTTTTCCTTTTTTAAAAAATTAAAATGAAAGGAGAACCAAAATGAAAAGGTCCATGATTGTATTGGCAACCATCTTGAGTATGATTATATTCTCCACTCCTGCAATTGCCGCAGATGCCCCTAAAATTCTTCTCATCCTGCGGGATCCGATGCCACAATATATAGACAATATGCTCACCAAAGAAGTTAATGTGATGAAGAGTATGCTTGAAAAGGCAAATTTTAAGGTAGTGGCAGCCACAACCAATGGGTTGCCCATCAAGGGTTCTACCGTAACCCTTACACCCGATTTGAAGTTATCGGATGTGAAAGGAGACGACTACGTAGGTGTTATCATCGCCTGCATGGGTTCTGGGGAATACAGACCTGTATCTCCTATAGCTGTTTCAATCGCTAAACAAGCAATAACCCAGGGAAAGCCTGTGGCTGCCTCACATAGTTCCGTCAATGTACTGGCAGAGGCAGGGGTTTTGGCAGGCAAACGTTATGCCTTCCGCATTGATCCACTCGGAATTGGCCGGCGTCCAGATGACAGATTCACCGGGGCAATCTATGGCGGCACGGGGCTTGTGCAAGATGGGAATATCATTACTTGCGGTATTTGCCCTGTGGGTGCAGCAAGTTATGGCCTGCCCGACGGCACTGTGGAACTTACCCAGGCATTCATAACTGCACTTACCACCCAAAAGTAACCATAGACAATAATAAATAGGACCAGAAAAATAAAAATCCTCTTGACATATGCCCCAAATTTGGTACAATAGGTTCTGAATGGTTGATATTTCATTCGTTCTAAACGTCGTATTTTATCGGTCCGAGTCTGACAATGAACCGGTCAGGGAATGGCTCAAAGAACTTCCGAGAGAGGATCGAAGACAGATAGGCGAAGACATTAAAACCGTACAGATAGGGTGGCCGTTGGGGATGCCGCTCATAAGAAAGATTAACAAGGATCTATGGGAAGTCCGTACTGCATTGGTAAGTGGTATTGCGAGAGTATTTTTCGCGGTGGACGGAGATTACATGATCTTACTGCATGGATTTATAAAAAAATCTCAGAAGACACCGCAAAACGAACTCAAGAAGGCACTGGCTCGTCTTGGAAATTATAAGAGAGGCAAGAAATGAAAAACAAACACTTAGGTTCCAATTTCGATGATTTCCTTGAAGAGGAAGATCTGCGGGCGGAAACGGAAGCTGCGGCGATTAAGAGAGTCGTTGCTTATCAAATCGAAATGGAGATGAAAAGGGCAAAACTGACAAAGTCTGCTATGGCAGAGAAAATGCGCACGAGCCGTTCTGCTTTAGACAGACTGCTTGATCCTGCAAATGTCTCCATTACGCTGCAGACACTCGAAAGAGCAGCCCTCGCCTTGGGGAAGAATCTTAAAATTAAACTGGCATAGAACTGATCTCAAATCTGAAATTCGATCTTATTGTCCGACACTGCTCGTGCCATGAAGACATTTGTTTCTGACCTAAAGCAGTATTGGGAGAATCGACCATTCCTATGGAATGAGTTTGAAGATGTTTTTGCGAGGAAAGTACGTTTCCCTGCATCTGGTAAGGTCCTCGTATTAGGTCCCCATCCCGATGACCCTGAAAGCGTAGCCATCACCTGCAGAATCTTGATGCGCTTGGGTTGCGATCTTTGGGCTACTATTGTGAGCATGAGCCCCTTTGGTGTGGAGGATGAGTACGCCCAGAGATGGCAGAATAACGATTCTATCTCTTTACAGAAAAAAAAGATTGAAATCCGGCGAAGAGAGCAGACCAGCGCAACGGAGATGTTTGGATTGACTCCGGATAGACTTACCTTCCTTGGCATAGAGGAAAACCAGGGGCTCGATTCTCCTGATAGCTCGGCTAAGATTAGGGACCATTTCATATCCATGGCGCCAGATATTGTAATCATGCCTATTGGTAAAGATCCGAACCGGACACACGCACGGGTCTATCAGGTTTTTCGGGAATGCGTCGAAGACCTCACGCTCAAGAAAGAAAAACCCGTTGTTGCTTTATATAACGAAGATCCGAAAACGCTTGAGATACGTCACGACCTATTTGTCCTTTTTGGTGAAGAAAGCGCAGACTGGAAAAGGACATTGCTGAGGATTCACGATTCTCAACAACAGAGAAATATTAACAGTCGCGGTATAGGTTTCGATGACCGGATTCTCCGTATGAACCATCTGGGTTATAAGCGCCTTCAAGAAATGTTGCCCCATGCTGATAGTCCAGCCAACTATGCAGAGGTTTTTGAGATAGAATTATTCGATTTTCCCTGAGGACTAAATAGAGTCCGTTTATAAATGTGTCTTTTCCGTCATGCCGGACCTGCCTATGCCGAAGCGGCTTCGTGCAGGCAGGCTTGATCCGGCATCCAGAATGCCTCTAAAAAAAACTGGATTCCGGCCTTCGCCGGAATGACAACCTTTTTTAAAACCGTTAGTTTATAAACAAACTTTAATAGTTAAGTGTGGGCGCATGATATTTGTGGCCGGATATGTTAAAATTCATAGCCAAAAAATGAGAAAGGTGCACGATGACGCTCTACGAAGAAATTAAGGAAATGATTAAGGCTGAACTTGCCCTGGACGATGAAGTCGTCGTCCCTGAAGCCCACCTGCAAGACGATCTGGGAGCTGACTCCCTTGGACTTCTGAATCTGGCTGAGGCCATTGATGCACGATACGGCTTACAGCTGCAGGGCGATGATCTCGTGGATATTGCTAATGTGGGTGAACTCGTGAAATTGGTCGAGTCAAAAATCGCTTTAAAGTCTTAACCAAAAATATTTAATATTTCCCTGAAATTCCCTCCCCCTTGGTGGAACAGGCTTCCAGCCTGTCATAACGGGCAAGATGCCCATCCCACTTGGGGAGGTTATAAGGAGACCGAACATGGAATATCCAAAAATAATCAAATTGCCATTGGAGCAATATGCCATCAAGCCTAATCTTCAGGATTACCTTAAGATGGGTAATGAATTTAGCTGGGACAAGGTCTCAATGGAGTTAGATTGGTTCGATCGCGAGCATATAAACATTGCCCATGTGGCCATCGACTCACACCTTAAAACAGACCGGAGAAACAAAAAGGCCCTGATATGGGAAAGCAAAAGGGGTGAGGAAGAAGAGTACACCTTCCAGGATCTTTCGAGATTGAGCAACAAGTTCGCCAATGTCCTTGTCAAAAACCTGGGTGTCCGGAAAGGAGACAGGGTCTTCTTTTTCTTAGAACGGGTCCCGGAGATCTATATCTCCATTCTTGGAGCGCTTAAAGCGGGTGGTGTGATCGGTCCGCTCTTCTCCGCTTTTGGACCGGATGCCGTTAGAGACCGTATGGCAGACAGCGAAGCAAAAGTATTAATCACCAGCCCCTCTCTCATGAAGAAGATCAACGAAGTGATTCCCGAACTCCCTGCCCTTGAACATATTGTTCTGGTCCGCCGGGGAGAGGGGAAGGTCGATCTTAAAGGTTTATTTTATGATGAGGTGATGGCCGGGGCTTCTGAATCCTTCGATATTGTTAAAACCCACAAAGAAGATTACGCCATTATGCACTACACCTCCGGCACAACGGGAAAACCAAAGGGAGCTGTCCATGTCCATGGGGCTGTGGCGGGCCATTACGCCACCGCTAAATATGTCCTGGATCTCCAGGAGAAAGATACCTACTGGTGCACGGCAGACCCGGGGTGGGTCACCGGGACCTCCTACGGGATGTTTGGTCCCTGGTCGAATGGAGCCACTCAAGTTGTATATGAAGGAGGGTTCAGCGCCAAACACTGGTACAGCTTCCTTGAACGGAAGAAGGTGACCATTTGGTACACAGCGCCTACAGCTATCCGGATGCTAATGAAGGCTGGGAACGAGCTTCCACGGCAGCATGGTTTTGATTCATTGCGTCATATGTACAGTGTGGGAGAGCCTCTCAACCCTGAGGCCGTCGTCTGGGGAAAGGAGATCTTTGGAAAAGCTTTCCACGACAACTGGTGGCAGACAGAGACCGGAGCGATCATGATTGCCAACTACCCGATTCAGGACATTAAGCCCGGTTCTATGGGAAGACCTTTCCCCGGGATCCAGGCAGGAATCGTGGATGACCACTTCAATGAGGTCCCCCCCGGCAAAGAAGGAAACCTGGCCCTCAGACCCGGGTGGCCCTCCATGTTCCGTACTTATTGGAAAAAAGAAGAATTGTATCAATCCCGATTCAAGAATGGGTGGTACATCACAGGGGACAAAGCAAGAAAGGATGAAGAGGGCTACTACTGGTTTGTGGGCCGGACCGACGATGTGATCAACACGGCAGGACACCTGGTAGGCCCTTTTGAGGTGGAATCGGTTCTCATTGAACATCCTGCTGTTGCAGAAGCAGGTGTGATCGGCAAACCGGACTCGATAGCCATGGAGGTCGTTAAAGCCTTTGTCTCCTTGAAAGATGGTTACGCCCCCTCGGAAGAGTTGCGGCATGACATCCAAAAATTTGTGATGAAGCGGCTCTCCAGCGCCGCGGCCCCCCGTGAAATTGAGTTCATCCCCACATTGCCCAAGACAAGGAGTGGAAAGATCATGCGGCGGTTGCTGAAGGCCAAGGAACTTGGGCTGCCCCTGGGGGACACCTCAACCATGGAAGAGGACTGAGATTGGAGATGCGAATGTTAACTCCGCAGGATTTTTTTGACCTAAACGGTTTTGAACATCAAGGCCTCTTCTCAAAAGACGAGGCTGTATGGACGGCGCTCGATCGTCTGAACGACTATCTTGCTGCATTCTTCCAGAAACCGTGGCCCCTATCCAAGACAACAGGCCTAATCGACAAAGCCCTCATGATTTATAATGGTGAAGTTCGAAATGACCTTGAGATAGAAACTTCAGGTCCCAAGAATTCGATTCGGATCTCCATGAAAGGAGAAATCCTAAAAGATGCGGCTGTGATTTTACCCGGAGCCTACCTTGCCAATGACAAAATCATCATCGGGCCGGGAACGATCGTCGAGCCGGGTGCATTTATTAGGGGACCGGTGATCGTAGGGAATCACTCTGAAATTCGCCAGGGAGCTTATATCCGGGGGGATTGCATCGTGGGGAACAGATGTGTTGTCGGACACACGACGGAGATGAAGGCTTCTATTCTGTTGGATGGCGCAAAGGCAGCCCATTTTGCCTACGTGGGAGATAGTATTTTAGGGAATAACGTGAATCTTGGCGCGGGAACAAAGCTCGCTAACCTGAAAATGATCCCCGGGTCGATTAGTGTCACCGTGGATAAGAAGCGGCACGATACGGGACGGCGTAAGCTGGGGGCGATCCTGGGTGACCGTACAGAAACCGGGTGCAACTCAGTCGCTTCTCCCGGCACTCTGATGGGCCCGGGTTCCATTGTCTATTCCGGCGTTGCGGTGCCAGGGGGATATTATCCAAGTCGAACCGTTGTCATGCCTTCCCAGGGCTCTCTGCGAATATACAGCACGAAGCGTTAAACCAATGCCATGAGCTGACACTTAGAGATGGTTCCTGCTCGCCTTTAATAGCCCCTGCATTTGTAATGTCTCAGTTATGTTTTTTTATCCCCCTTTGGAAAAGGGGGATAAAGGGGGATTTTAAAAATATGTTTGGAAAATCTCCCCCCCCTCTCCTTCGACAAACTCAGGACGGTGAGTCAAATCGAACCGTTTTCCAAAGAGGGGTATAAAATTATATTCGTATTACCTGAACCCGTAACTGACGCATTACCTTCATTTCCTAATTCTCATCTTTCAATTTTTGAATCTCTTTCTGAACATCCTTCCACATATGGCCGTGTAGGGTCAGGGTCAGTTTACAGAAAGAACAGGTGAGGACCGCACCTTCGAACAATTCTGTTACAGCGTATTCGGTCTTCCGGCCGCAGACCGGGCAGGTAAAAGGCAGCTTTTTCACATAAATAAGATTACACCGCGAGCCATCCGATCGTCAACCCTTTTTTGTTTTGGCGTACCATTTTAGCCCTTTGAAAAAGATTGTCTAATCCCCCTTACTCCCCCTTTGTCAAAAGGGGGAATTGTTTCTCCTCCCTTTAGAAAAGGGAGGTTGGGAGGGATTTTATAAAATGATTTCCAACAGTTAAATTGAAACATTTTCATACTCCTACCGTTGTGGGAGAAGGAGAGGCTTAATCTTCAATTGAATAGGCAGGCATTTACTGATTCATATTGACCTGGATGAAAGAATATGGTTTTATGAGAAGTAACCTTACGGAGGATTAAAATGGGAAAGAGGCTTCTGGTGATTGGAGGGGTTGCTGCAGGGCCAAAGGCGGCTGCCAAGGCTAAAAGGTGCGACCCACGGATGGAGATCGTCATCTATCAGGGAGAAGAGGAGATCTCCTATGCGGGTTGCGGGCTTCCCTACTTTATCAGCGGAGTCATCAAGGAGAGAGATGATTTAATATCACGGACACCCGGCCAATTCGCACAGGACGGAATCAAGGTTCAGAAGAACCGTCAGATTAAAGAGATTGATGTTAAGAATCGAAGAATTTCCGGACTGAAAATTGGCTCAGGGGACACCTTTACGGATCACTTTGACCATCTGGTTCTCGCAACAGGCGCTTTTCCAATTCGCCCAAAAATGGAAGGTATTGACTTAGGCCATGTCTTCTACCTTCGTTCCATCTTTGATGCGGATGCTATCTTACAGGCGATCGGATCAAAAAGCATCCGGAATGCGGTGATTGCAGGAGGAGGGTATATCGGTCTTGAGATGGCTGAATCTCTCATTCATTTAGGCAAGAACGTGACGATTGTTGAATTAGCCCCGCAAATTCTGACCCTTTTTGATGAGGATTTCGCCTCCATTCTCCGCCAATACCTGAAGAGTAAAGGAGTGCAGATCTTTACATCGGAGAGGATTGAAGCCTTGAAAGGCAGTGCAGGGAAGGTCACCCACGTCCAGACCGCAGCGCGTGAATTAGAAACAGATGCTGTCCTGATGAGCCTGGGAATCCGTCCGCAGGTTGAGTTAGCAAAGAATGCCGGGCTTCGCATCGGTGAGACCGGGGCGATCTGGGTGAACGAGAAGATGGAAACGAGCGTTCCGGGGATCTATGCGGCCGGTGACTGTGTTGAGACGACTCACCTTGTAACGGGAAAAAGCACGTGGATCCCGCTGGGTTCTACGGCAAATAAACAGGGAAGGGTAGTCGGCGTAAATGTCTGTGGAGGGAATGACGCCTTTCCAGGGGTGATGGGCACTACCATTTTTAAGACCTTTGATTTCAATGTGGCTAAGACCGGACTGAGCATGAAAGAGGCAAAGAAGGAGGGATTTCATCCTGTCCAAGCCATTGTGAGAGGGTTTGATCGGGCCCACTATTACCCGGGGAAGAAAGAGTCCACCCTGAAGGTGATCGCTGATAGAGAGACAGGCCGGATTCTTGGGGGGCAGGCCGTCGGAGAGGGCCCTTCCGATAAGTTTATCGATACCCTGGCCATGGCCCTTCATGGGAAGATGACCTGCCGGGAACTGGCCTCTGTTGATCTGGCCTATGCTCCTCCCTTCAGTCCGGTCCTTTCTCCAGTCATCGTTGCAGCCAATGTATTATTGAATAAGCTGGAGGGCAAGGTGCAGGGGATTGAGGCCGCAGAGGTGAGAGAGAAACTTTCGACCTCAAAAGAGACTTTCCAGGTGCTGGATGTCAGGGAAGAAGATGAGGTGAAGAAAAAACGGATTCCCGGTTCCACCTGGATTCCATTGTGGAAGCTGGGAAAGCGCGCGGGAGAGCTTGATAAAAGCAAGGAGATTGCCGTCCATTGCGAATCAGGTCTTCGTTCATATAAAGCCTGTCTCAAACTCCAGCAGGAAGGTTTTGAGAATGTGAAGAACATCGACGGCGGCATGCTCTGCTGGTGCGATGATTTATAAAATTTGTACTTATTAACATTCTCAGAATTGAATTGACATAAACATTGGAAAATCTCCCCCCTGCCTTCGCCGGAGCGCCTGCCCTCCGCAAGGCTTCTGGAGGCGGGGCTTCGCGCTGGCAGGTCACCCCTCTTTGCCAAATCCCGCGAAACGCGGGACCTTATTTAGGAAAAGGGAGGTTAGGAGGGATTTTACAAATAGATGTCTTTACTATTTTGAGACTGTTAATACATACGAGGGATGAAGGGATGGGAATCCAATGGCGAAACAGATGAAGAAGAGGTCGAAGAAGATCGGTCTTCCTCCCGGGACGCTTATTCACATCGGGGAGGGAAAGACTACGGCGCCCAAAATAACCATCATCGATTACGACGAAAACAGTTTCCAGGAGAAAGAGGTTCGGTCCGTGGAGGAATGTTTTCCATTCAGAGATCAACCCACCGTCACCTGGATCAATGTGGACGGAGTTCACCAGATCGAGATCATCGAAAAATTGGGCCATTGTTTTGGCCTCCACCCTCTTGTGATGGAAGATATCCTCAACACGGATCAGCGTCCGAAGATGGAGGTCTACGGAGATTATCTCTACATCGTTTTAAAGATGTTTTACGGGGGCGACCCCGAACATCGGGTGGAGGCGGAACAGGTCAGTTTGATCCTCGGGTCGAATTTTGTAATCTCCTTTCAAGAGGGAAAAGAAGGAGATGTTTTCAATCCGGTCAGGGAGAGGCTCCGAAGCGGCAAGGGGTTGATTCGAAAGATGGGGTCCGACTATCTTGCCTACTCCCTGATCGATACCATTGTGGACCATTATTTCCTCATCCTTGAAAGGCTGGGGGATAAGGTGGAACTTCTCGAAGAAGAGTTGATGACCCGCCCTGCTGACCGGACGCTCAAGTCCATTCAGACCTTAAGGAATGAAATCACTTTTATGAGGAGGGCGGTTTGGCCTTTAAGAGAGGTCGTCAGCGGCATGGAGAGGAGGGAATCCCCGCTGATTAAAGAGACCACGGAGATCTATCTCAGAGATGTTTATGACCATACCGTCCAGGTCATGGATACGATTGAGACCTATCGGGAGATGCTTTCCGGAATGCTCGACATCTACCTTTCAAGCGTAAGCAACCGGCTCAATTCGGTGATGAAAGTGCTGACGATTATTGCGACCATCTTCATGCCCCTCACTTTCATCGCCGGGATTTATGGGATGAATTTTAAATATATGCCCGAGCTGGAGTGGCGCTGGGGCTATCCCCTCATCTGGTTGGTTATTCTTCTCATCGGCGCTACTATGGTGATTTATTTTAAGAAGAGGAAATGGATTTAACCGGGAGTCTCACCATGGTCCGGTTTGGAGTGAGTGAAGAAAAAGCAGAAGATCTCAGACAGAGGATGGAAGTCCTGAACATCCATGAGAGGGATATTGAAGAGAAATTTATCCGTTCCTCGGGCAGGGGAGGGCAGAAGGTGAATAAAACCTCCACCTGCGTCTATCTCAAGCATCTTCCCACAGGGATTGAGGTGAAATGGATGAGCGAAAGAAGCCAGACTCTCAACCGGTTTCTGGCAAGGCGGGAGCTGGTGAGCCGCATCGAAAGAGCCTCAGGGAGAGTGACTCCCGAAGAGAGAAAAATCAGACAGGCAAGGCGTCAGAAGGCAAAGAGGGAGAAACGGGCAAAGCGGAAGTATCACGGAGCGGACCTGTAGGTCGGATCAGTTATTAGTCAGTCCATAATTGTGTAGACACTGAAGATAAATCCCTCCCTCCCTTTGCCCTCCGGGTCGGAGACCAAAGGGAGGAATTACCCCTCTTTGGAAAAGAGGGCGAGGGGAGATTTTCAGAAGAGTATGTCTTCTCAATTATGAACTCCTTAGTAATGGGTGGTATTTGAACCGATTGGCCCGGAAGGTTTTCCCAGAAGAACATCCCGGCCCCTTTCTGCCCTTTTAAACTGAGGGGTTATTCAGGAGGAGTTACGTTTGTCAAAGGACAAATTTCCGGTTACCAATGCCATTCGTTTTTTGAGAGAGCATCAGGTGGATTTTATCGAGCGCCCTTATGGATATGAGGAGAAGGGAGGCACCGAAGTCGCGGCCCGGGCCCTGGGCGTGGACGAACACCTGACGGTCAAAACGCTCGTTATGGAGGATGAGAAAAAATCGCCCCTCATCATTCTCATGCACGGGGACAGGGAGGTCTCGACCAGGGAATTGGCCAGGGTCCTGGGAGCCAAATCAAT
Organism: Deltaproteobacteria bacterium RBG_16_49_23; assembly: GCA_001798855.1. Classification (GTDB taxonomy): domain Bacteria; phylum Desulfobacterota; class BSN033; order BSN033; family UBA1163; genus RBG-16-49-23. The sequence continues at coordinate 1,178 of MGQQ01000113.1, read as the reverse complement.
CACTCCTTGTTCCTCTGAAATGGCTTTGAAGCATACCGGCTATAGGGTCGGCGGAATTTCTCCCTTTGGGACTAAAAAACAGCTTCCGGTCTATATTGAGGAGACCATTCTCAGCCTTCCACGGATATTCATCAATGCAGGCAGAAGAGGTCTCTTATGTGAGATGTCACCGGCCGATCTGGTGAGAGTTTTAAAGCCCATCGCCGTCCACGTAGCGAGATAAAAAATTGATTATTAACAATCTCAGGTTTGAATTAACAGTAATCGTTACGCGCTTGGCGTAACTCCTCCCCCTTCAAGGGGGAGATTAGGAGGGGGATGGGGTATTATGAAATAACAATCTCATCGACATATTTTACCCAGTCGTATCCGTAGGCATCCTCGTAAACCAATCGTAAAGGGAAACCATGTTTCTGAGGAAGGATTTCCCCATTGACCCGGTAGGATAGGAAGACCCTTTTCCGGTCGATATCTTTTAAGGGAATTCTTACAACCTTTCCATAGACTCCTTTGACATCGAGGTATTTTGCCTCAGGATGGACAACCACACTCTTCAGCAATGTCCTGAAACTCACACCGCTCCAGCGCCCATTGTTGGTAAAGAAGCCCGGGCAGATGAGAAGAACCGTCTCGATTAAGGAAGGATATTTTAGAATTTCATCATAGGTCAAGGAGAGGGGCTGTTTCACTTTCCCCGTAATCTTAAGCCGGTAAGTGTTGATATCCACGGCCACGTCCGTAGGCCCCATTGTCCCGAATTTTTCAAGAGGGTCAACTTCAAGATTTCGGTTGTCAATCTCCTCCGGATTCATATTCTTCAGCTCTTCTCTTGAAAAACCTCTGGGGAGAAGCTTTTTGGTCTTCGCCCAGCAGATGGAGAAAGGATGTAGAACAAGGCCCGATAAAGAAGCCCCAAACCATGCTCTTATGAGTTTTCTTCTCGTCCACATAAATCAATAATAAAATAATTTTTATGATAATAAAAGAAATTCAACTATCCTGAGAATTTCTTAATAAAATCTATTCAAAGATATTTGAAATTTCCCAAATAATTCCTCCCCCATCGACGCCTGCCTGCGCGAAGACGCTTCGGCGAAGGCAGGGGGGAGGGTGCGGGTGGGGGTGGACACCGGAATTCTTTTTTTACCGTGTATTATAGAGCAAAGGAAAAAAATAAG
>MGQQ01000112.1:4717-5502 GCA_001798855.1 Deltaproteobacteria bacterium RBG_16_49_23 | reverse complement strand
GATCCCGGAAGAGGATTCCCCACTCATCCGCTGTCTTGTCCCTTTCGGTCCCAATCCGCCAGTGATCGACCAGGACCTCTCCATCATAGACCCCAAGGACCGTATTCGTATTCCCCACATCGATAACGAGCAGCATAATGCCTCCCTTCCCCCAAGAAAGCTGGGGGAAAATGTCAAATTCCAAATGTCAAATCAATGCCAAATGCTTAAATGTCAAAATATTTGAACTTTGAAATCTAGGATTTATTTGAACTTTGAACTTTGACATTTGACATTTTTCTGTATTCAATGTCCCCCGCCACAACCCTCTTCCGTTCTCCCGCCTTTGTCTCTAAAATCAACGCTCCATCGTTATCAACATCGATGGCCGTGCCTGACAGAACCTCCCCGAAGGAAGTCACTTTGACAGGTCTTCCTTGGATCTGGGCCTTATCTCTCCATGCTTTCAAAATAGGAGAGGCACCCTCTTTTAAGAAAGTTTCATACCACATTTCCAATTCCTCCAACAGGGTCTGAAGGAAGGCCTTTCTTGAAATGGATTGCCCCATCTCTCTCTTTAATGAGGTTGCAAGGCTCCGGATCTCTTTTGAAAACATTTTCTCATCCATATTGAGGTTCACCCCAATGCCCAGGATAACGAAATGGATCCGATCCATCTCCGAATGGATCTCATTCAGAAGCCCTGCCACCTTTCGATTTCTCAAAAGGATATCATTAGGCCATTTGATCATGGGCTGAAGCCCTGAAAATTTATGGATGGCACCTGCCGTGGCCACCGCTGCCAT